>CAZTCX010000115.1:0-11641 GCA_964612515.1 uncultured Lentimicrobiaceae bacterium | reverse complement strand
AGAGTGTTTTTACAGGGTCTTGGCTGTTTTACTCTGAACGATTACGGTTTCGATAATTGATAACGGACGAGTGTAGCAGCAGTAAGGGATTGCGGGCTACTTTCCTGTCTGCCGAAACCAGGGTCTGAGCGGGGCAGACTGCTTGAATTACGACTGAAACGCTTATTACTGATACACTTTGTTATCGGGCGTAATCCATTAATATCTACTTTATTACAAATGTTTTTGACTTGCATTTTTCAATTAATATATTTGAACTTCTAAGAACAACAGTTTCATTTCTTGAATTTTTCCCCCAAATTTCGGATTGATAAGAGCGTGCATCCCAATTATAGACACATTTATTTTCACCGGGCGATAAACTAATATCTTCAAATTGCTTGCCAGCAAGTGGACCTAATACATTCATATTAAAGCTCGTTTGTGATTTCTCTTGAAGATATATTCTAAAGACCTTTCCTGAATTCGTGCTATTTAAGACACAATAATCACCTGTATTTTTAGTGTCACAATCTTGGTTTACAGTCTCGGGATTATTATAACTCTCACTCGAATTTAGTGGACGATTATTAAAACCTCTACCCGCTGAAACACCTAATAAGGCACTTGCATCCGTTGTAATAGGTAAATCTTTCCGAGCTACTGCAATATCAGAACCAGTGTTTACATCTAAAGCCTCAATTGAGAGTTTTAGTGTAGTTGGTAAAACAATATAATTGCCAATTAAAATGGCATCAACAGCTAGTATTTTACCGAGCTCTTTTGCTTTGGATGCATCAATATAACCTTCTTCAATAAGTTTCTTCGCTTCAGTAATCCCTGCCAAATTTTCTCTTCGAAAAACTAAAAAATTGGCAGGATGGTTGACGAGATTAAATGAAATATTATCTGCAATGTATTTACCAGCAACTGTTGGCGCATTACTAGCATCAGTAACAAAAAGTACAACAACCTTTTTTATATCTTTCTGGATTAACTTTCCAGCAATATCAGCACTAACTTCATCCAATGATTTATCAAAAGTGCTTTGTGAAAAAGCGAAACAAAAGATAAATGACAAACAAAATAGTAACAAGACTTTTTTCATATCCGTTTGATTTAAATTGATGAGTATTCTGAAATGTATTTATTTAAAAGTTTATCGATTGCATATTTTTTAGCTTGGTCTTCAGTTGTACCATTCCCGTTTGCAGAACAAGTAAAACTTTTAACCAAACATTTTTGGTTCGCAGAAATGATATTCATGGTTAAAGAAACCGTGCAAACAAATGTAGCATTAACCGAAGTTCCCGGTCTAATAGAGTAACTAATTTTTCCGATAGCAACGTAATCAGCATGCTTATTGAGTTTTAACTTACCAATTATTTCAGAGTTACCTTCAAATAATTCTTGAAAACCCGATTTATGAAGAAAGGAACTTCTTATTAAACCAGTCTTTCCATTATTGCCGGTCTGGGTATAAATGTTAGCGATCGAACTCGATATCGAAGAAGCAATATTCCCATTTTCATCAACTACTGTTACAGCAATATCAATACTGCTTGTATTGGTAATGGATGCATTCAGATAGGAACCGAAATCTTCTGTTGGCGAATTTCCACCGCTTTTATTTTTGCCAGTCTCACTTAAAACACTTGTTCTTGATTTTGCATCATTTGCCTGAATATTTTGAAGGCTGTCTTGAACAAATTGTGCACGGTCGGTAAGGATTTTTTCTTCAATTCGTTCTTTTTCTCTAGCATTTCGATTCTTGCTAATGATGAAAATCAAGCCGAAAAGTAGTACAAAGACTAAAATTACAAATATTAGTTTGTTCTTCATAGGTTACTTTTTAAAAAAAGAATTACTGAATCTATCACTTTGTTTAGCCCGTCAACATTAACATTATAAGTATTTTCATTTACATTAACTTGGTTTTTTAGTACTTTGAGGTAACTTAGCGCATCTTCCTTTGGAATTCCTAGTTTTTCGAATGTCAGAATCATATTATCCCTTTCGATTTCCAGATTCATTCTTTTTTCTTTTTGGCTGTAAAGCAGTTCCCTCTCAAGGGCCTTATATTTATATTCTATGTTCCCAGCGATGGCGGTGTATTTTTCTTCATATTTGATTAAAGGAATAACTTTCGAAATTAAAATACCAATACCTTCTCCAACCTCTTCAAAGAGTTTTATCATCATTTTTTTTGCGTTTGATTCATCTGCAAAGATTTCAATTGAATTTTTGTTTCTAATGTAATTGGATAACTCATATTCAACAGATTCTTTAATCAACATGCTATCTGAATTCTCATCAATTTTTTTCAAATCTTTTATTTCCCAACAGTAATTCACTTTAACATCTAACGGTATTTCATTTTTTGTCAAGAGATTTAATTTTATTTCTTCACCCTTGACTTTGTAATTGAAATCTGGCTTTTGCTCAAATTTCCATAATGGGAAAATCCAATAAATTCCTTGTGTATACGCGAGAGTGAAATCAGGCTTACCAAGTTTTACCAAAAAACCTAGCTGTTTTCTTCCAATTCTTTTTAACCCACTGATAAAAAAGCCAATACATATTATTGCAATAAGTATGAAAGTTAAACTATAATCGAACCAACTTTCATCAATTGCAAAGCAAAAAAGAAATAGGATAATGGCCAAAACTCCGGTAAATGCTAATCCGGAGATAAATGTCCCGAACTGATCGCTTTCGCTTTCTCTAGTCTTCATGTTTTCTCATTTTCTAAGTTTGTACGATTCTGTTTTGTATGCCCAATAATGTTTGCGAAATCTAATATTAAGTTCATTTCACCATTACTAATTGCTAAAGGTACATTTACACATCCAATTTGGGTGGGTTTGTGTACAAAGGAATTTCTTAATTTAAAATCACTGTCGGTATTGTAACAAAACGTTCTGCTTTGACTTCGGGTGGCATACACTCTTTTTAATTTACTGGTGAGGCGAGCACCTTTCTCAACGTTCTTGCTCACCAACGATGTATCGCGGTGGGAGTCAATGGCCAATGTGATTACAGGATTCCTCATTTGCCTTGCTAATTAAATTGCGCGGTAAAAGTAAAACTATTTCATTAAGAATGATTTTAAATTTGGCTGTTGTGGGAGTGGGCTGGGGGCAGGGCGCAGGGAGATTGTGGCATGGAGAAAAGTTAATCAGGGTTGCCATCCCTTTCAGGGCTGGCATCCCTTACGCTTCTGGCTGTGGGTTACGAACTTTTATTTATGTAATTCCCGCGCCATTTTTTATAGCCTTTATTATGCACTGGGCTTTGTCGAACTTTCCTGTCTTCTCTTTCTGAAATACGGGATGATTTCTTCTTTGGTCATTTTGGAAAGTTTCTCACTTAACTTCTCACGTTGGTCGCGCATGAATTTCACCGCGTCAAATGTTTTCTTATCTGTTGTCTTCATAAGTCATAAAGTCTCTTGGTGAATGAATTTCCGAAATTCTATCTGGGTGTTTTCTCCGAGTCCGACACCAGCCTTGTGCATAACGTCTGTGTAAATGTAATATTTCGTTTACTTCTTCATCACTACGTTCAAATGGTACACTTACACAACCAATTTGGATTGGTACCTTATCGCGATTTAGTAGGGCACAAGGCGCATGGCGCGGGGAGATTGTTGCATGGCACAAAGTAATCAGGATCGCCATCCCTTACACTGCCCCGGCTGAGAACTGATGCCTGTTCCATATCGGTGTTTGGACGAAGCTTCGGTGGCTGTGGTGGCTGTGGTGACTGAGCGTAGTCGAAGTCAGTTTGTCGAAGCCAGCTTGTCGAAGCCCTCGTCCGTTTTATTTTTACAGGCTCTGCCTGTTTTCCTTGCTGAAAAAAATAGATGGATAAAGCAGGCTGAGCCTGCAAAAATAGATGCAACTGAGGCGGGTTTCGACTACGCTCAACCACCAAGCCTCAGATGAACATGCTCCGTAGAGGCGAAAATATGATAAACGGGATTCAGCAAGGCACAAAGTTAATCAGGGTTGCCATCCGTTTTAGGGCTGGCATCCCTTACGCTAATGGCTGCTGGGTTAGAGCCGTTCTATCTCGGTGTTTAGACGAGGCTGAGCCTCGTCCGTTTTATTTTTACAGGCTTTGCCTTTTTACTTTGCAGAAAAAAAATAGATAGATAAAGCACGCTGAGCCTGCAAAAATAGATGCAACTGAGGCTGGTTTCGACAACGCTCAACCACCAAGCCTCAGTTGAACATGCTCCGTAGAGGCGAAAGTATGATAAACAGGATTCAGCAAGGCACAAAGCGCGGGGAGATTTGTGCATGGCACAAAGTAATCAGGGCTGGCATCCCTTTCAGGGCTGCCATCCCTTACGCTGCCGGTTGCCGGGTTAGAGAGCCGTTCCATCTCGGTGTTTGGACGAGGCTTGGACTAGTCTGTTTTATTTTCCCAGGCTCTGCCTGTTTTTCTTTCTAAAAAATCTGATTGATAAAGCAGGCTGAGCCTGCAAAAATAGAGACAACTGAGGCTGGTGGTTGAGCGTAGTCGAAACCAGCCTCAGCTGAACCTTCTCCGTAGAGGCGAAAATATTCTAAACTTGATTTATCAAGGGGCTGGGGGCAGGGCGCGGGGAGAATGTTGCCTGGCGCAAAGTTAATCAGTGTTGCCATTCCTTTCGTAAATACCTTTAGCCATCTTCATCCTATAGTTTTTCGATAAGCTCGGTTTTTATTAACTCGTATGCTTTATTTTGGTTGTATTTCACAGCAGGCCGCAGCAAACCATAAAGATCACCTTCAAAATCGGGGTCTTGTATCTTTTCTTCCAGGTTCATAATGAACTGTCTTTGTGTAGGTGGTTTATCAACAGAAAAAGCCATGTATTCCCTATAGCATCGAAGTAGCTTATCGGTGTCTATTGTTAAATTGCTCAAGGCATGGTGCAAGTCGAATAGGTCGCGTCCCTTTTTTCGTTGGTAAAGTGCCCGCAGTTTTGTGCCGAGCATTTCTGTAAGCTCAAAGGAAGTAAGCTTGTATGAAGCGTTAATCCATGTGTTTTTAATGGTATGCTCAATTTCGCTGTAACCCAAAACCGAAAAGTGCTCTCTGCAATTGATTTCGATTTTTAGCCGTAGGTTGATTACAGGAGGTATTTCAGATTCAAAGCGGTAAACCAGGGTGTTGTTATTTGCTTTTTGCTTTACAACAGGTTTCCCCAAAAAATCAAGTTGTTTTCTGATAACCGATATTGTATTTTTTATTGGCTCGGATTTTATTTGAACAAGATCAATGTCTTCCGAATAACGTACCTGTGGTTTTAAAAAAAGCTTATGTAAAGCTGTGCCCCCTCTAAATGCTAATCGCTCTTGAAGAAATGGGTCAGAAAATATCTGAAACAATGCTTTCTCAATAACCAAATCCTGCTCCACCTGTGCGTCTTCAGGCCACGGGGCAAATTCTTTCCACTCTTCTATGTAGCGTCTTGGTAACATTAAAAGTCGAGTTCAGTGTTTTCAATTATTTTCCACTTTTCATTTATTAAGCCCGTCTTTCCGGTATGTGCCAGCGAAAGAGGAACTTCTTTAAAGGCATTAGTTAATAAGCTGAAAAGGGAAGTGCTAAGGGATTCTTTTCCTAACTTCTCGAGCAGAAAACCTAAGCGCTGATTATTGGGAGTTTTTTGAGCTTTGGCAGTTTTTAAGAGTAGAGAAGGCTTTATGGTTTCAGATAAATCTTCAAGAATGGGCAAAATTCTGTTCAGTCCACCAATCCTTTTGTGATATTGAATCAGGTCGAAAGCAGTTAGTTCCGGAGATGAAACTTTCAGATATCCTGCGTCCGTTTTCTTATCAATAATCTGATCTTGTTCCCATTCGCCTTTGGTAAAAAAGCTAATTGTAAGCTTATGCGTATGAATGTCGCGTAAAGCAGGTTTTTGGGTTATTAGTTGAAATTCCATAGGCTGCTGATGTCCGGCTCCATGCAAAGCCGCAGCCGAGAAAAGTCCCACATAATATTCCCTTTTTAGAAAGTCCATCATGTCATTTACAAAAAGTGTGGGAGGTACCATGCCACGCTTTGAGTACTTAGGAGGAATAATTACATAAAATTCTTTGCGAACTTGTGCAAGTTGATTTTTATTTTTTAGCCTGAATATTTTTTGAAGAATCGCCTTTTCGGTGATGTCAAATTTGGCTTTCAACTCGTTTAACGTCAGCGAATATCTGCCTTTTGATTGTACTTCGGTCAGATAGTTTTCAAAGTAGTTATATGTCGATTCTTTTCTCATTGTTACGTTTGCGCAAAACTACACAAATTGTAGTTAATTGCAAATGCAAAGCATTTTTTAGATAGGTTGGGATGCCATCCCTTTTAGGGCTGGCATCCCTTTCATGGCAGGTATCCCTTACGCCGCCGGCTGCTGGCTGCCGACTGATGCCTGTTACATATCGGTGTTTAGACGAGGCTGAGCCTCGTCCGTTTTATTTTTACAGGCTCTGCCTGTTTTCCTTGCTGAGATAAAATCGGATTGATAAAGCAGACTGAGCCTGCAAAAATAGAGGCAACTGAGGCTGGTGGTTGAGCGTCGGCTGGTGAGCGGAGCCGAACCAAGTCGAAACCAGCCTCAGCCGAACATACTCCGTAGAGGCGAAAATATTATAAACGGGCTGGCATCCCTGCGCTAATGGTTGCGGGCTGCAGGGTATTTACTGCCGACCGATAAAGTCTTCGACAAAAGCAATTGTTCAAGTAATCTTATTCATTTTATGATTTTTTCGTGGTCACTCAGCGATAGATATTAAAAGCAGTACCCAAAACTAAATCCAATCGGGATAAAGAGAATCTCGTCCATTGCTGATCCGGTTACGGGATATTGTAGATACACTCTAAAATTAAGCTTGTCTGACTTTAGCGGTTGTAGTCGGTATCCTACCATTGGATAGAGTGTATAATCCTGAACTGTATGTCCGCTAATTATCGATCCTCCTAACCCAAATTCAAAGAAATTTTTCCCCTTTCCAAAGTTACCCGTGATGTGTTGTGGTATTGTTAAATACTTTTCCCGATCATCACAGCCGAAAAGGCAGAATTCTTCATTGTACCCTATTCCAAGTTTGGCAGTAATGAAGAAGGATGGGTTGATTACAAATAGTCTTTCATAATTAACCGAAACTAATGATGCATCGCCCAACAGATTGATTGAAATGTTATTTTTGGGTCTGACTAAAATAGAGTCGTTATTACTTTGAGCGAATAAAAGCTCTCCAAATAATAGGCAAACCAGAAATATCGTAAGATTTTTCATGAAGTTGTTTTATTAAATATTGTCGTCACCTATTATTATCGCCAAGGGTTGTGTTGACTTAATATCACGTTTATTCTTTTTTACTTTCGGCAAAAGGCTCATTTGCACAGCTAATTTTAACGGGTAAGTGCACCTTTTGCAAAATCAGCCGAAATCGTTCAGAGGATTGGTGATTCTGATCTTCCGGTTCAGGTTTAGGATGGCGCAGGGGAGGATCTTCATGGTGTCAAATGGATCCCAATCCTTTGCACAAAGCAAGCTTACAACCGCGTTACCGTGGTGGAAGTCATTTGCCGGAGTGATTGTAGCTTTCCACATTTGCTAAAAAGATTTTATTAAAAACCAAAATTGCAGCTTGATAAAGTCATCGGCGAAAGCAAATGTTCAAGCAATCTTATTCATTTTATGATTTTTTCGTGGACACGCTGCAAGCAATCTGGTTTAGCTCCTTATAATCGGACGATTTGATTTTTATACTTTTTAATGCTACAAGTTTATCTCTGAAGCATTAACTTTAGCCGATTCCCAACCGATCATGGCAACTTTTCGGGTGGTTCCCCACATGTAGCCGCCAAATATGCCGGACGATTGGATTACCCTGTGGCAAGGAATGATGTAGGCGATGGGATTGCTTCCGATGGCGGTGCCGACGGCTCGTGCAGCTTTTGGTTTCTGGATGCTTTCAGCAATATTTCCATAGGTTGTCAGGCTGCCCATCGGAATTTTTAGAAGTTCCTCCCACACTTTTAGCTGAAATTCGGTTCCTTTCAGGTGGAGTTTTATTTTATTAATCCTGCTCCAATCACGGGTAAAAATCTGCAAAGCATTTTCTTGTATTGCGCCCATTTGCTGGATGAACCTGGCTTTTGGGAAACGCTTTTCCAAATCTGAAAGGTTCTTCCGGTCATCGTCTGAAAACATCAGGTAACAGATGCCTCTGTGGGTGGAAGCGATCAGGATTCTACCAAATAAGGTTTCGTGATAACTGTAATTTATGGAAAGATGCTCTCCTTGATTTTCATAATCTTCGGGAGTCATTGCGAATATTTCCACAAATGAATCGTGGATTTTTGCAGTTTCCGAAAGTCCTGTTTTGGACGGGTTATCAAATAATGTGGGTTGTGATAAGTTCAAAATTTGTTTTGCGCGATGAACGCTTATATATTCCAGGAATCTTTCGGCGCTGACGCCCGCCCAATCGGTGAAAAGCTTTTGAAAATCAGAAAGGCTCAATTGTACTTTCTCAGCAACTGCTTCCAGCGTCGGTCTATTCCTGGAGTTTTGTTGAAGGTATTCGATAGCTTCTGCTATTCGGTTATAATTAATGCTTCCTTGTTCGTTCATTAAAAATCAAATTTTATGACAATAAAAGTACAATTATCTTTCTTCCTTTAAAACCTGAAACCTGATGAATAAGAATTTTTTGGATGAAGCACAGTGTTGCTAGATAAAAGACTACAACATTTGTTTTGCTTCGTCCACGGTAATTTCGAATACGCGGGTTAAGAAATCAAACTTCTCCTTCATCCTGTCATACTCTTCACCCGACGCGATAAACCTTGCCGCGCCCGTTACCACGAATC
Source organism: uncultured Lentimicrobiaceae bacterium (assembly GCA_964612515.1). Classification (GTDB taxonomy): domain Bacteria; phylum Bacteroidota; class Bacteroidia; order Bacteroidales; family 4484-276; genus SABY01. The sequence goes on along the minus strand of CAZTCX010000115.1, from coordinate 2,792 downwards.
CTGTCCCGGGATAATCCTTATAGCCACGCACATTTTTACTTCCGACAGAGAGCTTAACTTTATGGTTTACGTTGATATTCTTTTCAGTCTTTCTGAATCCGTACGCAGGAATCAGTATCCGTTCGTCGTCAGTAACAACCAAATAAGAATTCCATGTATTGACCAGGTGCGGCTCCACGCCCCACGACATGATGGAAACCACGCCTTCGTGTTTTAACACCTCATAAAATTTATCGCTGAGCTTTGATTTATGCGCCATAATTAAAGATTTAGATATTTGTTTCAGTTTTTGTTTATGTATTTGTTCAAGTGGTTGCACGGTTTTCCATGCCTTTATGACCCCATCCCCGCCCTTCCCCTCGAGGGGAAGGAAGACCAGCCGCACAAGCCACAGCAGCGGCCAGTGCGTTGGCATTCTCTCCGCCAGCTGGCGGAGGAGCTAGAGGGGGTCTTTGGTAATGGCTATTTTGAACATAGTTGATAAAAAGCAGCTAAACAGTTATTATTAGTTTCTTCTATTTAGGCTGCCAAAAGCATCTTTTGGGAGATACAATGGCATCTTCTTTTTTTAATTGGGCCATTGCCTTGTCCACAACTTTGCGGTCAAGCCCCGTCAACTCGACAATCTTACCTGCATTTACAGGTGCTTCATGTTTTTTCATTGCTTCTAATACTTGTTCTTTAGCTTCCATGTTTTCTGGTTTTATTTGATTCTTGTTTGGTAAACATAATTTTGCATAAATAGATTCTTCACTCCATTACGTTTCGTTCAGAATGACAAGGCATTAGGGTTTTTGGGAGGGTTAAGCCGCCGGCTTAGCCCTTCTCCATTCAATCGCAAGCCCTTGTCATTCTGAGCGCAGCGAAGAATCTATTGTTTTTAACCGTACACCATTGAATTTTATTTTTAATTGATAATCAACAAACGTCCTATCTGATGCCATGTTATTTTTCTAATCCTCTTTTAACTTAAATGTGGGATTATAAATCAGTCCGATGATATTTCCCCAGGGGTCTTTAACGGAGGCTACCATGATCGGTTCGCCAACGCTATGAGGTTTTTCGTGTTCTGTAGCTCCACACGCAAGAAAGTGGTTATAGACTTTTTCGATTTCATTCACGCCCCAATAAGTGAGTACACTTTCGGCTTTATCAGTCGTTGGATTCTCCTCCGGGGTGAGGCCAAGTTCGTAGCCGCCAATATTAAATCCGACATAAAAAGCTTCGTCAAAGTAGGGCGCAGTTTCAAAGGCTGCTGCATACCATGCTTTTGCTTTATTGATGTCGCCAACATTGTAGATCGTGGTTCTTAATCCGAGTACGCTTTGCTTTTCCATATCTTTGTTGTCATTGGTTTGTAGAGTGCTCTGTTGTGAAAATCCATTTTGAAAACCTAAAATTAGCATCCCAATTATTAATATCCTTTTTATATCTGCTGTCTGCAAAGTTAAAATTGTTTTTTTGAGCGATTCTGATATTTAAAAAATACGGTCATTGCCACGCCGGCTAAAACCATTAAGCCACCAATAATATGATAGGTGAAAAGCTTTCCGCCAACAATCAGGATGCCTCCGGCGATGTAAACCAGCGGGCTAAGGTTATTGAACACCGCTATCTGCGAGGCAGGAACCTGCGTTAGCGCGAAATTGGTGAGAAAGGCCGTGAGCATGGAGGAGAGCACGCCCAGATATAATACCGCCCAAAGAAATTCGGTGTGAACCAATGGGTCAAAAAACTGGCCCAACGTGTGGCTTTGGACATGACCTGTAATGCTAAAACCGTTGAATACAACGAACGCGAGCAATGTCATCCACACGGTAATCTCCATGGCCGAAAAACGAGCACTAATCACCTTTCCCAAGACGTAATATACCACCAGCACAAGCACGGACAACATGAGTAGCAACAAGCCTTTGAGGGTAGTGCTGCCGGAAACTTCTCCGGTGAAATAGATGATGTACAAAATTCCGGCAATCGACAATACGATCCCGATCTTTTGTATTAATGTGGTTTTCTCTTTTAGAAAAAAACTGGCTGCAATGAGCGTTATAATAGGCGTTGTGGCAAAAATAATTCCTGCTTCCGACGCGGTGCTGTGCTGCAATCCGAAAGTCTGCAACGCAAAAAACAGCAATGGATAGAACAGCGAAAGTAACAGCAACCACCTGGCCTTCCGGAAGCTAAAGCGAGGTAATTTGATGAAGCCGAAAATCCACAACAGTGCGATAGAGAGGGCTGCAGCCGTAAAACGATGCGCCAGCAAGTCCATGGCGCCGGAATATCGCAACGCTATTTTTACAAAAATGAATGATAACCCAACGATCATGGTTATCAATATCAATCCAATGTAAGCCAGGTTTTGATTTTTATGCGTTGACATCTGATTAATTATTTTCTTCCTAACATATTCTCCAACAACTGAAGCTGCTCCTGCAGTTGCTGTTTATTTTCCGGGTTTGATTCGTTTTTCACCGCAGCTTTCAAATCGTCTATTGCATCGGTTCTTTCCAGATATACCGTTAGTTTGGCAGCCAATAACCGCACATCAAAATCATTGTCACGCATCATGGGTGGTATCCATTTTTTCGCCGACCAGGAACTCATATCAACGATATCCTGCATCGCCTTCAGCTTTTCTTCTTTGGATTTGATCAGATTGCTGGAGGCCGCCCGCTGCTCTTTGCTTAACTCTTCCGTAAACAGAATCTCTTTGTTATATATCTCTGGCCGGACAACGTTTTCATTGTACGAAAGAAGCTCTTTCCCGGCCACAACCCTTACCAGACGCGGCA
>CAZTCX010000114.1:0-11715 GCA_964612515.1 uncultured Lentimicrobiaceae bacterium | reverse complement strand
GGGTCGGAAGGCAGCAAGGGTAGGTGGTTGAAGCGGTGCGACACAGGTAGCTTACCCTTTTTTTGTGCCCGGTTGTAAGGTAAGAAGAAGTTGTCAAGTCGTCGGGTTGTCAGCCAATTAGCTGCTAATTCTCACCATTTTCGCGATAAGCGCAATAGAGCTTTATCGTTTCCACCGCTTCCTTTACATCATGCACGCGTAGCAGGTTGGCGCCATTTATCAGCGCCAGCATATTAACGGCAGTAGTGCCGTTGAGTGCAGTAGCCGGGGTGGTTCCCAATATTTTATTAATCATCGACTTGCGCGAAACGCCTGCCACCACCGGAAATCCATGCCGTGCAAACTGCCCGAGGCCATGCAACAACCGATAATTGTGCGCCACAGTTTTGCCAAAACCAAAGCCCGGATCGAGCAGGATATTTTTTTCGACACCTTTCTTTTTTAATTCGGCAAGCTGTCGCAGAAAGAAATCCTCAATTTCATTTACAACATTACTGTAATCTGGATTAATCTGCATGGTGGCCGGCGTTCCCTGGATGTGCATCATGATATAAGGTACGTGATGCGTGGCCACAACTTCAAAAATTTCAGGATCGAACTGTCCGCCGGAGATATCGTTGATGATGTCAGCACCTTCGGCGATGGCACGCCGTGCTATTTCGCTCCGGTAGGTATCGACAGAGATCACCATTAGCGGAAAACGCTTGCGCAATTGGAGAAGGATCTCTTTTAATCGGATCCATTCTTCTTCAGTATTGATTTCGGCAGCCGCCGGGCGGGTGGAAAAAGCGCCCACATCAATCGCGTCGGCACCATCGGTAATCATCTTTTCGGCGAGACGCAGAAAATCCTCCAGAGTACTGTGGTAGCCGCCATCGTAAAAGGAATCGGGAGTGATGTTGAGAATCCCCATTACCCGTGGCTGCACAAAATTGAGTCTTTCAAAAGTCCATTTATCTGACGCAAGCAAGGATTTCATTAGTTTTGCACCGCTTAAAAATTACAAATCATTATTACGACATCAAAATAAAGCAATTTATTGCTACTTTAACAGATTAAGTTCAAATGGAAAAATCAATCCACTTTAACCCCAACCCTAAAGGGAGATGGATTGATTTTTCTGCATTCTCCCTTTAGGGTTTCGGGTAAAAATGCAGAAAAATCTAAGGTGTTAAAGTAGAATTATCTTTGGTGACTTTTTTAGAAAAAAACTTTAAAAACATAATGCTATGAAAATAAAAATGATTTTTGGGATGATTGCTTCGGTTGCCATTATCCTTTTACAAACACCTGTTTTTGCTCAAACCAGTGATGTTGAGCTTTCACGCGAAGAAATGGCGCTACAACGTGCCCAGGAAAAAGTTGCACGCGCCGAGTTGTCTGTGGCACGCGCCAACGAAATTGTTGCGCAGGGCGACAGCCTCGTAGCAGCCGGAGAAATAATGATGACTGAAGCGAAAAGCGAGATTAAAACTGCAAAAGAGAAACAGGCCGATGTCAACAAAAAGTACAGCTCTGAAAAGAAAGGCCTCGAAAAGGATACTAAAACCAACGACCGCATACAGCGTGACAAAGCGCGGGAAAGCATCCGCAACCTTGATGCTACATACCGGACTGACAAACGCGCCGCCGATGAGCAGCTCAAAGCGGCCATTAAAAAGTATGACCAAGGCAAAAGCAATATCGCCAAAGGCAAAGAAAAAATAAAAGCCGGCAAAGGGAAACTTAAGCCAGCCGAAAAAACTCTGTCAGAAGCCAACAAGTCATTGTCAAACCTTGAAGGTGACACAATGCAGGACGATAAAGATGTTGTGGAGCCCGATGACGATAGTTCAGATAAGGTTGTAAAAGAGAAAAAGTTAGGAAAAAAGAAAAAATAATGCACCATACCGATCAACAGTTTGAAGCTGCTATAGCCCAATGCCGGGAAGTCTTTAATAAAAAAATGAAAGACTATGGCAGCGCCTGGCGCATTCTGCGAACCACTTCGCTCACCGACCAGATTTACATAAAAGCCAACCGTATTCGCAGCATCGAAGAGAAAGCAGTGCGCAAAATCGACGAACAGGCACGCGACGAATTTATCGGCATCGTGAACTACTCAGTGATGGCGCTGATTCAGCTCGAAAGCAATGGCCGGTTTGATGACCTCGCCTGCGATGAAGCGCTGGCACTTTACAACAAGCACATCTATGCTGCCAAAGCCCTGATGAACGACAAAAACCACGACTACGACGAAGCCTGGCGCAACATGCGTGTCTCGTCCTACACCGATATCATATTGATGAAGTTGCTTCGCGTAAAGCAAATCGAAGACAACCAGGGGAAGACGCTTGTTTCCGAAGGACTCGACGCCAACTATGCCGACATCATCAACTATGCACTTTTTGCGCTCATCAAAATTGCCGAGAGTGAAAGTAGCACCACCTAATCCTTACCCTTTACATATTTACAATTTTATTTTTTAATAAAAATATTGCTACCCGTTCCATGATCAAATCAAAATTTGCAACTATTACCGGCTGGGTAATCCTGGCTCTTCCACTTTTCTCAGCTTTTCTCATCCACTTCTTCATCGGTTACAACCTGCCATTCCTGGTGTTGCTGCTATTCGCCATCATTTTGGTTTTACGTTACCGCAATATTTTTGATAAATACATGCTCACCACGGCGCGTATTCTCCTGGGGTTATTGTTTTTGTTTTCGGGTTTCTCCAAAGGCTTCGATCCGTTGGGCACAGCTTATCGCATCGAAGACTATTTTATCGCCTTCGGCACCGACTGGATGATGCCATCGGCGGTTTTCTTCTCTTTCCTGCTCAATACGGCTGAGTTGCTCCTTGGTGGCTTGCTGATTTTTAATATAAAACCGCGCGTCACCGCCTGGCTCGTAATGCTGATGATGATCTTTTTTACGATTACCACCTGGAATGACGCCATCAACAATCCCGTGCCTGATTGCGGCTGCTTTGGCGATGCGCTGGTGATGAGCAACTGGCAGACTTTGTACAAAAACATCGTAATCATAGCGCTGGTACTGCTGATATTCATGAATCGAAAGCGATTAAGCTCGAGCTATCGAAATAGGGCCGAGTGGACGATTGCTGTTGGGTTAGCGGCCGCCTTTATTACCTTTCAGTATCTCAACTTTATCAACCTGCCGATGCTGGACTTCCGCCCCTGGAAAATTGGGAACCGTCTTTACGTGGAAAATCCGCTTCCCGTAAGATATTATCTCACCTATCGCGACACCGAGACTGGCCAGACAAAGGAGTTTCTCTCGCCCGATTATCCTTACAGCGACACGGCCTGGATGGCACGATGGGAGTTTGTGAAGCAGCGCGTAGAAGACCCCAACAGGTTGCCTGGCATGGACCTGGCCATCATCAACTTTGCGGGCGAAGACGTAACGGGTGATTATCTTCAAAATCCGGATTACAATTTTATCACCGTTGCCTGGGATTTGAAAATTACTGATGCGAAGGCTTTTCAGCAGATTTACCGCCTGTACGAGGATGCTGAAGAAAATGGATATAGTTTTATCGTGCTCACCTCCACGCTTCCCGATGAGATTCAGCAGTTTCTTGAACAACAAAATATCCCATTTGATATTCCATTTTTCAACGCCGACGATATTACGCTTAAGACGATGATTCGGGCTAATCCCGGACTGATACTAATAAAAGATGGTGAAGTGATCGACAAGTGGCACAACAACTTTTTGCCCACGTGGGAGAAGTTGAATAAGGAATATCTGCATCAGGACACGGTGGAGGAGGAGAATTAATACAAGCCGAAAATAAATTTCAAGTTACAAATAAATTCCAAATTCCAAACCTGTACCAACCGCTCACACAGTGGTTCAGCATTATTTTGTTGTTAATAAAATTTGGAATTAATCTACACTACTTTATTGAGGGGCTTGTTGCGGCTGTTATCCTTAAAGCCGTCCCACGAAGGATCGTCGAGCGTAATGTTGGTGATATTTCTGAGTACAAAAGGAGCAACAGCTTCCACCGGACGGTAAAGCAACGATTCGTTTTTATATTGAGATTTGAGGATATGCTCCTTGCTGTCGATCATATTAAACAACAAAATGAATACACTCATTATAAAGGCTCCTTTGAGGACGCCAAACAGCAAACCCAGAAATCGGTTGATGATGCCCAGCAGCGCCAATGATGCGACCTTGTCGAGCAAACGCCCCAGCAGCACCACCAGCAACACCACTCCAACAAAGGTGAGGATGAAAGCGATGATAAAAATATAGCGATGGCTGATGTCGATGTATTTAATAAGCCAGCCAGCTACGTAATCTGCAAACATTATCGCCAGATAGATGCCCAGAATGAGTGCAGCCAGGCTTGCCAGTTCTTTGATGAGTCCTTTGCGAAATCCTAAGATTGCGAAAAGCACCATGGGCAGTGCAATCACCAGATCGAGGTAGTTGAAGGTCATTTTATACTTTTCGCTAATTTGCTTGCAAACACAAAATCGTTGATTTCTTTATTACCCGTCTTCAAAATATCCTCTTTGTTTCCTTCCCACCATACCTCGCCCTTGTAAATAAATGAGATTTGATCACCGATTTCCATCACCGAATTCATATCATGGGTATTGATAACGGTGGTAATATTGAGTTCCTGCGTAAGCTCACTTATCAGGTTATCGATAACGTTGGAAGTCTGCGGGTCGAGGCCGGAGTTGGGTTCGTCGCAAAACAGATATTTCGGTTCTAAAGAAATAGCCCGCGCTATGGCAACGCGTTTCACCATTCCGCCGCTAAGTTCGCTCGGCATGAGTTTGTTCACTCCCGGTAAGTTAACCCGTTCAAGGCAAAAGTTTACACGATCCAGCCGCTCTTTGGGGGTCATATCCCCAAACATGGTGAGCGGAAACATCACGTTTTCCTCCACATTCATGTAATCAAACAAAGCGCCGCCCTGAAAGAGCATACCGATCTCTTTTCGGATTTCTTTTCGCTCGTTCCAGGTCATCCTTGAAAAATCGCGTTTGCCGTAGAGGATTTCTCCGCTATCGACTTCGTGCAGCCCAACGAAACATTTGAGTAAAACCGTTTTGCCGGAGCCGCTTTGGCCGATCACCAGATTGGTAATTCCTTTTTTAAACTGTATAGAAATGTCTTTCAACACATGGTTGTCGCCGAATGATTTGTTGATATGCCGTGCTTCGATCATGCCAGTAAAAGTTGGGTGAGGATAAGATTGGAAGTGATAATAAGGATGCTGCTGTAAACCACCGCACGCGTGCTGGCTGCGCCAACCTCCAAAGCGCCGCCCCGCGTATAAAATCCCTGATAGCCCGATACCGATGCGATGATGAAAGCAAATACCGCCGTTTTGATGAGCGCGTAAGTAATGGTGTATGGATCAAACCAACTTTGCAAACCAACGATATAATCGTGGGTGGTAACGATGCCGGTGGTAATCACCGCAAGATAACCGCCAAACAAGGCGAAGGCAATGCTAAAGATAATGAGGATGGGATTGATAAGAACGGAGGCAAAAACCTTGGGCTGTATCAAATAATTTGCAGGGTTAATTCCCATTATTTCCAGGGCATCGATTTGCTCGGATACGCGCATGGTTCCTATTTCGGAAGCAATACGTGAGCCGACTTTTCCAGCGAGAACAAGGCTGAGCATTGTGGGCGAAAATTCAAGGATAATGCTCTGTCGTGTCGTAAATCCGACCATGGTGAGCGGAATCAGCGGGGAGTCGATGTTGTAAGCCGTTTGGATGGCTACTACGGCGCCTACAAAAATGGAGATGATGATGGTGATGCCCAGAGAATCGATGCCCAGATTTTGTATCTCAATAATTATTTGCCGAAAGAACACCTTCACCTTGTCAGGCTTGGTGAACACCTCTTTCATCAACAAAAGATATCTTCCCAGATCGGAAATAAATTTCATAGTCTTGTTTTGTTTGCGCGAAAGTAGAGATATTTTTCAATCCGGAAATCGGGGTTGTCATCTTTCAGCAGTAACTTCTCTTCGCGTGGTTGTTGCATTTATTGGCTTTTGTTTCTGTTTAACCGGCTACTGCGGTAAAACGACACCACTAACAAGGGCAGCCCGCTACCTGTTCAAATTTAGTGTCTGGATACCTCGGCTTATCTTCAAAAAGCAAAGTTTTATCTGGTTTCATTTTTCATGGTTTATAAAATAAAAGTCCTCAACGGATTAATGATAATTTTGTAAAACATTAAATTGATAAAAAAGAATAAGATCAATCATTGTATTACCAGCTCTCCTAAATCAATTCAGTAGTTTTGGGAGTATTTTGAAAGTAGTAAAAGCTTTTAGATTCTAAAATCAAATCCCTGAAATCCACGCAATAAAACCCCATCATCCATCATGAAAAAAAAGCACGGCATATCACTTAGTGGCGGCTCGGCACGTGGGCTGGCGCATATTGGCGTGTTGCAGGCGCTCGCAGAGGCGGGCATCCAGCCGCAGGTGGTAGCGGGTGCAAGCATGGGCGCTATCGTCGGTGCTCTGTTCGCTGCCGGTATCGATCCAATAGAGATGACTGAAGTTTTCAAGAAGACTAGCATGCTCAGCTATTTTACCTGGAAGCTACCAACGCGGGGAGGCATGCTTTCCAGCGATAAGCTGGCCGGTGAGGTGGAGGAGGTGTTAGGTGTGAAAACTTTTGAAGAACTGCAGATGCCTTTGTTTGTTTCGGTTACCAACTACACGCGTGGTCGGTCAGAGATTATCAGCAGTGGCTCTCTGTCGATGGCTGTTGCTGCCTCAGCGGCGATTCCTGTAATTTTTAAGCCTGTAGAAATAGATGGCGACCTTTATGTTGATGGCGGCGTCACCGACAACCAGCCTATTGGCCCGCTGCTCAAACTTTGCCGCCGGATTATCGCCAGTCATGTTAATCCGATCAGCAGCAAATACAATTCGATAGCGATTAAAGATGTAGCCGAACGTACCTGCAGCCTTGCTATTTATGAAAATGAGAAACCTAACCTGAAGAAGCTCCGTTATGTGATCGATCCTCCGGAACTGGCCAATTTCGGTTTGTTCGACTTTCAGGCCATTGACGAGATCGTGCAGATTGGCTACGTCGAAACCAAGCGACTGATAGGAGCGGGGAAGTTGCGATAAGAGGCTGTTTTCGTTAGCATTTGTGCCAACGGCGGGGCTTCCTGTTCGATGAAGTTATTCTATCTTTGTCCAAATTTTTTAAAAACTTATGGCACAGAACCTTTCAGAACAGGAACAGATACGCCGGCAGTCGCTGGCAGAGCTTACAAAATTGGGCATCGATGCTTATCCGGCACAAGAGTTTTTGGTAAACGCTACCGCCAAAGAGATTCTCGAAAACTTTCCCGACAAAAAAACCTATGACGATGTGCGCCTGGCTGGCCGAATTATGAGCCGCCGCATTATGGGCGCTGCATCTTTTGTGGAGTTGCAGGACGCCACCGGCCGCATTCAATGCTACGTGAAGCGCGACAACATCTGCACCGGCGAGGACAAATCTTTTTATAATCATGTTTTCAAACAACTCCTCGATATCGGTGATATCATCGGCGTAAGAGGCCATGTTTTTACCACCAAAATGGGCGAAACTACCATCGAAGCGCATGAGCTGGTGATTCTGGCCAAATCGCTGCGACCGCTGCCCGTGGTGAAAGAGAAAGACGACAAGGTTTTTGATGCCTTCACCGATCCCGACGTGCGCTATCGCCGTCGTTATGTGGATCTCATCGTAAACCCGCATGTGAAAGATACTTTCGTTAAGCGTTCTAAGATGGTCAATTCCATCCGCGAGTTCCTCAATGCCAGAGAATACCTGGAGGTGGAGACGCCGATTTTGCAGCCGTTGTATGGCGGAGCTGCAGCGCGACCTTTCACCACGCATCACAACACGCTCGACATGAAGCTCTATTTGCGCATCGCCAATGAGCTTTATCTGAAACGGCTTATCGTGGGCGGCTTTGATGGAGTTTATGAGTTTTCTAAAGACTTCCGTAACGAAGGCATGAGCCGTTTTCATAATCCTGAATTTACACAGATAGAACTTTACGTAGCCTACAAGGATTACGAATGGATGATGAATCTGGTGGAGGAGATGATCGAAAAAGTTGCTCTTGACCTGCACGGTACCACCGTGCTGCAAGTAGGCGAAAACCAAATCGACTTCAAGCGGCCCTGGAAACGTTACACCATGTTTGAGGCAATTCAACATTTTTCGGGTGTGGATATTTCTGAGATGGACGAGCAACAACTTGCCGATGCCGCCAACAAACTTAATATCCCGCTGGATGCCACGATGGGTAAAGGTAAAATCATCGATGAGATGTTTGGTGCCCTTTGCGAGTCAAAGCTCATTCAGCCCACTTTTATCACCGATTATCCCATCGAGATGTCGCCGCTGGCAAAGAAACACCGGAGCAAACCGGGACTCGTCGAGCGTTTTGAAGCTATCGTTAACGGGAAAGAACTGTGCAATTCTTTCAGCGAACTCAACGATCCCATCGACCAGCGCCGTCGTTTTGAGGATCAGATTGAGCTGGGCAAGCGTGGCGACGAAGAATCGATGCTGCTCGACGAAGACTTTTTGCGCGCACTCGAATATGGCATGCCGCCCACAGCAGGACTGGGCATCGGCATCGACCGCCTCGCGATGGTCATGACCAACCAAAACTCCATTCAGGATGTGCTGTTTTTTCCGCACATGCGTCCCGAAAAGAAAAAGGCAATCCCACAAGCCGACGACTTTTTACGCATGGGTGTGCCGGAAGAGTGGTCGCAGCTCCTCATCCCGGCAGGCATCGCTTCCCCCGACGAACTTCGGCAGGCAAAACCAGCCCTTGTCCAGCAAAAGCTGAGCGTTTATCGTAAGAAAAATAAACTTGAACTTCCTGCGCCAACACTCGAAGAAATCGAAATGTGGCAGAAGGGATAAAATTTGCTTGCCTTGAACATCGATCCTAAGCTAAAGCCGGCGTTGGTGGAGTATCTGTGCGGCTTCGTAACCGACAACAAGCGCACAAAATTCGATGCTATTGTGCAGCAGCGCACACGTTATGTCACCGTGGTTCTGGAAGACTTATATCAGCCGCACAATGCCAGCGCCGTGCTTCGCAGTTGCGACTGCTTCGGCATTCAGGATGTGCACATCATCGAAAATGCGAACACCTACGAAGTAAATCCGGATATTGCGCTGGGCGCTTCCAAATGGCTCAACCTGATTCGTTACAACACCACCGAAAACAATACGCCCGAAGCCATCGCTAAGCTCAAAAGCAAGGGTTACCGCATCGTGGCTACCACACCACATCAATCCGGAGTGACGCTGCAGCAGCTCGATCTGCAAAAAGGACCGGTGGCGCTACTCTTTGGCACCGAGAGGCGAGGCCTCTCACAGGATGCGCTCGCCGGCGCCGACGAGTATATGGTTATTCCCATGTATGGCTTTACCGAAAGTTTCAATATTTCCGTCTCGGCGGCGATTAGCCTGTTTTATATTACCGAACAACTTCACAACTCATCCATTCCGTGGCAACTGAGTGCCGAAGAGCAAACTGACACCAAACTTGACTGGGTGCGCAGGGTGGTAAAAAGCAGCGAAGCGCTTATTAAAGATTTTTTAAGAAAACATCCAGTCGAATAATTCGATTTACCCTATTACGAAAGATGATTTTCGAAAAAAGCCATTACCTTTGCGGCTATCAAAATTGTATTATTTATTAATAAAATAAAGTTCTATGGGAAAAGGTGATATGAAAACGAAGCGCGGCAAGCGCATTCGTGGCTCCTACGGCAAAACCCGCCCGCGGCAGGAGCAGTCGGTGGTGAAGCAAACAAAAGAGCATCTGATGCACGAGCATCTGATGGAAGAAAACGCAGCTCCGGCAGCAGCTAAGAAAGAGACTAAGAAAACGACAAAGGAAAAGCCGGCAAAAGAGAAATAGATCTTTGCCGGAATGAAAATCAATGGCAGGAAACTTTGAAGTTTCCTACCATTTTTTTTATTAGCTTTGCAAAATGAATTAATAAAAAACGTTAAACGACTTCATTTGCTGTAAATTATAATCTATTTTTTGAGCCATCAAAAAAATAATTTCAGGCTATGAGGATGCCTAAAGCTACACCGGGTTTGCATTGGCACCAACGAATTCACTCCAGGAAATTTGGTTAGGCTAGTTTATTTAACCTTTCCATTCTATCAGGAGCGCCTGGTAGAGCGATAGTTTAAATATTGATTTATTTTGTATCAAACCAATCTGTAAAGATTTTAATCCAACTGCTCGTTAAATGACGCGTAGGAAATTGTAATCAATAACTTTTATTTTATCAAATCTTAATGTTATGAAAAGCAAATTTCTTGTTTTGATAATGCTGTTGTTTGCGGCTTACTTTGTTTCCGCCCAGGGAATGCGTGTTGAGCCGGGTACCTGCATCAAAGTAGAAACAGGTACAAAGCTGGATATTTCTGGTGGTGGCAACCTAGTTTTGAAATCTGACGCTACCGGCGATGCCTCACTCATCGACCTGGGAAGCGTAACCTACTCCGGTGGCGGCACTGCAAAAGTGGAACGCTATCTTGACAATGGCAAATGGCATATGATCTCCTCGCCGATAAGCAGCGCCGTTTCGGGAATGTTTACGGGGGATTACCTTCAAGAACACCATGAAAGTTCCAACCTCTATACTGACATCATTCCTACCAACATCCCTTTGAACATTATGCAGGGATATGCTTTGTGGACGGTTGATGCTGCAGCCACTACCGAAGTGTTTTCAGGCACAACTAATACTGGTCAGATAAGTCAAGGCTTTACAAAAAGTGGTTTAGGATGGAACCTTGTAGGCAACCCCTATCCTTCGGTACTCGATTGGGAGAAAGTAGCGATTACCACTAACCTCGGTGGCGCCATTTACCTTTTCGACCCAACAGAAAACACTTACAAATATTACCTCAAGGGTGCTACTACCGGAAATACCACAACGCAGTTCATCCCATCGGGGCAGGGTTTTTTTGTGCGTGCAATGACCGGGGCAGGAACCCTGACGCTTGACAACACAGCTCGTGTGCATGGCGGACAGAATTTCTATAAGTCTGATGAAACCAACCAAATGCTATTGATTAAAGCAACTGGAAATGGTATTACCACCCAAACTGCTATCCGCTTCAACACCGAAGCTACGCAGCAGGCCGACAGGCTGTATGATGTCTATAAAATCATGACCAGCAGCCCCGATGTGCCCAATGTTTACACACAAGTTGGTAACGAAAAAATGGCCATCAATACTTTGCCGGCAGTTGCCGGTAACGAAACCGTGCCGATGTATTTCGAGGCCGGCATGGACGGCACCTATACTTTCGACGCCAGCGAAATAGAATCGCTCGACCCGGATCTGCCCGTTTTTCTGGAAGATGTGGCCATAGATTATTTTCAGAATTTGCGCACTAACCCGAGCTACAGCTTCGCACACACCAGCGGTGCGGTAAAGGATTTCAAAATCCATTTTAAAGATGTGACAGGAATTGAAACTCCCGAAACCCTTCAGGTGGCATGTTATCTTTCAAACAATTTGCTGTATGTGAATTTCACCGAACAGGAAATGGCAAACATGCCCGGCGGCGCCATGCTCTCAGTTTACAGTGTTACGGGGCAGCAACTGTTGCAGACAAAGATCACACAGCAAGTCAACACCATCCCATTCAGA
>CAZTCX010000113.1:0-11790 GCA_964612515.1 uncultured Lentimicrobiaceae bacterium | reverse complement strand
CCGGATGAAAAATCATTAGCTATGGCAACTGAAAGAGCTCCAATTTCAAATGGCTAAAGAACACAAACAGCACGGATCACTGACCCCGGCCTTTAGACCGGGGGAATTGGATACGAAGTTTTATTGGGCTTTGGCTCCAAACGAATATTTACACAAAAAAACGGGAGACAAAATTAATTGCCTCCCGCTTATCGTGTATCATGCGGCAATGCCGCTGTATTTTTATTTGAATTTCCTCAGCATGCTGATCAGGTCAACAACGCGGTTGGAGTAACCCCATTCGTTGTCGTACCAGTTGAGGGTTTTTATGTAGCGTTTGCCAAGTACTTTGGTATATTCGGCATCGTAGATGGACGAAAACGAGTTGCCGACGATGTCAGTGGAGACGAGTTTTTCTTCGCTGTAAGAAAGGATGTTTTTCATCTTTTCGCTCGAAGCTGCCAGCCGCACTGCTGCGTTTACATCGGCTACGGTTACATCGCGGGATACTTCCACAAACAAATCCACGATCGAGCCATCGGGCACGGGAACACGGCAAGCCATGCCATCGAGTTTGCCGGCAAGCTTGGGGATTACAATTCCTACGGCACGTGCAGCACCGGTAGTGGTGGGGATGATGTTTTCGGCAGCAGCACGGCCACGGCGCCAATCCTTGTGCGGCACGTCGGCCAGACGTTGGTCGTTGGTGTAGGCGTGGGTGGTGGTCATCAGTCCTTCGACGATACCAAAAGCGTCGTCGAGCACTTTGGCCATAGGTGCCAGGCAGTTGGTGGTGCAGCTTGCGTTGGAGATAATGCGGTGTTCGGCCTTAAGCTCCTCATCGTTCACGCCAACCACAATGGTGGCATCTATCTCATCTTTGGCAGGTACGGTGAGGATGATGCGCTTAGCGCCGGCATCCAGATGTGGCTGCAATGATGCGCGGTCGCGGAAAATACCTGTTGACTCTACTACTACATCCACCTCCAGCTCTTTCCACGGATATTTGGCGGGGTCTTTTATCGTAAGCATTCTTACCCGCTCTTCGGGAGTTACCAGATAATCGCCTTCCAGATGCACCGACTGGCCAAAGCCACTCATCACCGTGTCATATTTGAGCAGATAAGTGAGCACTTTGTTATCGTACAGGTCGTTGATGGCAACGACATCAATATCGGGATTGGCATTCAGAATTCTAAACACTGAACGACCAATGCGCCCAAAACCATTAATGGCTACTTTCATTTTCATTTAGAACCTCCTTCGGTATTAAGTTTATCATAAGCAACAATGAGGTCTTTTATGCGTGAGGCCATAGCCAGGGTATTGTGGTACCAGATAAGCACTTTTACCATTTTACCTTTTGAGTGCATGGTGGCCTGTTTGTCGTAAATTACTGAGTGGCGGTTTCCAACCACATCCACAGAAACGATGGGGTCTTCCATGATTTCGAAGATTCCCGGGAGCTTTTTGGCAACAGCCTCGATGGCAGCATCAATTTGTTTGATGGTTACCTCGGGGTTACGCATCACCAGGGTGAGGTCGAGCAACGAGCCTGCCGGGATTGGCACATTGAGGGCGGTGCCTTCGATGCGTCCCTGAAACTCGGGAAGAATCTTTTCTATCCAGTATGGCGTTGGCGTTTCGTTGGGGATGATATTTTCGGCTGCCGAGCGGCTTCTGCGGAAGTCGCTGCCTGCGGTGTCGCGCAGGGGCTGATCGGCGGTATAAGAATGCACGGTGGTGAGCATGGCGTAGTCGACGCCAAACGCTTCATCAAGAATCTTGAGCATGATGGCCGTAGCGTTGGTGGTGCTTGAACCGGCCGAAATGAGTTTATCAGATTTCTTCATGGTCGTATCGTTCACACCATTTATTACGATGCGATCCAGATCGTCGTCGGGCAGGGAAGCTAGGATTACGCGCTTGGCGCCTCCTCTGAGATGTCCTTCCATTTCTGCGCGTGTGCGATACTTTCCGGTAGCGTCAACCACCACATCTACACCCAAAGTATCCCAGGGTACATCACCAGGTCCTTTGCCGGTAACAAATCGGGCACGGCCATTTCTCGACACCAGGTAGTTACCTTCCAGCTTCACATCAACGTCGCCGCGTTTGCGCTTCGACTCTGACTGCAGCAAGTACACCAGTATCTCCGGACGCCCGATGTCGCTGATGGCCACCACTTCGATATGCTCGCCCTCGAGGCATAAACGGTATAAATGACGATTGATCTCGCCAAATCCCATTAAGCCCAATCGAACTTTTTTCATTTGGTATTCCTTTCTTTTATTGGATTAAAAAATTTAACTCAAAAACCTGTGATCCCTTCCTTTTATTGCAAAGAAGAAATCAATTAACAATTTTTTAATGAGCAAAAACGATATGCTTTTCCGCCCATTCTTCAAAATATTATTGTCACGGACATTTAAAATGTTTCGGTTAAAATTCAAATTACAAAAAACAAATCACAACTATAATTCAATGGCCAGGTTTCGATTGATTTCGACAAGCGCAACAACCAGCTCAACCAGCGGCTATTTTATGGAAGTGATTTCTTAACCTTTAAATTTGAATTTTGATCTTTGTGATTTATTTGTCATTTGGAAATTTGTGTTTTGCGATTTACTCCCGATACCACGAAGCATACATGGTATAGCTCTCGGCGATGCGCTGTATCTCACCTTCCATCAGCTCCTTGCTGATGTCTTTAATTTTTTTGGCCGGGATGCCTGCCCAAACAGTTCCCGAAGGTACCACCGTATTTTTGGCTACCAGCGCTCCGGCGGCAATTATGGAGTTGCTTTCGATTATGGCATGATCCATAATAATGGCGCCCATGCCAATGAGCACATTGTCGTGGATGGTACAGCCGTGCACGATGGCATTGTGCGCTATCGAGACGTAGTTGCCAATGTTTACCGGTGCTATTTTGTAGGTGCAATGTATGATGGCGCCATCCTGAATGTTTACCTGGTTGCCGATGCGAATGTAGTGCACGTCGCCACGTATTATTGCATTGAACCACACGCTGCAGTTGTCGCCCATAATTACATCGCCCACCAGCGTAGCATTGTCGGCCAGAAAGGTATTTTTCCCAACCTTGGGAGTCGATCCATTGACGGTTTTTATCAGAGCCATCTTTGTTTTAATTTTTTAAAATATTCCTGTAAAACTACCCTTAAGGGCATAAGTTCAAATTGTTAACATTAATTTAATGTGTCACCAGTTTACTACTGTTTTGTTGAAGATATCCTCCACAAGTAGTTCCGAGATGAGCGGCACATAATTGTCCGAAACTTCGGAAAGCGGCGTGGTGCTGGGATAATCTTCGTAGCGGCTGAAAGTCTGATTTTCGAAACTTTGTGCTTTGTCGTATTTATTATCAAAGGTCACCTTTAGGGTAATGGTGAGGCGGTTGAGTGCAGCGAGGTCGTCGCTTTGGATGGCCGTAGGGCTGGTGTTGTAGCCGGTTATCTGGCCATTTATCACCATGTCGCCACCTTCGGTAACAATGATAAGGTTGGTCTGCGACTGGAACTTGCTGCGCAACAGGTCGGTTAGCTGCTGGCTCAGCGTCGGATTGATGAGTGGTGCGTTGTTTTCAAAATAGTCGATGCGGATAGTTTTCACTTCCGGCGGTATCGAAGCGCCCGTAAAGCTATAGTTGACGGTGCACGAAGTGGCGCTTAGCGCAATGATTAAGAAAAGGAATCTCACAAAAAATCGGGTGTGCATACGTTATGTGATTTTGTATTCTTTGATCTTTCGGTAAAGTGTACGCTCGGAGATACCCAGGTCGAGGGCAGCCAGCTTGCGTTTGCCGCGATGTTTTTCCAGCGCCCGTCGTATCAGGTCGGCTTCTTTTTGCGATATCGACAACGATTCCTCCTCCTCTATTATTTCCTCCATGGGCTCAGCCTCCACATAAGGTTCATAGTCGGTGCGGATTTCCATCTCGTGGGGTCTATCCTGATTGAGGCTGCTAATGTCGTGATATAATTTCTTGACAAGCTGTGGGTTACTTTGCTTAAGCTCCTGTACGCCTCCGTGACGGATGATCTCCAGCACCGACTGCTTTAGTTCAGTTACGTCGCGGCGCATGTCGAAAAGTATTTTGTAGAGGATGTCGCGCTCGGTCATGTCTTTATATTCCGCCTTGTTGGCATAAAGTACCGGCAGCCTGGGCACATATGCCTCCGGCAGATACTTCATCATCGTTTGTGCTGTTATCTCGCGTTCATTTTCAATGATCGAAATCTGTTCCGTAATATTTTTAAGCTGACGCACATTGCCATCCCACCGATATTCGGTAAGCATGGTCACAGCGTCGGGGGTGAGTTGCAGCGGAGGCATGCGATATTTTTCGGCAAAGTCGCTGGCAAATTTACGAAAGAGCAAATGGATGTCTTCTTTGCGTTCGCGCAATGGCGGGATGAAAATGGGCACGGTACTCAGGCGGTAATACAGATCTTGCCTGAAGTTCCCTTTGTCGATGGCTTCGGGAACGTTTACATTGGTGGCGGCAATAACGCGAACATCGGTTTTGATAACTTTTGAAGAACCAACTTTTAAGAATTCACCGGTTTCGAGTACACGCAGCAGGCGCACTTGCGTGGATATGGGCAACTCGGCAACTTCATCCAGGAAAATGGTTCCGCCGCTTGCCACTTCAAAATAGCCTTTGCGTGCTTCGTGGGCGCCGGTGAATGAGCCTTTTTCGTGGCCAAAGAGTTCGGAATCGATGGTTCCTTCTGGAATGGCTCCACAATTCACAGCGATGTAAGACCCATGTTTGCGTGAGGAAAGTTGATGGATGATCTGCGGGAAAACTTCTTTGCCCGTGCCACTTTCGCCGGTGATGAGCACCGTGAGGTCGGTGGGCGCCACCTGCACAGCAATGTCTAGCGCGCGGTTAAGACCGTTGGTGTTGCCAATAATGCCAAATCGTAGTTTGATACTTTGTAGTTCCATCGGGTAAATCTTTTAATAATAAAGAATGTGTTGCAAAAATAGAATTATTAGTTCGGTATTAATCCGGACAGGATTTCTACTATGCCGCGGGTGACGGTGCAGCGAGGTTCTTTGGACGAAAAATTAAAAAATATATTCGGCTGTAGCCGAAACCAATACTTGCCCCAAGGAGTGCACCCACCAAAATGTCGCCCGGATAATGCACCCCCAGATAGATGCGTGAATACGACACCACCGCAGCCCACACGATGATAAATAGTGGGAAATATCGGTAGCGGCTTTTGAAAAACGGAAGCAGCAGCAGCGCCAACGCGAAAACATTTGCAGCATGCCCCGACATAAATCCGTACTGGCCACCGCACTTATCCCGCACCGTGTGCACCAAGCCCTGCAACGCTTCCGCATGACAAGGGCGGGGTCGTTCAAAGAAATTTTTCAGATGCCAGGTGAGTTGATCACTGGTGGTGATGGCCAAAGCCACCAAAAGCAAAATCAACAAAGTGCGCCATTTGTATTGCCGGATCAAAAGATAAACCAGCACGGCATACATCGGTATCCATACAAAGCGATCGCTTATCCAAACCATAACAAAATCCAGAAGGCCGCTATGCAGCCCGTTTAGCAACAGAAAAAGCCAGGTGTCGATTTGATTAAGCGTTTCGAGCAAAACGGATTCTTTTAAAGGTTGTGTTTTGAATTCATTCTTTTACCTATCTACTTAAAATCCCAAAATCCAATAAAACAAATCCCAAATAAATTACAATGTCAAAAAAATCAATACCCCAAACCGTTTAGAGATTTTGGATTTACTATTTGGAATTTATTTGTCATTTGAAATTTGGGTATTGTTATTTTTCTTTAGCTATGTGGTTCATCCATTGAGCGCCTGCCAAATCATATCCTTGAGTTTGGGCAGCCCCTGTCCGGTGATTGCAGAGATAAACAGATGCGGCACCGATGGCAGCGTGGGTTCCATCTCGCGCATCAGTTCGGCGTCGAGCAGGTCGGATTTGCTGATGGCCAGGATGCGCGTTTTGTCTAATAATTCCGGATTGAATTGTTTGAGTTCGTTGAGTAAAATATCGTATTCCTTTTGGATGTCGGCAGTATCGGTAGGGATCATAAAAAGCAGAATCGAGTTGCGCTCGATGTGCCGCAGAAAGCGAAGTCCCAGTCCTTTGCCTTCGTGTGCACCTTCGATGATGCCCGGGATATCGGCCATCACAAATGATTTGTGATCATGATAAGCAACGATGCCGAGATTGGGGCGCAAAGTGGTAAAAGGATAATCGGCAATTTCGGGACGGGCTGCCGACAAAGCCGTAAGCAAGGTGCTTTTCCCGGCATTGGGGAAACCTACCAATCCAACATCGGCGAGGAGTTTTAGCTCTAATATCTTCCAGCTCTCCAGTCCATCTTCGCCAGGCTGTGCAAAGCGTGGCGTCTGCATGGTGGAGGATTTAAAAAAGTCGTTGCCTTTGCCACCGCGGCCGCCTGGCACAAGAATTCTTTCTTCATCGTGTTGCGTGATCTCAAACGCGACCTCACCGGTTTCGGCGTCGCGGGCTACTGTTCCGAGGGGAACATCCAGCACCACATCTTTTCCCTGTGCACCGGTTTTGAGATTGTCGCCACCATTGCCGCCGCGTTCGGCCATTACATGTTTGGTGTATTTCAGGTGCAGCAACGTCCAGAGTTGCTCATTGCCACGCAGGATGATGTGGCCGCCGCGTCCGCCGTCGCCACCATCGGGGCCTCCCTTGGGGGTGCTGCGCGAGCGGTGAAAATGTGCCGATCCGCCGCCGCCATGTCCCGAACGACAGAATATTTTGACGTAATCAACAAAGTTAGAGTTGTTCATAATTGCAATCGTTTAGACTATTTTCTTAATTAATGAAAGGTCGTTTATTGGGCTAAAGTCCGCTGAATTCTATACCCTTCCTACCACTGGCCTATAGATCGGAGTTATTGATCAACAGGCTATAAAATGGCTTTATTGCAGTTTTGAAATTTATTTTTCCACAAATGAAATCAAATCCTAAGACCTACCTTTTTGATAACCTTCCCGATTTTGTATTTGTTTAAAGCTACCGGTCACATTTTATTATAAAAGAGAACCTACGCTTCAGGCTTAAGTTTGTAGATGTCAGGATAGTTACGCCCCAGGCCATCATAATCCAAACCATAACCTACGATGAAATCATTGGGGATTTCGATGCCGACATAGTCGATTTTATAATCCATCTGAAAAGCTCCCGGTTTGAAAAGTAGCGTTGCAAGGCGAACATCGCTTGCTTCGAGTTTTCTTAGTTTTTCCTTGGTGTTGGCCATGGTAATGCCCGTATCGATGATGTCTTCTACAATCACCACGGTGCGTCCGTGCAGCACCTCGTCAAGCCCGATAAGTTCGCGCACTACCGCGGTTGTCTTTGTTCCGGCGTAAGACGAAAGTTTTACAAATGATATTTCACAATCGAATTTCAACTGTTTGATCAGATCGCTTGCAAACATAAAAGCGCCGTTGAGCACCACCAGAAAAAGCGGATTTTTACCCTTCAGGTCTTCCGTAAGTTTGTGTGCCATCCGGATGGTGGCCTCATGGATGACGGAAGATTCAATAAAAAGTTCAAAAGTTTTGTCGAGTACTGTGATCTCACGCATGTAGTTATAGTCGTTTAGATGTTAAAGCGTGCAAAGATACGCGTTAATGGCACGTGCAGATTTGAAATAAGTATTAAATTTGTCGGCTAACATTGGCGCAAACGACGATACGACACAGCCTGCGGTATTAAAACATTGAAACAAAAAGCTACTATGGACGAGAATAGAAAACCACTGGTAAGCATCATCATGGGAAGCACTTCCGACCTGGCGGTGATGGAGGGCGCTGCTAACGTACTGAACGAACTGCAGATTCCATTTGAGATGAACGCGCTCTCGGCACACCGCACGCCCGAAAAAGTGGAGCAGTTTGCACGCTCGGCTTCCGGTCGGGGCATCCGCGTCATCATTGCCGGAGCAGGCATGGCGGCGCATCTGCCAGGCGTAATTGCCGCCATGACGCCCATCCCGGTGATTGGCGTTCCCATCAAAGCTTCCCTCGAAGGGCTCGACGCCTTGTTGGCCATTGTGCAGATGCCTCCCGGAATTCCTGTGGCAACAGTAGCTGTCAACGGCGCCACCAATGCCGGCATATTAGCTGCACAAATATTGGCTGTAGCCAGCAACGACATCAGCCGGCGCGTGGTGACTTACAAAGAAAATCTTAAAGAGAAAATTATCAAAGCCAACCAATCGCTTGCCGAGATAAAATACGATTACAAAGTTTAATTTAAAACGGGTTTTTCAATATTATCCAAAACCAATTATGAAGATCAGAGAAGAATCGGCCTTGAAGATAGCAGAGTACCTGCTGCGCATCAAGGCCATCAAGTTAAATTTAAAAACGCCATTCACCTGGGCATCGGGCCGGAAATCGCCCATCTACTGCGACAACCGCATCACGTTGTCGCATCCTGTCATCCGCAATTATATCCGCCAGCAATTTGTGCAGCTCATCGGCGAAGAGTTTGGCGATGTGGATGTGATTGCCGGCGTTGCCACCGGTGGCATTGCACATGGAGTTTTGGTAGCACAGGAATTGGGGATTCCGTTTGCCTATGTGCGGGGAGCACAGAAAGGCCACGGACTTACCAACCAGATTGAAGGCGTTATTGAATCGGGGCAACGGGTAATTCTTATCGAAGACCTGATTTCGACAGGAGGCAGTTCTTTGGCCGCCGTTGAAACCGTGAAAAAAGCCGGCGCCAACGTGAAAGGTTTGTTGGCTATTTTTACCTATGGATTCCCCATAAACAGTGAGATATGCGGCAACACATGCAAAATTTTTGCACTGTCGGATTATGACCATCTGCTACAGCAGGCACTGACCGATAAATACATCCGTGAGGAAGAGCTGGCGGTACTGAAACTATGGCGCCACGATCCGGCCAACTGGGACTTTCAATCCGTTAAGTCATGAAAAAGTTTACAGCCGATACCCTCGACAGCACTGCCACACCCGAAGAAATTAGTGGCTTTACCAAAGATATGCGCAACTTCGAAAGCATCATGCCCGAGCAAATAGAAGCGTGGCAGGCCGACGAAAATACCTGTGCGTTCACCATCAAAAATATCGGCCGTCTGAGCATGAGCCGCGGCATTATTGATTTTCCTTTTAGGTTTGAATTTCCGGCTACAGCCGAATCGAAAGTTAAGTTTACGCTCGTGTTGCATTATCGTCCAAATGCGCGGCTGGAGGCAAAGATTTTCTTTGAAATTGAAGCCGACATCAATGCGATGATGGAGATGATGGCGCGACGCCCGTTGACCAATTTTGTTAATCTGCTTACGCAAAATCTTAAAACACATTTGGAAGCTGGCGCTAATTAGTTGCCTTTTTATAATTTAAAACAATAGCTTGCGACACCTGATTAAAACATTACGATAAAGTGAGAGTATTTCTGTTTCTTCTGTATCCTTTTGCTTTGCTTTATGCGCTGCTGCTGATGCTGCGCAATAAAGCCTACGACTGGGGATTGCTGAGGTCGAAGCGATTCGACGTTCCGGTGATTTCCGTGGGCAATCTGAGCATGGGCGGAACAGGAAAAACTCCTCACGTAGAATATCTCATCAAGCTGCTCAAAGGTGATTTTAATCCGGTGGTTATTAGCCGTGGATACAAGCGCAAAAGTCGCGGATTTGTATTGGCTGCGCCCGATTCGACATCGCTGGATATTGGTGACGAGCCTTTGCAGATAAGCCGCAAATTTCCTGAAATCCCTGTAGCTGTCGATGCTAATCGGGTGCGGGGAATAAGCAGGATATTGCAAAAACGCCCTGCCACCGACGTGATTCTTCTCGACGATGCCTTCCAGCACCGCGCCGTAAAACCGGGGCTTTCGATACTGCTCACCGACTTTCATAATCTCTATGCCGAAGATTATCCGGTGCCTGTGGGAACATTGCGCGAAGCCAGGAGCGGCGCCCACCGTGCCGATATAATTATCGTTACCAAATCAGGGCGCACGCTTTCCCCTATAACCGTTCGCCAAATCACTGAACAGCTTAAGCCAAAACCACATCAGCAGCTTCTCTTCTCCTACATCAGCTATGGTTCGCTCACACCGCTGCCGGGTTCCACGGCACAGCTCCCGGCCGAGAAAGTAAGTTCTGTGCTGCTTTTTGCCGGTATCGCCAATATCTATCCACTGCAGGATCATGTGGTGAGCCTGAGCAATTACCAGGAAATCATCGAATTTAGCGATCATCACCGCTACACGGATAAGGATTATGAGAAAATAAGAAAGGCATTTGAAAATCTTTTTATTAAAAATAAAATCATCATCACCACCGAAAAAGACGCCATGCGCATCGCCATCCCTCACATTCCTGAACTTTTGGCCGACTTGCCCGTTTTCTACATCCCAATTGAAATAAAAATACATACCGAATTCAGAAAAAGTTTTAATGAACAAATACGAAATTATGTACGATCAAATTCAGGAAACAGTAGCGTACCTCCGCAGCAAAACCAACGTTGAGCCGCGGGTCGGGATTATCCTCGGTACCGGCCTGGGCAATTTCATCAGCCAGATAGAAGTAACGCAAAGCATTCCCTACGAAGAAATCCCCCACTTCCCCGTTTCCACCGTAAAAGGTCATCAGGGAACGCTCGTTTTTGGAACCATCAACAAGATGCCGGTGGTGGCGCTCAAGGGACGATTCCATTTTTATGAAGGTTATTCCATGCAGCAGGTCACGTTTCCGGTGCGGGTGCTCAAATTTTTAGGGATCAAGCATCTGTTTCTTTCCAATGCCAGCGGCGGCACCAATGCCGATTACCACGTAGGCGACATCATGATTATCCGCGACCACATTAATCTTACTGGCCACAACCCGCTGATAGGTGCCAACGACGAACGTTTCGGGCCTCGTTTCCCCGACATGAGCGAAGTTTACGATAAGAAACTCATCAGCATGGCGCAGGAAATTGCTACGCGTCAAAAACTAAATTTTCATACCGGCGTCTATGCCGTTGTTACCGGCCCCAACTACGAAACGCCCGCCGAATACCGCTACATCCGCACCATTGGCGCCGATGCCGTCGGAATGTCCACAGTGCCCGAAGCCACCGTTGCACGGCACATGAACCTTTCGTGCTTTGCCCTTTCGGTAATTTCCGATTTGGGTGTGGAAGGAAAAATTGAATTTATCACCCACGACGCCGTCATTGATGCAGCTTCTTTCGTAGAGCCTAAAATGACAGGTCTGGTGCTGGAGATGATCAATCAGCTCAACGGACAGACAACATAATTTTTTTTATTTTAAAAAAGAATTCCCGCAGATGGCGCTGATAAAACGACGTGTATCTACGGGATTTTTTTTGAGTCTTAAAAAAGAATGCTATTGCGGAATCCGGTTGTAGATTTTATTACATCTTTCCGCCCGCTCCCTGCTTTTCCTATTTTTGTAAGTTCAAAAAAATAATCAATCCACATGCTTTCACAATCGTTATCATCACCCACGGCACGTGCTGCCGACAACATCAGAGTTTTATCAGCGGCAATGGTCGAACAGGCAAAGTCGGGACACCCCGGTGGCGCCATGGGCGGGGCCGATTTTATCGAAATACTCTTTTCGGAGTTTTTAAAATTCGATCCCACCGATCCTTTCTGGCCTGAGCGCGACCGTTTTTTCCTGGACCCCGGCCACATGTCGCCGATGCTTTATGCCACGCTGGCCATGTATGGACACTTCAACATGGACGATTTGAAAAACTTCCGCCAGTGGGGAAGC
>CAZTCX010000112.1:0-11819 GCA_964612515.1 uncultured Lentimicrobiaceae bacterium | reverse complement strand
ATCGTGTCATTCCGACTGAAAGGAGGAATCTATTGCATTCCAATTATTCACAAGAACTTGTCATTAGTAGTAGCGAAACGCAGTGGAGCGAACAATCTATTTATGGAAAGTTATGTTTGTATAAAAAAAATAATTCTGAAGCTCAACTTCTCAGACTTTCTTGAAGTGTACGCAGGTATTTATCTTCATCCAAAAAAGCCTATCCTCTATGGTAATTTCCCCACAAAAAACTGCCATCGAAGTTCCTGTCCGAAATCACTTTTAAAACGGTAAAGTTCATCTCCATCCATCGAATAAAAAACGATACTTCCATCAATTCCCACCTGGTCGGGCGCACTGTTGCGGTTCCACCAATGCACCGAAATGCCATCTTCCATATCATCAGTAAAGGCAAACTCCCATGCTCCTTTTTCGAGGTGCTGCTCAAAGCGATACGTGGTGTCATCTTTAAAACCTTCTTCAAAAAAGACTCTTTCGCCGGACATATTGGTGAAACTCATTTGATTTTCCAGCGGCCTGCCCAAATTATTTGTTTTCAATTCCACAACAAATCTTTCGGGAAGTTCCAGAGGTACTTTGATGTTGGTTTCTAAACGGTTGTTGAGGTCATTTTCATCAGCAAGTCCGTTTGGTTTGCTTATTTCGACTACAAAAACTGGGCTTTCTTTAATTCCGGTCCAGTCGGGGAGGGGAAGATAAACCTCTTCAGTTTCTAAAAAGCTGAGATTCCCCTGCCATCGGTAAACAGATTTTTGTCCGTTTTTTAGGCCATAAGCAAAAACTAAGTTTTTCAATGGGTACGCTCCCGAATTTTTGATGATGACGCGCGGAAGACCCAGCGATGGATTGTAGCGGCTGTATTCGTCTTTGTCGGTAGGATTGATAATATCAACGATGGATGCGTCATTGTTGGCATTTGGAGCTGCGTAGCTAAACAACTGATGCGACATGCGGAAGTGCCCATCCCGTTCTCCGTTGTCAGCATAGTACTCGATGCCATAGTCGAAGTTGATCGTGTCGCCGGGCGTAACTTTTGGTGTTAGTTCAAATTCATATTCGTCAACTTTAGTGCCCGGGCACCAGCCGGCACGATCGAAAGGCCAGGTGCCACCTTGCGGATAGATGGGGTTGTTGCCACAATCTTTCCACACGTTCCACCTGAAAAGCGCATCATCATTAATATAATACGTGTGTGTTTTGCTGTCCCATTCGCAGCAATTGTGTGGCCCCGCATGGCCATGCCCCGAAATGCGTGCTTTCAAGCGAAAACCCTTTGCGTTTTTGTCGAGCACAAGTTGCGTCTTGCTCAGCACACTGTCGTCGGCCAGTTGGCCATAGGTATATTCTCCGTAAGGATATATATTTTGCACGCTGAGCACATCCCTTTCCGGCACTCCTTCGATAAACAGAAACTTCAGGTCGAGCAGCTCCTGGTTGTTGCCGGTAACAATGTCCAGCGTTCCTTGCAGCAAGGGCGCGTAATCGGTGACATCATACGTCCATTGCCATCCATTTTCGCCACCCATCTCCAGGCGTTTTCCGTAAGGTGTAACAAAACTTCCGATGCTAAAAATTTCAGTCGTATCGCCTTTTGGGATTTTTAAATAGGTGTCCCAGATGTAATCCCATTCACCACACATATATTTGTCGGCCTTGGTGGCACTGTCGCATTTGAGCCACTGCACCATTATGATTTTGCCCCATCTTAAACCACCTTTCGGGAATTCGACGGTTTTATGGTAATTCGCTCCCCAGCCTTCGGGGCTTGGGTCGTCAAAACTCACGGCATGGACTACCACGGTGTCGCCAGAGTATTCGATCGCCAATACCGGAATGCTGATGCAAAGGGCTAAAGAAAAGATGATGATTTTTAATCTGTTCATTTGTTAAATAGTTTTTTGCAAAGTTAGTTTTTAGGCTTTAAGTCGTCACTATTGTCCGATAAATATGATTTTCCATAAATAGATTTTCCTCTTCAAACCACGCAGGACGGGGTTTCCCAGTCGAAATGACACGCGACGTTAGGGATTGGGAGGAAGAGTCGGGCGCGAAGCGCCCGACTCTTTCTCCCCCTTTGCCCACACCGATCGTGTCATTAGTACTGAAGGGAGAAATCTGTTGGAATTCATCCGATTACAAAAACATATCATTAGTGGTAGCGCAGCAAAGAATCTATTGTTTTTAACCAGGCACCAATGAAACGAATTATAAAAAGTAACTTTGCCTTTTGATAAAAACAAGACATCCAATGCTTAAACCCAGGAAAGAACCGCAGCAGGTAAAATCGGAATTGCACCCGCGCAACAAACACCGTCAACGCTACGACTTTGATCTTTTGAAGGCAACTTCGCCCGAGCTGGCTGCCTTTGTACGCCCCAATGATTATGGCGACGAATCCATCGATTTCTTTAATCCAAAGGCCGTGAAATCACTCAATGTGGCGCTGCTCAAGCATTATTATAAAATTGATTTCTGGGATGTCCCCGAAAACTATTTAAGTCCGCCCATCCCCGGAAGGGCTGATTACATCCACTATGCGGCGGATATTTTGAGCAAATCAAATACGGACAAAATTCCCGTCGGGAAACAGATTAAATGCCTGGATGTGGGCGTGGGCGCAAGCTGCATTTATCCCATTATAGGCCACCACGAATATGGCTGGAGTTTCGTTGGCAGCGACATTGATCCGCTTGCCATCAAGTCGGCAGAGAACATCATCGCCTACAATCCCAGCCTGAAAACTGCCATAGAACTTAGATTACAGACCAGGCCCAAAGACAATTTTAAAGGAATAATTAAAGAGGACGAAAAGTTTGATCTGACTATTTGTAATCCCCCTTTCCATAGCTCAGCCGAAGAAGCCCAAAAAGCCACACAGCGCAAAATCAAGAACCTCAAACAAAACAAGCTCACCGCCACACTTCGGAATTTTGGTGGTCAAAACCATGAACTTTGGTGCGAAGGCGGTGAAGGCAAATTTGTAACCGACATGATTTTTCAAAGTAAAGACTTCGCCACTTCCTGCCTGTGGTTTACCTCGTTGGTGTCGAAAGAGTCCAACCTGGAAAGCATTTATAATGTCCTAAAACTTGTAAAAGCCACCGCTATTAAACCCATCGATATGGGTCAGGGCAACAAAAAGAGCCGCATTGTAGCCTGGACCTTCCTGCAGAAATCGCAACGCGACGAATGGGTGAAAGGGTGGGGATAAAACTATGCTCAAGAATTATTTCCTAATCTACGCCTAAAGTTTAGGAAGCATCCTTTTCAATGAAATAGTTTGTTAATTTTGGCTTTTTAAAAAATGTTTAGGTAAATGAAAAATACTACCATCAATTTGACTGCTGAATCGTACCAAAGAAAACCGGTGGCCTGCTTGGTTTTTGGGAAGGAATATATGATCACCGACGAAGTGAAAAGCCTGCCTGGAAACCATGCACGAACGTTAATATTAATTTAAAAAGCGAATCTCAAAAGGAAAATAAAATGATACCATCAAAAAACGATATTGACAATGCACTTAAATCAAGTGAATGGGATTTTGGAAATGAAGTTCTTTACGAATTGTGCAAAAAGAATTTTGAACACAAAGAAAATGGTAAAATTATAGCAAAAGTATGGTTAATTGGTCGGTCGTATGCTGCCGCAATAGAAAGAAGAAGAAATAAAACTGATACAAATGATGACTTTTACATAAGCAAAGTTGCACCGCTTTTTGAAAACTCGGACATTGACAGTTTGTTAGCATAAATAAATCGTGGAAAAGAAATAACCACTAAAAACCTACAAGACATTCTTTCTGTTCACAAGTATTTAGTGGAAGAAATAAAGAAAATTACAGAAAACGAAAAGCGTTCTTTTTGTTCGAAATATCTACATTTTCATATCCCTGAATTATTTTTCATTTATGATAGTCGTGTGGTAGCAGGGCTAAAAAAATACTCAAGTAGAGTTCCAAAAGAATTTTTGTATCTAACAAAGTCTGAAAACGTGGATAGCGAATATGCCAAATTCTTTGTAAAATCCTTTGTGCTAAAAAAGCAAATTGAAAAAGAATATAATTTGAAATTAACGAACAGGCAATTTGATAATCTATTGATATCATGAAAAAATTAGAACCAATTGAAACAGATGAGAATGGTGAAATAACGTATAATCTGGGCAGTACTGCGGCTGACATGGATTGGATCCGCGCCGGCCGGTTAGTGCAGAAAGCAAAGGCCGGGGATAAGGCGGCGGCAAAGGAGTTGGAGGAATTGGAAAACACGCCAATGTTGGAGTTTACCGATGAAGAAATGGAGGAAATACGCCTATCCGTAGAAATGGAAAAAGCAGAGGAGCATTATTCTGATAAAATTAAATCTGTTCTTTTGGGTGTTGCAGTTGCCGACGCACTTGGTGTTCCTGTTGAGTTTAAGAGCAGGCAAACTATTCGTAAAAACCCTGTAACCGACATGCGTGGTCACGGTACTTATAACCAACCAGCATGGCGCAAAGCGAACAGAATGAGGATTAATACCATGCGTGGTCACGGTACTTATAACCAACCGCCAGGAACCTGGTCCGACGATAGCTCGTTAACGTTTTGCCTTGCCGAGGCAATGACCAGCGATTTTGATTTAAACACAATTGGGAAAAACTTTGTGAAATGGGCGGATGAAAACTTCTGGACACCACGGGGAGATGTGTTTGATATTGGGATAACCACACGAGAGGCAATCGACCGGTTGGCCAAAGGAGTGCAGCCGGATTTAGCAGGAGGTTTTGATGTTGCGTCAAACGGCAACGGCTCTTTGATGCGAATTCTGCCCTTGCTGTTTCACATCGTGGACAAACCAATCGATGAACGCTATGAAATTACAAAACAGGTTTCGTCGATCACACATGGACATATTCGCTCGGTAATTGCCTGCTTCTACTACCTTGAATTTGCCCGACAAATTTTTTTAGGACGGGATAAGTTTGAAATTTATGACAACTTGCAAACGGAAATTACAAGCTATTTATCAGCCCTTTCAATCGATCCGACTGAAATTGCGTTGTTTGCGCGATTGCTTACGCAAAACATTTACGAACAGAAAGAAGCAGATATTTTTAGTGGCGGTTATGTTTTGCATACCCTCGAAGCAGGCATCTGGTGCTTGTTGACAACTGAAAATTACAAAGACGCAGTTTTGAAAGCGATAAACCTGGGCGGCGACACCGACACAACCGGAGCAGTTACAGGCGGACTTGCAGGTCTGCTTTATGGATTTGACGCCATTCCCGAAAAATGGATAAAACAAATAGCAAGGTATGACGATGTCGAAAACCTTGCTGAACGACTTGGAGACAAGATGGGCAGGCGCTAACAGATAAATTAAAACATGATTAAGCAAAGCCCTTATCGAAATATTTTCATGTACTATAGAGGTGCTTCAGTAGATGAAACTCAAGCTGATCGACAATTAGAGGATAACATTACAAAATCCTTGATCAACTTATTTGAACATTCAGATAAGAACCTATTAAAGGATTTCTTAAAAAGTATTGGCGTAATTATCTCTCCGGATGATGTTGTTTTTGATTTACAGGTTGCACTTCCGTTTAGTCGGCCAGATGCGCTCATTCGTACCAATGAATGTGATATTTATATTGAATCAAAATTTGGAGCTTCTTTTGATTGTGATCAACTTCAAAATCACCTGGACAACATAGAAGGATATCTGCTTTACATAAGCAAAGAAAAGTACAAAGAAGATATTAAACAGAACTATTGTGATGGCAATGTTATCTTTTTAACCTGGACTGATATCGCCACCTTCATTATAAAAGAGAGTGATAATACTTATCCGGAAAATACTGTAACAAGTTTTCTATCAAAACAATACATCAATTTTATGGAGGAATTAAACATGATACCCTTTAGAGGTTGGACAAATCGGGATTTTGAGTCATTTCTGGTTACAGATAATCAAAACCCAAAAATCGCGGAGGAGGAGAGGAAGCGAGTTAAAGAGAAGCTCGAACAGTTTTTAAATGAATCTAAAGAAAACATTGATCAAAAATGTGATTTTTACAAAGGAAGTGAATTGATAATTGGCAATCTTGATAAAGAACATGTATGGGCTGCAATTCAATTTAGGGATGGAAGGCTAGTAAATCAAATTCATGTAAGTGTGATCATGAATGCTTATAATTTTAGTATTGGCATCCAGATAGAAGGATATCAGCCTACGCAAAAAGCGATTCAGAAAATTAAAAATGACAAAGAAGGATTTCAAAAAATTCTGGAAAAGCTTACTGATTTTAATTACGTTATAAGAAAACGTTACCAAATTCAAGCTTCCAAATGGGATAGTGATGTTGTTGCACAAATCGTCATAGGACAAGAAATAACAGATGCCGACCTTGATTACATCGTTAAAAAGATGGAAAAATATAAATATGTAGAATTGCGTATTCCCAGAATTTATGAAAAGCATAAAGTAATTGACAAAGGAGAGGGGTTTATTGAGGAATGTGCTGACACAATAGTCATGTTAAATGAGATCATACAATTTTTGGAATAAGACCTTCCGAATTTCCTTTTAAAAATCATGGCTCACAGCCGGTAGCGGTCATCTGGAAAAATGAATAGAAATAGAAACATACGTAGCACTAAAAACCTTCCTGCAAATGAACGGCTGCGAGCTATATTTGCGGAACGGTACTTGCCAAATTAAACAGAAAGAAATCGAATGATTGACAAGAATAAAGAAATAATAAAATGGTTCTCAGATATTGGAAACAGATATGTTGAAAATATCTTGTCCATTGTGGAAATCGAAAGATTGAAGCATGACCAAGATTATGCTATTAAAATGTTTTTCTACTATTGGGCATTTGAACGACAAGGTGCCCCAATGGGATTTAAAATTGCAGCAATAAAAGCCCTTGAGACTGTTAAAAATGGAGATTATTCTAAGGAATTTTTAGAATACTATAGAGGGAAACCTAATAAGAGGAACAATCCAATTTTAGATGAAAGAATCGGCAATTTAAATATTACAGACATTGTGTGTAAGATCGAACAGAAAAAGTTCGAAGAAGCATTTAATCAATTAAGTCTAAACGGTGTTGGTCATAAGATTCGAGCTTTTTTCATAAGGGACATTGTTCATTTATTGAAACTTGAAGATAATAATAAAATAGAAGCTGCTGACTACTTGTTTATGAATCCTATTGATGTTTGGGTTAGATGGACTGTAGAATATTTAAATCTAAATAGCTCTACTAATATGAGTTTAAAACGAAGTAAATATCGATTAGAAAAGGATGATTTTAATACTGCATTAATTCTTACAAATGCATGTTTAGAATTTGAGACATCACCATTATTGACAAATATGGGAATATGGTATTATGCATCACATTTTATTGCAGATAGCAGTCGGCTTCAAATATTATTAGAAAGCAAATCCGTTGAAAAATTGGAACATGAAATGACATTATTAAAAGGTTTTAGTGAATTTAAAAGGTTATTAGTTGAATAAAACCAACCAGCCAACACGTTCTTTTAAACCGAAAAAGATTTCCCTTTTTTCCACGGGTGTAATTCTGTAATGCAAAACCAACTTTTATTGAGTAGTTTTGTTTCCTGATTACAAATGGTGGTGTTGACTTACAAACCCGAAAATTGAAAAGAATAAAATATGACATTTGAAAAAACATACGACATCCAAGAGGACAATCAACTGATTATCCAACTGCCCGAAAGGTTTAGGTCGAAGAAGCGGGTAAAGGTAATCGTTGAGGAAATTAGTGAAAGCCGGCAGGAAAGCTTAAAGCTCCTCAGAAATGCATCCAAGGATCCATTATTTCTTTCAGATATTAATGAAATCACTTCCGATTTTGAAGATTCTGATAACGAATTGTTATGATAGTTAAGAAGTGGAGCATTTGGAGAGCGAATCTTGATCCTGTTATCGGTTCCGAGCAAGGGAAATCCAGACCCGTTTTGATAATCAGTGAGGATGAACGAGTTATTAAACATCGTCAATATTATTCCAATAACTTCCAGAAAACCTAATCGGATAATCTATCCAAACGAAACATTATTACCAGAAGAGAAATTTGGTCTTGAACAAGAATCAATCGCTTTGTGCCATCAAATCCGAACCATTGATAAACGTAGGCTGTCAAAAAAATATGGACAAATTACGGATAAAGAATGTCAGAGCCAAGTTATTAAAGCCATTTGTTTTCAGCTTGGAATAGGATAGGAGCAAAGCACCTAAGCGATAACAGATGTTGCTTTCATAAGTCAGCCAGCCTACAAAACCACGGATGAAATAACCCTCCCCACCAGCAAGCCAAAAAAAAAATCCACGTCACCCTCAGCTTTCAGGCTGATGATGACGTGGATTTTGGTGTTTTAAACTATTTAGCGGAAGCGCCTACTTTGCGGGCTGCTCGGGCATCATGGCGGTGTTGTCGGCAGCGGCGGCACTCTTTTCTATCTTCAGTCGTCCCTGGCCTTCGGTTTCGATGATGAGCGTGGTGTCGCGCACTTCGAGAATCTTGCCGTGTATGCCGCCAATGGTAACGATTTTGCTGCCTTTGGTCAGCGCCTCGCGGAATTTCTTTTGTTCTTTGCTTTTGCGCATCTGCGGACGGATCATGAAGAAATAAAATACCACGATCATCAGCAGCATCATCAAAAAGAAGCTGGTGGAGCTGCCCCCTTCTTCGCCACTGGGCATCATGAGCAGGATAAAGTTGATTAATGCAGTTGTCATTGACTTTCTTGTTTATTTAGTTAGTGAAAAGTTTTCTTTTTAAAAATTCTCGGGCACAACTACCTGCGCTTTTATCCGCAGCAGGTGGCTCGAAGGATGCGTGTTGGTGACCACCGTCACGGTTTTGTTCTGGAAGCCACGGCGGTTGCTGCTGTCGAAGGTAACTTTTACGTTTCCCTTCTGGCCGGGTGCAATGGGTTCGGTGGTGTAGGCGGGCACGGCGCAGCCGCAACTGGAGCTTACGCTGGTGATGAGCAGATCGGACTTGCCGGTGTTATCGAAACGGAAAGCATAGGTCACTTTCTCGCCTTGTATCACTTTGCCAAAGTCGTGCTCCGTGTCCATGAAGTGCATCACCGGCATTTTGCGAGAAGTGCTGTCGCCGGTGGCTGTGCGCGGATTTTTCACCAGATCGGCAGGCAGACGATCCTCCTGCTGCTGGCCGCCCGAACAGCCCCAAAATAGCATTATCACAAAAATGTAAGCGAAAACAGGTTTGATCTTTAACATGAATATTCTCCAGAAAATGAGCGGCAAAAGTAGTAAAAAACTACAATTTGCTACTTTTGTCCGAAATCGTCGGGCGCATGAATGTATATCTTACGGGCTACATGGGTAGCGGCAAAACCACTGCCGGCAGACGGCTGGCCGCCAAAATCGGTTATGAACACCTCGACATCGACGGGTTGTTCGAATCGACTTACCGCATCAGCGTTCTTCAGTTTTTTGAGCGTTACGACGAAGCTGCTTTTCGAAAAATAGAAGCACAACTCATCAGTGATACCTTTGTGCTAAAGCGCCTGGTAGTCTCCCTTGGCGGCGGTGCGGCGAGCTATGCCGACAACATGGAGCGCATCAACCGGCATGGTCTTTCTGTTTATCTGCGCATGGCGCCGGAATCGTTGTTTGTGCGGTTAAAGAATGCAAAACGGCCGCGCCCACGCATTGCCGGACTTAACGATGAAGCGTTGAAAATACAGATTGCGGAGGACTTACAAGTGCGGGTTCCTTTTTATGAACAAGCCCGTCTGATCGTGAAAGGTGAAAATCTTGATGTGGATGCGTTGGCCGATCAGATCATTCAGTTGTTGCCTGCCGGCGAATGAGCAAAGCTACATTTTCGACATGCTGCGTCTGTGGAAACATATCCACCGGCTGAATGGCAGCGATTTCGTAATCTGCGCCAAGCATAGCAATATCGCGTGCCTGCGTGGCCGGATTGCAACTTACATAAACGATTCGCTGTGGCTGCAACGCCAGAAGCCGCTCCACCACTTTGGGGTGCATGCCGGCGCGCGGCGGATCGGTAATTACCACGTCGGGCTTTCCGTATTGTTCGATGAGTGCGTCATCAAAGACTTTGGCCATATCGCCAGCCACAAAATGCGTGTTGGTGAGGTTGTTGATTTTAGAGTTTTCGCGTGCATCGTCGATGGCCGACTCCACGTATTCGATGCCCACCACCTCCCGCGCCTGATGCGCCACGAAGTTGCTGATGGTGCCCGCGCCACAGTATAGATCATACACCGTTTCGGTGCCAGTGAGCGCAGCAAATTTCCGCGCTACGCTATAAAGCTTGTAAGCCTGTTCGGCGTTGGTCTGGTAAAACGACTGCGGACCAACTTTAAAACGCAAATCTTCCATGTGTTCCATGATGAATGGCTCGCCGGACCAAAGCACCGCCTCCTGGTCGCTGATGGTGGCGTTGAGTTTCGTATTGACCACATAAAATAGTGAGGTGATCTGCGGAAAGCGCTCTTTGAGGAAATCCATGAGTGGATTGATTTTGTCGGGCTTGTTGCGGGCAAAAATCACAATCACCATCAGATCGCCACTGTTGGCTGTGCGGATTATCAAATTGCGCATCAGCCCTTCATGCTTTCTGTTGTCGTAATAGGGAAGGTGTTGCTCGGCAGTATATTGGCGCAAAGCCTGACGAATTTCATTGGACGCCGACGGCTGCAGGTAGCAATGGTGCAGGTCGATGATGCGATCGAAGATTCCCGGCAGATGGAATCCCATCCCGTCCATATTCACATCTTCCTCTTTTCGTAGTTCTCCATCGTTAAGCCAACGCCGATTAGAAAACGTAAACTCCAGCTTGTTGCGGTATTCGTAATCCTTTTCCGATCCCAGGATGGGTAGCATTGTTTCGGTGCTGAGTTTGCCGATGCGTTCAAAACTGTCTTTCACCTGTTGCTGCTTGTAGTGCAGTTGCTGGTCGTATGGAAGGTTTTGCCAACGGCAGCCACCACACACGCCAAAATGCTCGCAGCGTGGGGTGATGCGCAGCGGCGACGGCTTGTGCATCTTCACCGCCTTACCCTCCATGTAGTTTCGCTTGCGCTTGATCACCTGTATGTCGATCACGTCGCCGGGAACCACAAAAGGCACAAAAATCACCATGTTATCCACACGCGCCACGGCTTTGCCTTCGGAGCCGGCGTCTTTTATCTCTACGTTTTCGAGCAGCGGCAGGATTTGTCGGTTTCGCTTCGCCATTGTTTAGTTTTAAAAATTTTGACAAAGATAGTTTTTGGGGGAGAAAGAGATGGGGGGAAAGAAGAGACGAAGAGACGAAGAGATGGAGAGACGAAGAGAATAAACCGCGGAGACGGAGAGACGCGGGGGAAAACATGAAAGAATAAATTCTCTGTGCCTCAGCGTCTCGGCGGTGAAATAGAAAAAGAATAAACCGCGGAGGCGGAGAGACGCGGAGGAAAACAAGAAAACTTCTTTTATCAATCTCCGCGCCTCCGCGCCTTTGCGGTAAAATATAAACGAATGATTTGGGGAGGCGGGGAGACGCAGTGGAAAACAAGAAAAACCTCTTTTATTAATCTCTGCGCCTCAGCGTCTCGGCGGTGAAATAGAAAAAGAATAAACCGCGGAGGCGGAGAGACGCGGAGGAAAACAAGAAAACTTCTTTTATCAATCTCCGCGCCTCCGCGCCTTTGCGGTAAAATATAAACGAATGATTTGGGGAGGCGGGGAGACGCAGTGGAAAACAAGAAAAACCTCTTTTATTAATCTCTGCGCCTCAGCGTCTCGGCGGTGAAA
>CAZTCX010000111.1:0-11825 GCA_964612515.1 uncultured Lentimicrobiaceae bacterium | reverse complement strand
GTACCTTCGTTTAATTACAAAACAACTGACGCTGTCAACATCGTTCCTCTTGGCACTTCGGCCAATGCCTATTCGTATGGCTTTGCCGGTGGCCAGCGATCGATGGTCTGCACCAACGACGAGCTGGGCATAGTAACCAACATCCACCGGATGGGCGGTGCGCTCGATCCGGGAGGATATTCGGGTGACCTGGGATACGATTTTTCGACCAACTGGGGCATCGACTGGAGCGTGATGAACGAGTTTTATGATGCGCAGTATGCTTATGGGTTTCTTCCTGCACGTTTTCCGCAACAGGGAATTTTTAATCCCTCCGGCAACACCAACCCGGATGATGCTTACATGGTGTATCTCGCGCCAATCCTGGATTATACAAACCCACCATACGGCAGCTATGTGTATGGCAGGGTACGCATTGGCGATAATACCGACACCACCGTAAACTTTAACCCTTCTGACCCTGGAGCAGGAATTTACCAAAACATCCCGGATGGCTTCACCGTTACGGCAACGGGTGACTTTTGGGCAGTAGATTATAATGTTGCCATGAGTCCGACGGGAGGCAGCGAATGGCTTCAGCAGCTACTTATCAGCCATGGGGTGTGGAATCAGAGTGAAGAGGATTATGAAATGACACAGCTCTTGCTGCCTTGCCCCACCCTCGACACCATCATGCCACCGCTTTGTGGCCGGGTGGAATTTTCGCCCGACGGACAGCACGGCTATATTGTGGTATTGACGGACAATGGCAATGTGGCAATTTCGGCCGGACAATCTTTTTATCCGGTGCTGTGGCGCACCGCCGATTACGGCGCTACCTGGGAAGGTCCCATCGAAGTGGCGCTGGCCGGCGAAGAGGGCATCTGGGGCGTTCAGAATTTTCTGGATAATGAGGAAATTGAAGAACTCTACGATCCGGCTCCCGACCCTGACGAAATCCCTTTTACCACCGCCTACGATTTCGATTTGAGTGTGGATGCCGATGGCAATCCTTGCATTGCTGTGGTGGTAGGCGTTACGGGTGAAGGTCCTTACGGGATAATTACAGAACGATCCGACGAATCAGGCTATTTGTACATGGCGCCATTCCTGTTACATTCGGATGCCAAAGGCAACCCCGGAAGCTGGATGGGGTGGGAGCTGGGAAGATTGTACCAATTCAGGGGTAACTATGGCGAAATCTTCGAAGACAACCGCATTCAGATTGCACGCGACCGCTCTGGTGACAAAATGTTTGTAGCCTGGCTCGACACCGACACCACTATTTCAAGTGAAAACAACGCTCCAGATATTTGGGCTCGCGGCTATAGCGTTTACAATAATAGCCTGACCTTTAGCTACGAAAACGAGCGTTATGGGGCGCAAAACCTGACCTATGGCTCGGAGGCTACTTTTCAATCGCATTTCTTCGCGTTGTCAAACGAGGTGATCTATAATGATGAACAGTATTGGCCCACCTACACGCTACCAATGGTGTATGAAGTTTTGGAGTATGATCCGACTAATCCGGTACAATACCGCTACATCCAAAATGCCTTTTTCTGGGAACAGCAATTCCTTATTGGTCCGCCACCTCCGGGCATCATCGAAAAAGAAAGCACGATCACAGCGGTTTCGGAAGTCGTTCCCAATCCGGCAACAACCGCAGCCACTTTTACCCTGGGAATCACCAGGCCGGCTGTTGCCAATATCTCCATTACAAATCTTACAGGGCAGCGCGTCAAGCATTTTACCCAGCCGCTTACTACTGGTAATAATTTTATTTCCATAAAGGTAGCAGAGCTGAAGGCCGGCCTTTATTTTTGTACAATACAGGTGGATGACGAGCTGGTAACAAGAAAGATAGTGGTGGAATAGATACGCAATGCGTTTAAAAGACCAGCGCATCTGTTTTCTAATTTTAGAACTACTGAATTAGTATAATCATCATGTCGTGATTTTTAGATTTCACCCTTCGGTCTAATGACACATTCTTGTAAATAATTGGAATGCAATAGATTCCTCCTTTCAGTCGGAATGACAGGATCGGTGCGGCAGAGGGGGTGGAAGGTTCGGGCGCGTAGCGCCCGAACCTTCCACCCCTAACCCTAACACAGCGTGTCATTTCGACTGGAAAACTCTGCGTAGAAGAGTTTGAAGGGAGAAATCTATTTTAAAAAGACAGGTTCAGTACTACCACAACTTTTAGGGCTATGAAAACACTCAGGTTAGCAGTACTAATTCCTAACCTCCAACCTCTTCCTTCTTTTTGTTATCCTAAATTCTTCAACCCAAAATCGTAAATCGTCAGTCGGCAATCTTCGTTATTTTTGCTTTTTCTTTTTTATAAATAAATGAAGATTTTAAAATTTGGAGGGGCTTCCGTTAATAGTGCTGAAGCCGTAAGGAATGCGGGCTCTATCATCCGTCAATATCAAAAGCAGGAGTTGGTGATGGTATTTTCGGCCATGGGCAAAACCACCAATATGCTCGAAGAGGTGGTAAAGGCTGCCTGGCAAAAAACGGGTAATATAGATCAGTGCATCAGTAAGGTTCGGAATTTTCACACACAAATAGTCGATGGCCTCTTTCCCGCCGATCATCCGGTGCATCATCTCCTCGAAGGGCTTTTGCTTAACCTTGCGGCAACTGCCGAAGATACCGCTTTTGGCTACGACGAGTTTTACGACCGGGTGGTGCCTTTCGGCGAACTGATGTCCACCGCCATTCTTAGCGCCTGGTTCGATGACGAAGGTTTACCCGGCATCCTCATTCCGGCAACTTCGCTAATCAAAACGGATAATCACTTTCGCGATGCTGCCGTCCATTGGCCACAGACCTGCGAACTCATCCAGAAAAACGTTCGCCTGGCTATGAAAGAAAATCCGGGATATTTCATTATCACCCAGGGTTTTATTGGTAGCACTACCGACGGCCGCCGCACCACGCTCGGGCGCGAAGGCAGCGACTTTACTGCCGCCGTGCTGGGCTATTGCCTCGATGCCGAAGAAGTTACCGTGTGGAAAGATGTGGATGGCTTGCTCAATGCCGACCCGGTTTATTTTGACACCACACAATTGATTCCGGAACTTTCTTATCGCGAAACCATCGAGCTGGCCTATTATGGTGCCAAAATTCTGCATCCAAAAACGATCAAGCCGTTGCACAACAAGAATATCCCGCTACACATCCGTTCGTTTTTTCATCCGGAACTACCCGGCTCCGTCATCCATGCCAATGAGCAATCCGACATGCTGATTCCTTTCTTTATTCTAAAAAAAGAACAACTTCTGATGACGTTCTCAACGCGTGATTTTTCGTTTATCAATGAAGAAAAACTTAAAATACTTTTTGGCGTCTTTTCTGATCAAAGCATCCGCATCAATCTGATGCAAAATTCGGCCATCAGTTTCACTGTGTGTATCAATCATCCGCAACATAAACTACAAACGTTGCTCGAAGCGCTTGGGGAGGTTTTTGAGATTCGTTACAACGAAGGTCTGGAGTTGCTCACCGTGCGGCATTTCGAGGAAGTTGATTTGGATAAAATGCTTTCTGGATGTGCCGTCCTGCTCGAACAGCGTAACCGTCGTACGTTGCAGATCGCCTATCGGCGCGCATAATAATTATTGAGTCCGGGTGGGCTTCCCGCTTTGCCCGGTTTGCAGCGGCTCTATTCTTATTTAAAAATTCCCTTCGGCAAGCTCAGGACAGGCTCTATTCGATATTCTGCGGTTCGATATTCAAAAAAAGAAACTTTGAAATGAGGAAGAAAAATGAATATTAGATTTCGATTTCTTAAAGTCAAATGTTATTAAGAGAAGATGAGTGTAAGGGATGGCAACCCTGATCACCTACTCTGCGCCATGCGCCCGGCGCCTTCCGGCACCAGGTTACTCAAAAGTATAACTCAACGTCAGGCCGGTAAAGCCATTTGAGCTGAAAGGGGCAGCATTAATTTTGGTTTTGTTGTAATTGTTGTACACCAATCGTCCGACGGCGTAGCCAAACGCTGCCCCAACAAATACATCGCTTGCCCAATGCCGGTCGTCGTAGATGCGTGACATCGACACCAGCGAAGCCAGCGAAAAAGCTGTGATGCCAACCCAACGGCGCTCGTGGTAGTAGGCGCTGAGAACGGTAGCTGCTGCAAATGCTACCGACGAATGTCCGGATGGAAAAGAGTTGTCGCCCCAACCGCCCAACGGGCCTTTCCAGTTGTTAGGATCGGCCGGGTCGCCGGCGTAGGGGCGTTCGCGTTGGAAGAGTCCTTTTAGCAGCAGCGTGTATCCGCCTGTCAACAAAACGGCTTTTCCGGTGAGCAGCGCAGCCGTTTCGGTGTGGTCGTCGCCGGCAGCAACACCATATATATACATCCCGCCCAACAGTCCCGCCAGATACCATTTTCCCAATGGATCGAGCCCATATTTAGAGATGTCGTCCTGGGTGGGTGTGTGGTTGCGCAGATAAAAATCGCGGATGGCCTCGTCCTGTGTAAAAAGCACTACTGTAATACCGGTAACGGCAGCAAAGCCAAACCATTGTTTGCCATCCCAACGCACGGGAGCGGTGGCTATATCGGCAGCGTCGGTAACATACGACAGCAGGTATTCCTTGTTGATGTGCAGCTCCGGCACCGAATCCTGTGCAGACGCAGGCACCACCAACAGCAAAAAAGCCATCAGCGTAAGCGCCATGTGTCGCATGCTGATTATAGCCTTATGCTTTGGGTTGGTCATCAGGAAGGACTGGTTTATTTTTTCAAAAATTAAAGCTCATTGAAGTTTACAAGAAGAGTTCCTTTTGAAATTTGTTTTTTGGAATTTATTTGGGATTTGATCATTGTAATTTGTTATTTCCCTTCTTTTTCCTTGGCTTCGTGCCAAAAGGCATCCATCTGCTCCAGCGAAAGCTGTGTGAGTGCAATGTCGGTTTTGCGTGCCTGCTCCTCGATGTAATTAAAGCGGCGCATAAACTTCCGGTTGGTGCGCTCGAGCGCATCTTCGGGATTAACACCAATAAAACGCGCATAATTTACCAACGAAAACAGCAAATCGCCAAACTCACTTTCCATGGCAGCCACATCGCCGCGCGCCACTTCCCGTTGAAGCTCACCGATTTCTTCGTTTACCTTTTCCCACACATCTCCGGTTTCTTTCCAGTCGAAGCCCACGCCGCGGGCTTTCTCCTGCATCCTAAAAGCCTTCACCATGGCGGGCAGCGAGTTGGGTACGCCACCCAGCACGGTCTTGCGGCCTTTTTCTTTCAGCTTAATTTTCTCCCAGTTATTTTTTACGTCTTCGTCATTTGCAACCTGCACATCGCTGTAAATATGCGGATGGCGTGAGATAAGTTTTTCGGAGATTCCGTTGAGTACATCTTTGATGTCGAAGTCGCCGGTTTCGGAGCCTATTTTGGCATAAAATACCATGTGCAACATCAGATCGCCCAGCTCTTTACAGATTTCTTTTGGATTATTTTCCAGAATGGCATCGGAAAGCTCGTAGGTTTCTTCGATGGTGAGATAACGCAGACTCTCGAATGTTTGCTTTTTGTCCCAGGGGCAGCCAGCGCGCAGCTCGTCCATTATTGTGAGCAATCGCCCGAAGGCAGCCAGTTTTTCGTCCATGATTATTGGTTTGTCTTATTATTAATAAATAAAGTGGCAAAGATAGGGCTGATATTTTTATGATATTGCGCTGGGACGCAAAAGGTTCATTAAATGCTACTTTTGCCTTTTTTATAAAAAATTGAAACGATGTCTGGTGGAAATTGTAAAGCAAGCGCATCTGTTATTTTGATACTAAGCCACAGGCAGCAGAGTTTCTAAACCAACGATGAAAGTGCCGCCTAACAAATGGTATCATTTCACGTTTAGATGTTAATTTTAGGAAAGAAATAAAAGCACAATAATCTTCCCATCGAAGGGAATAAAAATAGCGCCACGTGAATTTTGATGTAGAAAAAATACGCAAAGATTTCCCGCTTTTGGAGCGAACCGTTTACAACAAACCGTTGGTGTATCTCGACAATGCCGCTACCAACCAAAAGCCGAGGCAGGTGCTACAACGCCTTGCTGATTATTATGAAAACGAAAACAGCAACATCCACCGTGGCACACACAAGCTGAGCATTCAGGCTACCACTGCTTACGAACAGGCACGACAAACGGTAGCTCAGTTTATCAATGCGCCTGCGCCAGAGCAAATTATTTTTACCAAAGGAACCACTGAATCTATTAATCTGGTGGCGGCAACTTTTGGAGAGCGCTTCATAAAGGCTGGCGACGAGGTGTTGATCACACACATGGAGCATCACAGCAACATTGTGCCGTGGCAACTTATGTGTGGTAAGCATGGTGCCACTTTGCGCGTGGCTGATATCACCAAAGAAGGCGTTTTGGATTTGGAAGATTTTAAGCGTAAGCTTAATAAAAAAACCAAGCTTGTAGCTTTCGCACATGTGTCCAACACCCTAGGAACCATCAATCCTGCAAAGGAGCTGGTGAAGCTGGCACACGATGTTGGTGCCCGCATGCTCATCGACGGTGCGCAGGCTGTGGCACATATTCATGTGGACGTGCAGGCGCTCGACTGCGATTTTTATTGTTTCTCGGCGCACAAGATTTATGGCCCTATGGGCAATGGTGTGCTGTATGGCAAACGGGAAGCTTTGGAGGAGCTGCCGCCTTATCAGGGTGGCGGTGAAATGATAAGTCAGGTAACTTTTGAAAAAACAACCTACAACGAATTGCCTTTCCGCTTTGAAGCCGGTACGCCCAATGTTTCCGGAGCGCTGGGGCTGGA
Organism: uncultured Lentimicrobiaceae bacterium; assembly: GCA_964612515.1. Lineage (GTDB taxonomy): Bacteria > Bacteroidota > Bacteroidia > Bacteroidales > 4484-276 > SABY01. The sequence continues at coordinate 5,040 of CAZTCX010000111.1, read as the reverse complement.
AGCTGCTTTACAATATTTAAAATCTGTTGGTGTGGAGGAGATGCACCAGTACGAAAACGACCTGATGCTTTACGCTACCGAAAAACTCAGCGCCATCCAGGGGATGATCATCTATAGCAATTCTCCGGAAAAAACCGGTGTTGTAACTTTCAATCTTGCCGGAATACATTCTTATGATGTCGGCACACTGCTCGACAAATTTGGTATTGCGGTGCGTACCGGACACATGTGCACGCAGCCACTCACCGAGTTTTATGGTGTACCTGGTTTTGTCCGCGCTTCATTTGCCATGTACAACACCCGGCAGGAAGTGGATGCACTTGCCGATGCCATTGTGCGCAGCCGTGACATGCTGCTTTAGTTCCGGCTCATTTTTTTATTAATATTTTGATAAAACAACAATAGCGAATATGGAAACGATTAGCGAAAAAGAAAACAAGATCGTTGAAGAGTTTGAAGATTACGAAGATTGGCTCGATAAGTACAACTACCTTATCGAGATGGGCAAAGACCTTCCGATGATTGATGAGAAGCACAAAGTGAAACAAAATCTCATCTCCGGATGCCAGAGTAGCGTGTGGCTTTATGGCGAATACCGCGACGGACGCATCTATTTTTCGGCTGACAGCGATGCGGTTATTACCAAAGGAATTGTCAATCTGCTCATCCGCGTGCTGTCGGGACAAACCCCGCAGGCCATCATCGATACTGATTTAGAATTTATTGATAAAATAGGATTGAAAGAACATCTCTCGCCCACACGTTCCAATGGTTTGGTGTCGATGATAAAACAAATGAAACTCTATGCGCTCGCATTCAAAACCAAGTACGAATTAAAATCCGATAACAATGAATAGCAATAATAGCCTGGCATTGCGTGAAGCAGTGATTGAAGAGCTGGAATCCGTTTACGATCCCGAAATTCCCGTAAATATCTTCGCATTGGGATTAATTTATGAAGTAAAAGTAGAAGATGGCAAGGTGCACGTGCTCATGACGCTCACTTCGCCCAACTGCCCTGTGGCGGAGTCGTTGCCGATGGAGGTAAAAGAAAAAATCGACAGCCTTGATGGAGTAATCGAATCCGATGTAGAGATCACCTTCGATCCGCCGTGGGACGAAGACATGATGTCGGATGAAGCCAGGCTTGAATTGGGATTATTGTAGTTTTGCCCACAGACGATAAAATCCTGCTTACATTTTAATTTCAATAAAAAGGCATGACTGAAAAGTTGTTGCAAAATATCAATTCACCGGCCGATCTGAAGAAACTGCCCGAGTCGCAGCTTAAAGAATTGTGCGGCGAGCTGCGTCAGTTCATCATCGATGCGGTTTCCGACAATCCCGCACATTTGGGAGCCAACCTGGGAGCGGTGGAGCTTACCGTGGCGTTGCATTATGTTTTTGATACACCCGACGATAAACTGATTTGGGACGTAGGCCATCAGGCATACGGCCATAAGATACTCACCGGTCGCCGCGACCGTTTCGACACAAATCGCCGCAGAGGTGGCATAAGTGGATTTCCAAAAATCGATGAAAGCGAGTATGATGCTTTTGGCGTAGGTCACGCCTCCACTTCCATTTCGGCTGCTCTTGGCATGGCCGAAGCCTCGCAGCGATTAGGAAACACCACAAGGCATCACATTGCAGTAATCGGCGACGGCGCTATGACCGGCGGTCTGGCAATGGAAGCCATGAACAATGCAGGTGTAAATCATCCCAACCTGCTGGTAATTCTCAACGACAACGGCATCGCCATCGACAAAAACGTGGGCGCTATCAAGGATTACCTCGCAACGATCGCTACCTCTCCTTTTTATAACAGACTAAAAGACAAAGTGTGGCACATCCTGGGTGGCGGTACCAAATATGGCCGTAATACCCGTGCTGTCGTCAAGCAGGTGGGCAATGCTGTGAAAGGCAGCATACTGCGACGTAGCAATCTCTTTGAAGCTTATAATTTCCGCTATTTCGGGCCGGTGGACGGCAACGATATAGAACGCCTGGTAAAGCTGCTGCGCGACATTAAAAATATTCAGGGTCCCAAGCTGCTCCATATTATTACTACCAAAGGCAAAGGGCTGGAGCTGGCCGAACGCGAGCCGGTAATTTATCACGCACCCCCCGGAAAATTCGATCGGCTCACCGGAAAGCTTGTTGCCAAAGCTCCGTGCGACGGCGTGCAGCCACCCAAATATCAGGTGGTGTTTGGCCGCACTATGATAGAGCTGGCCGAACAAAATCCAAAGGTGCTGGGCATTACGGCGGCCATGCCTACGGGCAGCTCGCTCGACATGCTTATGAATAAGATGCCCGACCGTGCTTTCGATGTAGGCATTGCCGAACAGCATGCCGTTACCTTTGCTGCCGGCCTGGCCACGCAGGGGTTTATACCTTTTTGCGTTATTTACTCCACTTTCCTGCAGCGCGCTTACGATCAGATCATTCACGATGTGGCGTTGCAAAATCTAAATGTAGTTTTTTGCATCGATCGCGCCGGTGTAGTTGGGGAGGACGGTGCCACCCATCAGGGAACATTCGATTTGGCTTATCTGCGGTGCATCCCCAATATGACCATTTGCGCGCCAATGAATGAACAAGAGCTGCGCAACATGATGTTCACGGCTCAGCTTAAAGATAAGGGGCCATGGGCGATCCGCTACCCGCGCGGACGCGGTGTGATGAAAAGCTGGAAGACACCACTGGAGGAAATTGTATCTGCCACAGGTCGCAAACTCACAGATGGTAACGATCTGGCGATTTTATCCATCGGGCATATCGGCAACGAAACAGCAAAAGCAATAGAAATATTACGTAAGGAAGAAATAGAGGCAGCGCATTACGATGTTCGGTTTCTGAAGCCTCTCGACGGGAAATTATTACACGAAGTTTTTAAGAAATTCAAATACATAATTACTGTCGAAGATGGCGTGATTGCCGGAGGATTTGGCTCTGCCGTCCTTGAGTTTATGACCGATCATCTCTATTCGGCAACAGTCGTGAGGCTGGGAATTCCAGATCAGTTTGTGGAGCACGGCGATAGAAATCTGTTGATCCATGAGCTGGGATATGATGCACAGGCTATAGCCGCTGCCGCACGCAAACTCGCCGCCGCTTTTTCGCCGCTTCACCACTGATGAGCAGAATCGTGTCTGTATTTTTGATATACAATAAAAATCAAACCAATGAAACGAATTTACTTCTTCCTGCTCCTGGCGGTGTGGGCTTTGCAGTTGCAGGCTCAGATTACTGAATTTCCCTACAACGAAGGTTTTGAAGAAGAGCAATTTCCGCCAATGGGCTGGCTGGGTTATCCCATCGTTGGCAATACGGAATTTGTACGGGTAACAGTTGGCGAATGGCCCGCCTGTTTGCCCCACGACGGAAGCAGCGCTATGGCGCAGTACAACTCATTTAATGCTTCCAGTGGAAAGTCGGCGGTATTGATAAGCCCGGAATTAATATTGGGTGATGATAACGTGCTGCGGTTTTGGTTTTATCGTTCCGAAGACCCCAGCAACAACCGTCACGATAAAATTGAAGTCTATTACAACGCTTCTCCCGATCTGGAAGGAGCCACGCTGCTGGATTCCATCAACAGGGCTGTCAACTTTTACCCGGTTGTTCCCGCCAAGGGTTGGTATCAATACGAATTTGCGATCGACAATATGGGCAGTACCTATGTCATTTTCAAAGCCATTAGTGCCTACGGGTGGAAAATGTATCTGGATGATGTAGAGGTCAACACCAGCACCATCGACCTTGATCCGCCGGTAGTAATCTCGCTGGGCGGAACGCAGGTTTACGCGCAGCAGCCTATGAACCTCGAACTGGTGGTGCGCGATGTGTCGGTTATGCCGGAAATGCTCGAAGGACAAGTAACCATCGAAGGAGAAACACAGGTGGTGGAGATGACAAAAACCAGCGGAACACAGGGCGATTTTACCTATCAAGGAACCATTCCCGGTCAGCTCGATCACACCGGGGGCGAAATAAAATTCTGGCTCATCGATGGGCCGGGAAATGCTGTCTGGTCGGATAATTACCCATTGCATTGGGATTGGGTGAAACCCATATTTGAAGAGAGTTTCGAAGGAGAGGATTTTCCACCCGAAAACTGGACTGTCACCGGGCAGCCGCTTACATGGCTTACCTGGAACGACTATGGCCTGGTGTATTACACCGACAGCGATGGGGTAGAGTGGGAAGTTTATCCGCCCCATGGCCAGCGTCAAGCCGCCGTAGAATGGGATTTTCAGGGAAACGCACAAAACGAATGGATGATATCTCCGCTGATCGCCATTACAGAAAATGCAGTACTTACCTTTAAAACTTTCGTCAGGTTATATAGCTACGACTACGACGAATATCTTGTGCGGGCTTCCACCGATGGTTTTACCTGGGTAAATCTATGGAGCGCCGCAGATTATCCCGCAGGCGTTAGCAATTATGACGACGATATTGCTTTAAGTTTAAATAGTTATGTGGGGCAGGAGGTTCGCTTCGCCTGGCAGGCTTACAATCTTTATGGCGGCAACCTTTGGTATTCGTGGTTTGTAGATGATGTAAAAATCCGGGCTACTGATACCCTTGTCGGGATTAACAAAAAAAATGATTTGCTGGTTTCCGGCGCTTTTCCAAATCCATTTGGCGCATTCACCACCATCAGTTTTAAAATGCAGCAAGCCGGTAAGGTTTCCCTAAATGTTTTCAGAAACGATGGTACAAAAGTATTTGAGCGAATTTATTATGAGCTTCCTGCAGGCTTTAATGAAATAAAAATTGATGGAACCCAATTGCCTTCGGGATTTTACTACTATCAGTTGCAAACCACCAGTGGCACTTCGGGTGGGAAGCTTATCAGGAGATAGTTTGCTTTATGCTGATCCCTGTTTGTCTTTTAATTCAACACATTGGTGTCTGGTTAAAAACAATAGATTCTTCGCTACGCTCAGAAAGACAAGGTATTGCGAGGGATTGGTGGCGGGAGGGCTAAGTCGGCGGCGGAGCCGCAGACTTAGCCCTCCCAAAAACCCT
>CAZTCX010000110.1:0-11845 GCA_964612515.1 uncultured Lentimicrobiaceae bacterium | reverse complement strand
TCTTGAAAACCGTTGGCCCTCACGGGTCCGGGGGTTCGAATCCCTCACTCTCCGCCACCTGTTAAAGCCTTGATTTACTGCAAATCAGGGCTTTTTCTTTTTCCGGATCTTTACTTCAACAACAAATTGATGTCGCCCCGTTGGGGCTTTTTATTCATTTCGCCGATCATTATCATAGCGGTTTGCGCCATGCTATTGATGTCGCCCCGTTGGGGCTATAAAACATCAACCATTTCAAATTGAACTTTCCTCCCTACGGGTTATGGAATTAGGAATTGACTCCTCGGAAACTGAGAACCTTATCAGCCCTTTTTAACCTTAATAAAAATCCATCAAAAGCCACCAACCTTATTGCCCTAATATTCTATTGCCTCTTTTTTGTGCCAATAAAACCAGAAAATTTGTTTCTAAGTTTTCAATTTAAAAATCTGTAATTTCATAATTATCTATTGGCAATCATTACATTACATCCTTTTTATTATTTAGAAATGTAATAAATTAGCATGTGTTGCTTGAATTTTGACTGTCAATTACATTTTACGAGTACTTTTATACTCGAATTTTAATTGTGATAATTTCAGAAACAAAACCTTATGAAGACTTTACTAACTATTGTCGGGCTGCTGATTTTATCAATGGCCTACGCAGATGAAGGGCAAGACCTTTTTAATAAAACATGTGTTGCCTGCCACACCATTGGCGAAGGGCGCCGGGTAGGTCCTGACCTGAAAAACATTACCGATCAGAGAAGCCAGGAGTGGCTTGTGTCTTTTATTAAGTCGTCGCAGACGCTGATAAAAAGCGGTGATACCGATGCCGTTGCTATTTATGAGGAGTACAACCGCATGGTCATGCCTGATAATGATTTCACTGATGCGCAGACACTGGCCGTAATTGATTACATCAAGAAAACCAGTTCGGGCACCGAAGCCAGCGGACAAACATCAGCCGCACCGGACATGCTAAGTGATGCTACTGCCGAAAATGTTAGTTCTGGAGCATTGCTTTTTTCGGGCGACAAGCGTCTGACCAATGGTGGTGCTGCATGCAACTCGTGTCATAACGTGGAGGATGCAAACAATTTCAGTCATGGAACCCTGGCCAAAGACCTCACAACAACCTGGAAAACTATGGGAAGCGCTGGCGTAGCAGCCATCATCAAAAGCCCACCTTTTCCGATGATGACCGCCGCCTATGTAAATCATCCCGTAACAGAGAATGAGGTCCTCGACCTCACCGCTTATCTTAAATCAGTTAGCGAAAACAGCACACAGCCGGTTGCCAAAAGTTACGATATGGCCATGACTATTTTTGGCGTTTCAGCATTTTTGGCCATCATGCTATTTATCATGATTTTTTACCGACAACGGAAACCTTCGCGCGTTGCCACGTAATATTCTTAAGAGATTTTGACCATTTATTAATTTACATAAAGCATAAATTATGAGTTGGATAAAAGATTTAATCTCCCCGAAAACCCGCCAGTGGGAGGAGTTTTACAGAAACAGGCACCAGCACGATAAAGTGATTAGAAGTACGCATGGCGTGAATTGCACCGGCGGCTGTAGCTGGAACATCCACGTAAAAGACGGCATCGTAGTGTGGGAAACCCAGGCGCTGGATTATCCATTATTGGAGAAGTCGTTGCCTCAGTATGAGCCACGCGGTTGCCAGCGGGGCATCACCTTTTCGTGGTATTTGTATAGTCCCATCCGGGTAAAATACCCGATGATCCGCGGCATCTTATTAGATATTTTTAATGAAGAAAAAGCCAAAACCGGCGATGCTTTAAAAGCCTGGGAAAATATCCAGACAAACCCTGAAATAAGAAAACGCTATCAGACGGCACGAGGCAAAGGCGGACTCCGGCGGGTAAGCTGGGACAAGGCACTTGAGATCATCGCTGCATCAAATATTTATACTACCAAGAAATATGGCGCCGACCGGCTGGTGGGCTTCTCTCCCATCCCGGCCATGTCGATGCTTAGTTTTGCGGCAGGCTCCAGATTTTTACAATTGATGGGTGGCGTCAATCTGAGCTTCTACGATTGGTATTGCGACCTTCCGTGCTCATTCCCTGAAATCTGGGGTGACCAAACTGATGTCGCAGAAAGTGCCGACTGGTACAACTCCAAATTTGTAGCCTGCATGGGCGCCAACCTCGGGATGACGCGTACACCCGACGTACACTTCTTTTCCGAAAGCCGGCACAATGGAACTAAGACGGTAGTGTTTTCACCTGACTTTAGCATGGTTGCCAAATATGCCGACAAATGGGTTCCGGTGCACGCTGGTCAGGATGGTGCTTTTTGGATGGCGGTAGTTCATGTTATTTTAAAGGAATACCACCACGAAAAACAGACACCTTATTTCATCGATTACACCAAACGCTACACCGACAGCCCCTTCCTGGTGGAGGTCGTGGAACAGGACGGGAAGCTGGTTCCCGGACAAATGCTCCGCGCTGGCAAGGTGGATAAATACAAAGAGGTAGAAAATGGTGAGTGGAAATTTCTGAATATCGATACCAGAACCGGCGATCTGGTTTGTCCGGGAGGAAGTTCCGGACACCGCTGGGACGGTAAAGATGGAAACTGGAACATGAAGTTTGAAGATGCCGAAACCGGTAAAACTTATGATCCTGCACTTACGCTTCTTGATAATAATGACGAAATCCTTAATCTTAACTTCGTTGAATATGGAAAAGAGTTAAGCTCGCAAAGGGGCGTTCCGGTCAAGCATATCGAAACGGCTGATGGCATCGTAAAAGTCACCACCGTTTATGATTTGATGATGGCTCAATATGGTGTGGACCGCGGGCTGGGCGGCGACTATCCAAAATCTTACGACGAAAAAGATGCAGCCTATACTCCCGCATGGCAGGAGATTCTTACCGGCATTGGTCCTAAAACGGTGATTCAGTTTGCGCACGAATGGTGCCGGACCGCTGAAACCACCAATGGCAAATGCAGTATCATCATCGGTACCGGCGTAAACCAATGGTACCACAGCAATTTGATATACAGAGCAGGTACGATGGCGCTAATGCTCACAGGATGTATTGGCGTAAGTGGCGGAGGTATGAACCACTATGTGGGTCAGGAAAAGCTGGCTCCGATAGATTCGTGGGCATCTATCATGTCGGCAAAAGACTGGGGTGGTGCAGCGCGTTTGCAGCAAACTCCCATCTGGCATTATATCAACTCCGACCAGTGGCGCTACGATGGCAACCAGGCCGATTACAACACCGTTCCCAAGAATGATTTTTCGGGAATGCACACCGCCGATATGGCCGTGAAGGCAGTGCGCAACGGATGGCTGCCATTTTATCCACAATACAACAAAAATAATTTTGAGATTGTGGCTGATGCCGAAAAAGCCGGTGCTAAAACGGATGAAGAAATCAGAAAATATGTTGTCGATAAACTAAAGAGCAAAGAGCTGGTGCATTCGGTTGCCGAGCCTGACGACGATGTTAATTTTCCGAGGGTATGGTATATCTGGCGAGGGAATGCCATAGCCGGAAGCGCCAAAGGACATGAGTATTTTTTAAAACACTATCTGGGAACCCATAACAACTCGATAGCCGATGAGGTAGCTGATCAGTTTGTAAAAGATGTAAAATGGCGGAGCGAAAGTCCAAAAGGAAAAATGGACCTCATCGTCAACCTGAACTTCCGGATGGACACCTCGGCATTGTATTCCGATATTATTTTGCCGGCCGCTTCCTGGTACGAAAAAGCCGACCTGAACAGCACCGACATGCACTCATTCATCCACCCATTGGCTGCAGCCGTAGATCCGGTATGGGAATCGAAAAGCGACTGGGTGATATTCCGGGAAATTGCAAGGGTAACCAGTGAGCTGGCCAAAACGCATTTCAACAAGCCAATCAAAGACATCGTGAATACGCCAATTGCGCACGACACCGCCGGCGAAATTACCCAGCGCAACGTCAAAGACTGGAGCAAAGGCGAGTGCGAACCCATTCCGGGCAAAACCATGCACAACATTGTGGTGGTGGAACGCGACTACACCCAAGTGTACGACAAGTACATTTGCCTGGGACCCAACATGAAAACAGGCCTCGGCGCGCATGGGATCAAATTCGATTCTACCGACTTTTACGACCAAATGCTTCTGGATCGCGAGCATGTAAGAAAACTTAACGGTGTCGAATATCCTTCGATTTATGAAGATGTAGAAGCAGCCAACGCCGTGCTTGCTTTATCAAGCGTAACCAATGGCGAGCTGGCGCACAGGGCATACAAATTCGCCGAAAAGAAAACCGGCATCGCTCTCACCGACCTTTCAGAAGGCAGCCGCAATGTGCGGATGAATTACAAAGATTTGTTGACAAGGCCACATCGTTACCATAACTCACCCATCTGGTCGGGACTGATGGCCAACGGCAGAGCTTACTCAGCCTATACCTACAACGTGGAGCGCCTCGTGCCATGGCGTACGCTCACCGGGCGACAACACTTTTATCTCGACCACGAAGGGTACATCAAATTTGGCGAGCACATGCCAACCTACAAACCATCGCCACGACCGGAAGCCTTTGGTGAGTTGCGGATGACAGTAGCAACCGGAAAGGCCAAAATGCTCAATGTACTTACTCCTCATGGTAAATGGCATATCCACTCCACCTTCGGCGATACCCAAATTATGCTCTCCCTTTCGAGAGGGATGGAACCTTGCTGGCTCAGCGAGGAGGATGCTGAGGAATTGGGTATTAAAGACAACGACTGGGTAGAAGTTTTCAACGACAACGGCGTATATTCTGCCAGAGCCTGCGTGAGTGCAAGGATTCCGAAAGGAGTATGTTTTGTTTATCACGCAGTAGAGCGTACTTATTCCACACCAAAATCACAGGTAAGAGGCGGCAGGCGTTCGGGCATGAACAACAGCCTGACACGGGTTCATCTCAAGCCCAATTTGATGATGGGTGGATATGGTCAGTTTACCTACGCTGTAAATTATTGGGGTCCGGTAGGTACAAATCGCGATACCTTCGTATTAGTACAAAAAATGGACAAAGTAGAATTTTAATAAAATAGAAACCATGGACATAAGATCACAAATTGCAATGGTGTTTCATCTCGATAAATGTATCGGATGTCATACCTGCTCCATCGCTTGCAAAAACACCTGGACCAACAGGAAAGGCGCGGAGTACATGTGGTGGAACAACGTGGAAACCAAGCCAGGTACCGGATATCCGCACAAATGGGAAGACCAGGATATTTATAAAGGCGGATGGGATAAAAAAGGGAATTCCGTAAGACTGAAAGGCGCCGGCAAGTTTAAGGGATTAAGCACCCTTTTTCACAACCCAAACATGACATTGCTCGAAGATTATTACGAGCCTTTTACCTATCGTTATGAGCATCTGTTTGAAGCAGAGGCCGGCGACGATCAGCCGATAGCAAGAACCATTTCGCTGATAACCGGCGAGCCAATAACACCAAAATCGGGACCCAAGTGGGACGACGACCTGAGCGGCAGCAAAGAATACGCAAGAAAGGATGTAAACTTAAATGGCCTTTCGGATGCCGAGCAGGAAGCTATGTTCCGGCTTGAGCGAATGAGCATGCACTGGTTGCCACGGATTTGCAACCATTGCCTCAACCCTGCCTGCGTTGCCGCTTGTCCTTCAGGGGCAATTTATAAGCGGGGCGAAGATGGCGTGGTGCTCATCAACCAGAAAAAGTGCCGGGCCTGGCGCATGTGCGTCACAGCATGTCCGTACAAAAAAACCTATTACAACTGGAGCACCGGAAAATCAGAAAAATGCATCCTTTGCTATCCGCGACTGGAAACCGGGCAAATACCTGCCTGCATGCACACCTGCGTGGGACGCATCCGCTATCTGGGTGTTATGCTTTATGACGCTGACAAAATTGAAAGTGCAGCCGCCTGCGACGATCAAGATTTGCTCAAAAATCAAATGGACATCTATCTCGATCCTTTCGATCCGGAAGTAATAAAAGCTGCCCGCGAAAATGGCATCGCAGATTCCACCATCACATCAGCACAAAAATCGCCTGTTTATAAATTTGTAAAAGAATGGGGAGTGGCGCTGCCACTGCATCCCGAATTCCGGACAATGCCCAACCTCTTTTACGTGCCGCCGTTATTGCCCACCATGGCATTTGTGGACGACGACTCCTACGAAACCACCAGCGAATCCTTCTGGGGAGCCATCGAAAAGTCGAGGCTACCGATGAAATATCTGGCCAATCTCTTTAGCGCCGGCAACGAAAAGGTAATAGAAATAGTTCTGAAAAAGCTGATGGCTGTTCGTTTGCACCGTCGTAACGTGACCGTTGGCGATCTGCCGCCAGACGAAATCACCGATCCAATGAACGAAGTGAAGATGGACAAAGATACCGCCGACGCCATTTTCAGGCTCACCTCATTGGCAATGTACGACGAACGTTTTGTAATTCCTCCGGCACACCGTGAGGAAGCCATCGAAATGCTCGAAAGCACTGCCGATGTAAAAGGCAATTCGGGTTTTGGTTTTAGAGAACCACCCAAAAGAGGGTTATAATAAAGGAGCGACACATGAAAGATTTAAGTTATTATAGAATTCTTGCTGACATGCTCAGGTATCCTGATGAAATTCAGGGTGGCGATGGGCGTGAGTTTCTGGATTTGGTAGCTGCCCATTTCCCCGAAAAGGTGGAGATGTTGAAGCAGGCAGTTAGCAAACACCTCGAACTGACACCGTCAGCGCAGCAGGAATATTATCTAAAAACCTTCGACGTGCAGGCCACCTGCTACCTCGACATCGGCTACATGATGTTTGGCGAGGATTATAAAAGGGCGCAGTTGCTGGTCAATCTTCAAAGTGAACACAAAGCGGCGGGCGTGGATTGTGGCACCGAGCTGGGCGATCATCTGCCCAATGTACTGGTGCTGTTATCGAAAACTACCGATCCGGATTTTGCCGAAGAGCTGGGATTCATCATCACCGAACCGGCTGTACGTTTTATGATCACAAAGTTTAAGGGTATCAACAATTACTACAAGGAAATCCTTGAAACTTTGCTGGCATTCCTTCAACGCGATTTTCTGGGTGAAGGTCTCGCCGAATACGTAATTCCTGAGCAGGCTTTTAGTGGCAAAAGCGATTTTCTGATACCGACGCCACAGTCTGCAATTTGTGATACGAGTTGTAAAAAACAAAAAAGTTATAAATCATGAGCGATCAATTTTTCTTTATCGGTTTGCCTTACGCCGCCCTGTTAATTGTGGTGGTGGGCACTCTCATCAGATATCTGAATTTTGGCTTTGGAGTAAGCAGTTTATCATCCCAATTTCTCGAAAGCAAGGAACTCTACTATGGCAGCCGCCCTTTCCATTGGGGGCTTTTGTTCTTATTTTTTGGCCACCTGGTTGCCTTCTTGTTTCCGGCAGAGGTGCTGTTGTGGAATAGCGTTTCCTTGCGGCTGATCATCCTCGAAATAACTGCTTTCGGTTTTGGGATAGCTGCACTGGTTGGCTTTCTGCTACTGGTGATGCGGCGGCTCAAAAACAAAAGGATCCGCGTGGTAACTTCCAAAATGGATGTGGTGGTGTATGTGGTACTTTCTGTGCAAATTATCACCGGCCTATGGATCGCCTTTTTCTTCAGGTGGGGATCGTCGTGGTTTGCATCTTCGATCACGCCCTACATGCGATCGATATTTTTATTTAACCCGGATATCGCAGCCGTTGCCGCTTTGCCGTTATTAGCCAAAATCCATATCGTGTCGGCCTTTACACTAATCGGTCTTATCCCGTTCACCAGGTTCATGCACTTCCTGGTTTATCCGTTCAGGTATTTGTGGCGGAGTCCGATTTACGTAATCTGGAACTGGGATCGGAAACAAATCAGAACCACCCGGAATTTATACAACGGCGTAAGGTCAAAGAATAACTAGTTAAATTATGTCTTTAAACTTAAAAAATCTACTTTATACTTAAAAAATCCAAAATTCAAAAACCAAAAAAATCTCAATGTTCAAAACTGTTTCAGCCTTTTGAAATTTGGGCTTAACTATTTGAATTTATTTTGAATATAGATATTTGCGCTTCAATTACGAAAATCATGGACTTTATGGACAAACGATTTAAAATCATTATTATATGGAAACCAAAGTAACCCATACAGGTAATAAAGTACTGTTTTTTAATACCCTTGCATTTATTATTTGTTTTGCTGCCTGGATGTTGAATGGTGTGCTTGTTACTTTTCTTGTCGATAACCAGGTTTTTGACTGGGGTCCGGTAAAGATAGGCTGGCTCATGGGTCTGCCCGTATTAACCGGGGCTTTATTCCGCCTGCCTGCCGGCATCCTTACCGACAAATACGGAGGGAAATGGGTTTACGGAATCTTACTTTTACTCTGTGCCATACCAATGTTCCTGCTCAGTTACGTAAATAGTTTTATGGGTTTTGCATTGTGTAGTTTTGGCTTTGGCTTTACGGGTGTTAGCTTCGCTATTGGAATCGCTTATACTTCGGTATGGTTCCCCAAACGAAGGCAGGGAACAGCCCTAGGTATATTTGGAGCCGGGAATGCAGGCGCTGCTATTACTACACTTCTTGCGCCTACTATGCTAAAAAACTTCACCGACAATGGAGCCAATCTTGATGGTTGGCGCACCCTACCAATGTTTTATGCTGCAGGATTAGTGTTGATGGGAATCATATTCCTGATTTTTACGACCAACAAAAAACCAGTCGCGAGCAATAAAACACTCAAAGGAATGCTCAAACCTCTTAATGACGTCAGGGTGTGGAGGTTTGGACTTTATTATTTCCTTGTTTTTGGATGCTTTGTTGCCTTTTCGCAATGGCTTGTACCCTATTTTGTGAATGTGTATTATTTATCACTTGTCACAGCCGGTATTTTTGCTGCCCTGTTTAGCTTTCCATCGGGCGTATTTCGTGCTTTGGGTGGATGGCTGTCGGATAAATTGAGCGCGCGAAAAGTTATGTTCTGGGTATTGGGAACTTCAACAGTTATTTCACTGTTTCTAATAGTTCCAAAAATGGAGGTCTATTCTCCGGGGAAAGGGATTATGGCCAAAAGTGCTGGTACTGTTACAGCCCTAACTGATGAATACATCGAAGTGGATGGCAAAGCCTACAATTTAAAATCTAAAAATGAACAATTGGATTTATCCGAAGATAAACTACTCATTTGGCCCACTAAAGAAACCTGGCAGGAACCCATTGTAAAAGTTGGTGATAAAGTGGTTAAAAAGCAACTACTTGCCAAAGGAACTTCAATGATATTTTTTCAGGCCAATGTATGGGTGTTCGCAATACTTGTTATTTTAATTGGGTCAGTTTGGGGAATAGGAAGCGCTGCGGTTTACAAATTTATACCCGATTATTTTCCTGATGAAGTGGGAGTTGTTGGCGGCATGGTAGGCGTACTTGGAGGCCTGGGGGGGTTTTTCTGTCCCATTATTTTCGGTTACCTGCTCGAAAGCACAGGTTTATGGACCAGCTGCTGGATGTTTATGTTGGCCCTTTCGGCAATTTGCTTGTGGTGGATGAACAGGGTACAAAACCGGATAATAAAAAAAGCCGCACCCGAAGAGATGAAGGAATTTGAAACAAGTTAAAAAGTAATTCTTCGGATTATTGAAAGATGTTGAAAACAAATTTATTAGTATGGAATGTTGAAGACCCCGATTTCTGGAAATCAACATGACAGAAAATTGCCACCAAAAACCTTTGGATATCTATCCCTACATTACTTCAGTCCTTTGCTGTGTGGATTATGTGGGGTATCATCGCCAACAAGATGAAGGAGATCAACAACCTTTATTATACCCTGCCTGCCATTGCGGGTCTTGCCGGCGCAACCCTGCGCATCCCCAACTCCTTTTTGATTTCACTGGGCAGGGGAAGAAATGTGGTTTTTATTACCACCTTATTATTGCTCATCCCGGTTATCGGGGTTGGTTTTGATTTGCGGGATGCAAATACGCCTTTCCTGACTTTCTTTAGCTGTTCTGGCGACACTTTCGGGTTTGGGCGGGGGTAACTTCTCTTCGTCTATGAGCAATATTAGTTTCTTTTTCCCAAAACGCATGCAGGGAACCTTGTCGGGTTTAAATACCGGAATTGCCAACCTCGGGGTTGGTTTAATCCAAAAGACCATCCCCTGGGTTATCGGATTTTCGCTTTTTGGTGTGGTAGGCAGCGATGTAAACAATACCTTTGGCGAGCCATTGTCGGGATTTCAAAATGCAGGCTGGGTTTGGTTCCCTTACTGGCAATTGCATCTGTCACCGCTTTTTACACGATGAACAGTGTGATTACCGGTACCCATAAATTGCCATCGACATTGCAGGGACTGGGAAAAACTTTTTATCTGATTGTCCTGGGGTTGGTTGCCACTTTCCTGGGCACCTATCTGCTTATTGGCCTGAAATGGAACATGTGGATTGTGTTGCCTTTTGTAGTGTTGCTCACGCCATCGACACACCTTTTCTCAATGTCATTCCAGCGGCATTTGTCTATATCGCCCTCTTTGCCTGGACAGTCACATTTATCAGCATGCTCTACGAGATTCTCTATAAATCTTTAATAAAGCATTTTGTGTGATGAAACATAGATTCTTAAGAGATCGACCTTAGTATAGGTTTTTGGAGGATGATTTTTCAGAATATTGCTTTTTTATCGAAATGAAGCATTCAGAAGCTTCCAGTCTTTTTTCCTTACCACCAACGCCAGCCACACCACCACCACAAACGAATAACCGTAAGTAGCTGATGCCGCGAAATTATCGTACCAAAATTGAATCCTTGCTTTTTCGGCCGGCTCCTGGTACAAGCCAAACCAATCTACCAGAGTGTAGGCGTTCAGGATAATAATATACATCTTGAGCATAACGAATGCTGTAATGATGATCAATCCCAACATAATGGCTATTGATTTTCGTTTCCACGAAACCGGCGTTGCCAGAGTAAGTGCAGCAAAAAAAGCGGTGATAAGATAACCAATCCTGTCGCTGGCTTTATTGGCTGTAACGCCTTTGATTTTAGTGCCCTCCATCCAGTCAGCGCGCGAAAGAAACAGTGCAATATCATTCCCACCTTTTTCAGTTTGTGTTTTGAGATTTACAAATCCTCCCCGTGGAAAATCCTCGAAAAGAAAATTGCCCACACCACAAAGGTATTCTGCGTAAAGCTTGTTAATATGGAGTTGTGGCAGCAACAACATTGTGTATAGCACAATGAAAAGGACTACGCTCAGGAGTATTTTTTTCGTCGATATCATTTCTTTACCGTTTTGCTTGTCACGTATTTCAACCACAAAAACCAGAACACAATGGCAACAACGATGAAAATCACCTGCCAGACAGCCAGATGCATGGATTCGAAAAAGTCGGGAAAATACACGCCTACAATAAAGAGTGTTGCGATGCGGATGATGTTGAGAAAAAACAAAATTGCCAGTCCCACTCCCAGGCCAGCCAACTTATCTTTGAGAAATGCGGGAAAGGCAACGACGCCTGCAACAAAAATGGCCATGGGTTCTGCCGCATCGCAGCCCTTTTTGATGCTCACGGCAAACTCGGACGATGATATCATATCGCCACTCACACTATTTGTAAAAGCCATAAATGCCAGTACTTTTCCGGCAAGCAGCGCATAAAAATTAACCAAAGGGGTAAAGATTGTCTGCTCCACCCAGGGGTTGCGGTAGATCAGGTAAAACAAAAGAAGTTGCAGCGCTACGAGGCCTGCAAAAACCAGCGCCGGATTCCGACGGTAAAAGCTGCTGATGCCAAAGGTGAGGTTAGTCTCTTTCATGCTAATTAGTTTTTAT
>CAZTCX010000109.1:0-11863 GCA_964612515.1 uncultured Lentimicrobiaceae bacterium | reverse complement strand
CCGCCGCTGCGCCATCTGCCGCTACAATCCCTGCCGCTGCCAATCCACGTGGCGTTTTCGCTGCAATCTGGCCTGCCTTTGAGCCTTTTTCCTTCACAGTTGTTTATCTTCATATTAGTAAATGTTTTCTGCGGTTTCTGGTTCAATGTTCTTTGTAATAATTCGGGGCGCCACATCCTTTCTTTGGAAAGCAGGCTCCGATCGAAGGGAGACGATTAGCGGCTCTGATCCTTCCCTTTGAGCAGATCAGGAAACGGCTGAAAATCTTTAATTTTAAATTGACTTATTTTGCAATTCAATGATGATTTATTTAACCATAAAATTTTTACTACTATGAAAAATCTATTTTTACTCCTTTTGTTCCTCGCCTTCTCTGTGTTTACGTTCGCACAAGCTGACCGGCGGGTGATGGTGGAAGAAGCCACCAACGCATCGTGTGGCCCCTGCGCAAGCCAAAACCCTGCATTCGATGCATTGCTTCAGCAAAATACCGACAAGGTTGCCGTACTCAAGTATCACGCTTCGTGGCCCGGCTACGATCCAATGTACAACCACAACAAAGGTGAAAACGATACCCGCATCGGCTATTACGGCATCAACTCGGTGCCGCGCGCTGTGGTGGGTGGCGTGTTCAACGGAAATCCTTCCAGCGTTACGCAAAGCATGATCAACCAGTATGCTGCCGCTCCTTCACCTTTCGACGAAATCGACATCTATCAGCAGCTCTCCGACAATCTGGATTCTTTGTTCGTTTTTATGCGTATCCGCGCTGCCCAGAACATCAGCGAAGTCGGACTGCGGGGAATGTGTGCTGTGGTCGAAAAACATATTAATTTCTCCAGCCCTCCCGGCACCAATGGTGAGAAAAATTTCATGGATGTGATGAAAAAGATGCTGCCCAACGCCGCTGGCACACAACTGCAAACTAACTGGCAGGCCGGCGAGTACAACATCATCGCGCAAGTCTGGGAACTCGAAAATGTTTACAACATCAACCAATTGGGCGTGGTGGGATTTGTACAAAACAACAACAGCAAGGTCATCCACCAATCGGGCGTTAGCAGTACCGAACCTTTTGAGGCTTTATTTCCTACCGATGCCGCCGCTGTTGGCATTTCCAACGTAACTGCAAAACATTGCTCCGGCTATCTTTTGCCGCAGCTTGCCGTGGCCAGCTATGGTACCAACGACATCTCATCACTCGAAATCCGCTACAACGTCAACGACGGCCCGGAACAATCCTACTCTTGGACCGGCAGTGTAGGTTATCTCAAAATCCGACAGATTATGCTTCCGCAAATCAATTTTGATGTGCTCGACGAAAACGTCCTCACCATCTATCTTGCATCTGTTAATGGCACCGACGACGACTACCGGATCAACGACACCATCCGGAAATCTTTCTCCCAAGCACCCGTCGTAGAAGACAACGTAAGTCTGATGATAAAACTCGACACCCATCCGGAAGAAACTACCTGGGAAATAACCAATGACGCTGGCCTGGTGGTTTTCAGCGGCGGCCCCTACTCCACTCCTAACGGCTTCATCAACGAAACGCTGGAATTTGAAACCACCGACTGCTTCCGTTTTACCATCTATGACGCAGGTGGTAATGGCTTGCAATCGCCGGCATTTTTTAACCTTTTCAAAGGCACGCAACCAATTCTCTCCGGAAGCGCCTTTGGCAGCATGGCCACCGTGCAGTTTTCGGGCGAAGTAAACGTGGGCATTGCAGCCGAGCCCTGGCAGGGCGATTTGGAAATTTATCCCAATCCGGCCACGGATGCTATGCAGATTAGCTTTGTTACCAGCCAAACCACCGATGTGGACATCCGCCTGATGAACCAGGCCGGACAAATGATACAAAGCATTACACCCTTCCGGGTTGAAGCTGGATTGCACCAAACAGGCATGGATCTGACGATGGTTCCGGGGGGCGTTTATTTCATGCAAATGAATCTTGATGGTCGCCGACTAACTAAAAAAGTTGTTGTGTTGAAATAAATGGTAAGATTTTAAAAATCATCAAACAGGAACGCGGGCAAAGCACCTCCGCACTTTTGAAAGCTCCATTTTAACGCAGTTTTTTCAATTTTTAAACGCTAAATTGATAAGATTTAAACAGAAAAAAAAATTTTCCTGATATTTACTTTTAAAAAAGTTTGTGTAAGTTTGCCGTGTTTAAAAATGTGTTTTTAATATTCATTTTAACTAATTCTTTATCAAGATGAAAAAACTATTATTCACTTTTGTCGGCCTTTTTCTGATGCTGATGGCCATATCACAGCAGGTTCCGCGCCAGTATGTTGTGGTAGAAGGCGGCACCGGATTTTGGTGACCTTACTGTCCGGGCGCAGCACTAGGAGCTGACGACCTGATAAGCAACGGCCACAACGTGGCTGTAATTGAAAACCACAATGGCGACTCACTCGCCAACGTGTATAGCAATACACGTAATTCGTACAATGGCATCACTGGCTATCCCACAATCAAATTTGATGGTATCCTCACACATGTGGGTGGCGGTGGCAGCAGCCTCTACGCTACCTTTCTCCCCAAAGTGAACCAGCGAAACGCTGTGATGAGTAACTTCACCGTTGATATGCAGTTTCAACATCTCACCGGCAATAACTATCATGCTACGGTAGTAATTACAAAAGTAGCTCCCTACAGCGGCACCAATCTCAAGCTACGTGTGTACGTTGTCGAATCGCACCTCCCTATCAACTGGGGATTGGGACCCGATGTTAATTCTGTAAACCGGCTGATGGTGCCAAACGCAGCCGGAACTTCAATCAGCTTTGCATCGGGCGACGTACAAACTGTAGAGCTTGACTTTGTGATGTCGAGTGGCTGGGCTGCCGAAAACTGCGAACTCATTGCCGCTTTGCAGGACGACTCCAGCAAAGAAGTGCTGCAGGCCGATCTCAAATCCATGGCTATTCCTGAGTTCGCACTTGATGCAGAACTTGCCGGCGTTATGAATATTCCCGAGAAAATATGTCACGGCGTAATTGCTCCCACAGTGAAACTGAAAAACAAAGGCGCTGAGGTAATCACTTCAGTAAATATCAACTTCGAGATCAACGGTACATTGGTTTACACACATCCCTGGACGGGCAATCTCCAATTCCCGAATCTCGTAGAAGTGGATATTCCCGAAATGAGCTTTAACGCACAGCCCACAAACACCATCAACGTATATTTATCGGAACCTAACAACCAGCCCGACTTAAATCCGGATAATGATGCCATCGTTATCCAGACCGCAGCTACTGATGTCTGCACCGACTGGGTTTCGCTGTTGCTAAAAACCGATGCCACTCCTATGCAAACCTCGTGGGAATGTTTAGGACCCAATGGCGAAGTACTTGGATCAGGTGGGCCATACACACAAGCTTACCAGTATATCAAAGACACCATTTTCTTTACTACACCCGGTTGCTATCAGTTTTTTGTGTATGACGCTGCCGGCGACGGACTATCGACCTACTATTCCTTGCGCTCTAATGTAAATGGCCAGACGGTTACCATTAAAAGTGGTGGCAGCTTTGCTTACACCGATGAAACGCAATTTACGGCTTTGGCCGAAGGCGTATCAGCAGCATTTAACAGCACCACCGCAAGTGGTTGCGAGATGCTCAGCGTAGATTACACCGACATGTCTTATGGTACCGTTACCTCATGGAACTGGACTTTTGAAGGCGGCACACCAGCTACTTCAACTCAGCAAAATCCAACCGTGAACTACACCAATCCTGGAACCTTTGACGTTACGCTCACCGTTTCTGATGGCACCAACAGCAACACGTTCAATGCGCCCAATTACGTAAGTGTATATGCGCTGCCTGAGGTTACCCTTCAGGACATTGGTGATCAGTGTGCTTATTATCCCTCTTTTGAACTCAATCAGGGAGTGCCCGCCGGTGGTGTTTATTCAGGCACAGGCGTTACTAATGGTTGGTTTGATCCGGCTGCGGCTGGCATGGGAACCCACACCATTACCTACACCTACACCGACGCACACGGCTGTGAAAACTTTGCCGAGCAGCAAGTCATTGTTGACGAATGTGTGGGAATAGGCGAAAATCCGCAGGCTACTGCCATGCGCATTTATCCTAATCCCGTTACCGGAAATGCTACCATCGCTTTTGGCCTAAGCCAAACCACGCATGTCACCGCTGAGATTTACAACAGCATCGGCATACTGGTGATGAAACTTAATGATGGCGTGATAGAAGCAGGCGCGCACAACATTTCTGTAAACATGTCTGCACTCGAAAACGGAATGTATTTCGTACAGTTTAAAGCAGGCGAAACTGTAATCACCAAAAAACTTACGCTGGTGAAATAGCCTGTTAACTTCTTTGTTCTCATATTTTTCATAATGTTAATACCACCCGTTGTGCCAGCCGGCTCGGCGGGTGGTTTTTTTTGCAGAAGATTGAGGAGGAGGTGCCAACAGAGGTGAGAGATGAGAGGGGAAAAATGAGGTAGTGATTTAGATTTAGTTTTTAGCCATCCACGAGCGATATGATGAGTAAAGTGTGCGACGGCTTGTTCAATTTAACATCAGATTTGGGTTAAAAAAGAATCAAAATCACTTGAAGTAACAGTTCTGAAGGTGTGTTCAGGATAAGCTTTGGAAAAGATTGGCGGCACACGTAAGCCAGGCTTTGCCTTCCATTTAAATTCGTAAGCATGGAGCAAGCCATCGCGCTCTTCGATATAATCGATTTCCTGTTGCTGCTGCGTTCTCCAAAAATATCTGTTGGATGAAATGCGGCTGTAGGTGAGAAGTTTCAAACGTTCGTTAACCAGGTAATTTTCCCACAAAACACCTTTATCGTTCCGCATCTCTATCGGGCTATAATTGTTGATCAAAGCATTACGAATGCCGTTGTCATAAAAATAAATCTTCCTGCTTTTTTTTAATTCATTTCTAAGATTTCGG
Source organism: uncultured Lentimicrobiaceae bacterium (assembly GCA_964612515.1). Lineage (GTDB taxonomy): Bacteria > Bacteroidota > Bacteroidia > Bacteroidales > 4484-276 > SABY01. The sequence goes on along the minus strand of CAZTCX010000109.1, from coordinate 6,909 downwards.
CTAAACGATCGCAACCGAAAGATAACGAAAGTCTTTTCGAGCAAATCAATATAGCGCTGCACGGTTTCCGAATCTGCACCTATCGACTTGCCGAGTTCATTATACGAAACCTGCGACCCCATCTGTAAAGCCAGAGCCTGGAGTAATGTTTCCAACAATTCCGGCCGTCGTAAATCCTTAAACTTAAAAATGTCTTTGTAGAGATAGCTGCCGGCAAGTAAGCTCAGCAACTCACCAGGGTTGTTAGTTGTAGCAACAATATCGGGATATGACCCGTAAACGAGTCGCTGTTCGAGCAACTTTTTTTCTTCGAGCCATCCATGATGCTCAAGCATCTCTTGAAAAGAAAGCGGATAAAGAAAAAATTCAAATTTACGCCCCGTCAAGGGTTCGCTGGTTTGCGCCGTAATCTCCAGGGAAGAGGAACCACTCACCAAAAGCTGAACATCGCTTATGTGGTCTATTATCAGCTTTAATGTTTGTCCAACATTGCTGACCTGTTGCGCTTCATCAACGACGACTATTTTGTTGTTTCCGATTAGCAATTTCAGGACAGGAATATTAACATTGGTAAGTTGCGAACGCACAAAAGGCTCATCGGCATCCAGCCACAAAACCGGCTGGTTTAATTTCCCGGTGATTTGCCTGAGCAAAGTTGTTTTGCCAGTTTGTCGTGCTCCCAAAACGATGATCGCTTTGTTCTGAAACATACGATCCAAGATGATCTTCTCAAGTTTTCGTTCAATCATAAGAATAGGTAATGACTGACAAAAGTAGGTAATTTCGGTATGTAATCGGAAATTATTACGTTTATTTTCGATTATGATCCGAAATTAACAGTTTCCTGTTTTAGAGGATATAGAAATACAGGCATTTGGTATTTCAAAAACTCCGCAACAACACCGCCACCAGATAGCCCAGATAGTTGCCAATGGCGTAACCAACGATGCCTACGGTAAGTCCCGACACCACTATTTCGCGGTTGCGCAACGCACCGGCAACCACCGGCACAAATGGCGGGCTGCATATCAAAGCCGTGGAGGTAACAATTACTGTGTCGGCGTCGATGCGCAGCAGGCGCGCCAGAAAAGCATGCAATATTAAAGACCCGAAAATTACCAACGCCAGATAGGCAAACAGTGTGGGCGTTTTGCCGCCAAGTGCGGTTACATCTACCAGCGAGGCCACCACCACACTGAAAATCAAAATAAAATACATCCCCAGCTCAAAAGTCTTGGGCGTTTTGTTTACCGATGGCACAAGTGAAGCACCTATCCCCAGCGTAGTGATGAGCAATATCACCACCACCATCTGGCTGTTGGCCGGCACCAGTAATGAGATGCCGCCGCTCACAGCAAAGATAAGCACCGAAAGCCCCAACGCCTTAAGCAATGGCCAACGGTTGGTTCGACTTAACAATTGCGTGTAAGGGTTTTCACCATCCAAATCGCGCTGTTGCAACTGACCTTGTGGGCTGGCAAAGCGAAATGGCGGCAGGAAAAGCCTAAAAAATCGCTGCCCGATGCTGATGAGAAAAAGAAAATAAATGCCCGAAAGGATCATGTCGTAGGTGTGGGTGAGCAGATAAATGTCGTCGGGAACCTGGAGCATAATCTTGAGGGCAGCGAGGTTGGGTGTTCCGCCTGAATAAACACCCACGAGCATCCCGCCGATTTTCCAAAGGTCGGTCATGCCGTGGCTTCTAAAAATGAAAAATCCCAGGACGACCATCGTCAGCATACTCACCAGTCCTGCCGCCATCGAGAGTGCTGTGGTGGCTGCCAGCGAGAACCACTGCCGAATGTTGGTGGAGAACAACAGCAACGGGAGCGCCAACGGGATGGTGAGTGTGGTTAGCATTTCCTGCAGCGGCCGGCTGCCTTCGGGAATCAGCCCGATGTTTCCGATCACGATGCCAACAACATACGCTACCACCACTGCGCCAAGCCGGTTGATGAAACGGTATCTGTGGCTAAGGTGGAGGATGAGTGCCGGCGACAAAACATAAAACAGTACGAGCAATATCTTAGCAGCCATTATTTTTATTTTAAATTGACGAGGAACGATTGACGATTAACAGATAACGATTAACGATTTCCAAAAATACAATTATCGCAATCCCCTCCGAATTTGAAACGGCTCTTTCAATTTACCGAGGCAATAATTTCTACACCTACAAATGCACACAAAAACATGATCATTTTTAAAACATCTACTTTTGCGACAAGCTAACCATAACAAGTTGAATCAGTAGAAAAACACAGGTTAGCAAAGGTGGCTCAAAGGAATTCAAAATAAAAATAAACATTGGTAAAATGTTAAAACACAAGTCAAAAGCGGTTTGCGTGAATGCTTTCGGAGTAGAGCAAAGTTTTTTTCTCAAATCAGAAAGGGAAATTTGCTCCGGCTACATGCCTTACATCGTTGTCCCAAATTTCCCTTCGCTGGGCTTTATAACGGCGTTGCGGTTTCTGGAGTGGGTGAGCGAAAACCCGCAGGGAGTCATCAGTCTGCCAACGGGAAAAACTCCCGAGCACTTCATGAAATGGACAAATCATTTGCTAAACACTTTTGATCAGCCCGCAACGCAAAAGCTGATGGCTGAAAATGGTTTGCTCCTGAAGGAAAAGCCTGAAATGAAAAACCTGCACTTTGTCCAGATTGACGAATTTTATCCGATAAACCCTTTGCAGCACAACAGCTTTTACAACTATGTGCAACACTATTATATTAATGGTTTCGGACTTGACCCCGAAAAGGCGCTTCTGATTAATACAGATGAAATTGAATTGGCCGAAGGTAAAAATTTTAGGGAGGTGTTTCCTAACAGTCGGATCGACCTTAGCCTGCGCAGCAGAGCGCCCCAGTCGCGGCTTGAAGAGTTGCAGCGGGCATCCATCTATAAAATCGACACGTGGTGTACGCGTTACGAAGAAAAAATCAAAGCACTGGGCGGCATCGGCTTCTTTTTGGGCGGCATCGGCCCCGACGGCCACATAGCTTTTAATACGCGCGGCAGCGACCATAATTCGAGTACGCGGCTTACCGAAACAAATTTTGAAACCCAGGCTGCCTCGGCTGGCGACCTCGGCGGAATTGAAGTTTCGCGCAATCGGCTGGTGATAACCATCGGGCTGAATACCATTACCTATAACCCTGACGGCGTTTCCATCATTTTTGCAGCCGGCGAGGCCAAAGCAGAAATCGTTAAAAATGCCATCGAAAACCTGCCCGACAATCTCTATCCTGCCACCGTACTGCAGCGGCAAAAAAACGCTCGGTTTTATATTACCGAAGGCGCCGCATCGCAGCTCACCGACAGCAAGGATATTTATTACAAAACCGGTGAATGGTCTTTTGAGAAAACTGAAAGAGCCATTTTCGACCTGTGCCTGCGCATTGATAAATATGCCCGCAATCTCACCCTCGACGACCTGAAAGAGGACAAATATTGCGCACTCATCCCAAATTTGTCGATAGGTGTGGTTGCCGATGTAATTGAATCGACGAAAGCGAAAATTGAAAAAGGGCTTGAACCGGAGCGGAACCAGAGATATTTGCACACCGGCCCGCATCACGACGACATCATGCTGGGAATATTCCCGGTCATCACCAGACATCTGCGCGAAATCAGCAACACGTTTCACTTTGCCATTCTCACCAGTGGATTTACCGCCGTGACCAATCGCATGATGGAGGAGTTGCTTGTCAGTACGCTGCAATTTATCAATGATGATGAAATTCAAATGATCAATTTTCCTGATTTTTTTGAGTCGGGATATAAATACAAATGGGACAAAGACGTAAACCACTACCTTAACAAAGTGGCAAGCAATGATGATAACGGGAAGTTGCGCGGGCTGTGTCACCGCATCACCCGTTCGCTGGTAGAGATTTATGATATCAATTCTATTGATGAACTGAAAGAAACGATCAAATCGAACATTGAGCTAATAGAAAATAGCTACGATGGTGAGAAAAATCCACCACACATCCAACGGCTAAAAGGGATGCTCCGCGAATTCGAAGAGGAGCTTGTGTGGGCGCATTACGGCGTGCAGGTAAAAGACATCGAGCACATGCGGCTGGGTTTTTATTCGGGCGATCTATTCACCGAACAACCCGAGCAAAAGCGTGATGTGGAACCCATTTTAGAAATGCTCCGCAAGATAAATCCCACGAAGGTTAGTCTGGCTTTCGACCCCGAAGGCTCCGGCCCCGACACACACTACAAGGTGTTGCAAGCCATCGCCGAAGCTTTACGACTGTGGAAAAAGGAAAAGGATATTTCGGATCTAAAGATTATCGGCTACCGCAATGTTTGGTACAAATTCCATCCTGCCGACGCCAATGTATTTTCGCTGGTTTCGCTCAACTCCATGGCGGTGCTGGAGCATTCGTTCAAGAATTGTTACATCAGCCAGGTAAATGCTTCGTTCCCAAGCTACGAGCACAACGGCCCTTTCAATGAGGTTTCCCAAAGAATATGGACCGATCAGTTCAAAAAAGTTCAAATGATTCTGGGCAAGGCGTATTTCTACAACAACCCCAGCCCGAAAGTAAGAGCAACCCACGGCACTATTTTTTACAAAGAGATGACTTTCGATGAATTTGACGGCTACGCACGCAGGTTGGAAAAAAGCCTGGAAGGGGCACTTTAGGATTGTTAATCGTTCATTGTTAATCGTCATTCATCCCTGTTATTATTGTTTTTAAAATTGAATGATAAAAGCAGGCAAAGCCTGCGGAAATATATCCAGCATAGGCTAAGCCAAAGCTGAGAAAGGGGGCACTTTAAGAAATTGACGCGTTGCGAGTTGCGAGTTACGGGTTGCGCGATGCGAGTTGTGAGTTGCGGGTTGCGAGGTGCGATTAACGATTAACGGATTACGATTAACGGATTACGATTAACGGATTACGATTAACGATGAACAATTAACGATTAACAATTTTGAATTCTCCTTCGCAACCCGTAACTCGTAAATCTTCCACGGGATGTTTTGGGGAGAATTTCTCTACTTTTGGCATTGTTATGAAACAGTTCAGAGGATTTATCCGCAAAGAGTTTTATCACATCTTCCGCGACTACCGCACGGTGCTGATCCTCTTTGGCATGCCGGTGATCCAGCTTTTGCTCTTTGGCTATGCGCTCACCAACGACATCCGCAATGCCGACATCGCCATCCTCGACAAGTCGCGCGACGAACTCACACGGCAGCTTACCCACAAAATCACCTCGTCGGGATATTTTCGCCTGGCGCTCGACTTGCGCAGCGAATCAAAAATAGAGCAGGCTTTTAGGAGCGGAGCCGTTCGTCAGGTGATCATCTTCGAAAACGACTTTGCCCGAAAAGCTGAAACCGAAGGCAATGCGCAGATTCAGGTGCTTGCCGACGCCTCCGACCCCAACGCAGCGCGCATCCTCACCAGCTACCTCAGCGGCATCGTCGCCAGCTTTCAGCAGGAACTCCTTGCGAACAGGCAGCTGCCCGTGCAAATTACGCCGCAGGTAAAAATGCTTTATAATGGCCGGATGGAAAGTGTGATGATGTTTGTGCCGGGCATCATCACCATACTGCTGCTGCTCATCGGCGCCATGATGACTTCCATTAGCATAGCGCGCGAAAAAGAAATGGGCACCATGGAGGTTTTGCTGGTTTCGCCGTTACGTCCGGTGCAGATCATCCTGGGCAAAGTGGTTCCCTACGTGCTCATCGCCCTGGCCATCGCCGTCGTCGTCCTGCTTTTGGGATATTTCGTTTTCGCCGTGCCCGTTCGCGGCAGCGTTGTTTTGCTCATGTTTTATAGCATCTTGTACATCATCCTGGCTTTGTCGCTGGGCATCCTCATCTCGTCGCTGGTAAACAGCCAGCAGGTGGCGATGATGTTCTCGATGGTTGCGTTATTGCTGCCCACGATCATGCTCTCGGGATTTATCTTCCCGCTCGAAAATATGCCGTGGCCGCTGCAATGGTTCGCCAATATAATTCCGGCCAAATGGTTCATCATCATCATCCGTGGGGTGATGCTGAAGGCAGTTGGGCTTGGCATTCTGTGGAAAGAAACGCTGATTATGATAGCAATGATCGTTGTGTTTATAGGTTTGAGTATTAAAAAATTTAAAATACGATTGGATTGACGGGTTGCGGGGTGCGGGGTGCGCGTTACGCGTTGCAAGATAGGAGGTGCGGGTTTCGAGTTACGTTTTTGGATTGACGATTTAAATAATTTATAAAATGATGGACTGTAGAGACGCATTGCATGCGTCTGGAAATGCAAATGAGTTTTGAATTAATAATTTGGAAATTAATATCGAATAATGATAAACCTGCGGTGGTTAAGGGTTGCGGGGTGCGGGGTGCGAGATGCGGGTTGCGGGTTACGAGGTGCGGGTTACGAGGTGCGGGTTACGAGGTGCGGGTTCGGGGTGAGGGTTACGATTAACAATTAACGGATAACGATGAACAATTAACAATGAACGAATAACGATTTTCGAAAATAGATGAGAACGATCCTATTTTTACTACAAAAGGAGTTTATCCAGATTTTCCGCAACCGGACGATGCTGCCCATCATCTTTGTGATGCCGCTGGTGCAACTACTCATTCTGGCATACGCCACCACGTTTGATCTCAAAAACATCAACACGGTGGTGGTGGATCACGATCGTTCGGTGAGTTCGCGTGAGCTGATCCGCAAGTTTGAAGGCTCCTCATTTTACACCATCCGCAATTACACCGAAAGCTATCAGGAGGCGGAAGATCTTGTACAAAAAGGCCATGCCGACCTGATCATCGAAATACCGGCAAATTTTGAAAAAGATTTAAAAAACGAAGAGAAGGCGGAGGTGGGATTGGTGATCAACGCCATCAACAGCAGCTCGGCGGGATTGATAAATGCCTACACCAG
>CAZTCX010000108.1:10819-11875 GCA_964612515.1 uncultured Lentimicrobiaceae bacterium | reverse complement strand
CTCACGAAATTCGCCCATATAAACGGTTCCTTTGCCAACAGTTTCCAGTTTTCCAGGCACCACTTTGCCACTGGAATTCATAAAACCAAACATTTCGTTGTTCAGCAGATTCTCGTCAAGGCCGTTGCAATTGATCGCCTCGAAAGGGTGATCGCGGTTGATGCCGCTAAAATGTATGAGCCGTGCGATTTGTTCTTTGCCCGTTCCGGGTTCACCGATTACAATCACATTTACCGTATTGATGGATAAACGGCCAATATTTTTGAATACTTCACGCATTGCAGGCGTTTTTCCAGCCATCAAATTATCTTCTATTTCCTGCCGGGCTGCCGGATTGATGACCGAGGTGAGGCTTTTGCTGCGCTCATGAGCTTTTAATGCGTTTTCGACAACTTCGAGCAACTCATGATTTTTTATTGGTTTCTCGATGAAGTCGTATGCGCCGGCCTGAATGGCTTTTATAGTAAGATCAGTAGCTCCGTAGCCGGTCAGGATGATTACCGGTAAGCCAGGATATTGCTGCTGGGCCTGATGTACCACATCAATACCTGTGATGCCGGGCATCTTATAATCGGTGAGAACAAGATCAGGCTCCTTTTTATTAAGAAGTCGCAGCCCTTCTTCTCCATCTTTTGCGATTATTACTTCGTGGCCAGCTTTTGTTAGCAGAGTCTTAATCAGGCCTCTCATAAACTCATCATCATCGATTACCAAAATGCTGTTCATATTTTTTTCATTTTTAGATTAATAACAATTGTGTCGGTTATGAAATTTACTTCTGGTTCTGCAATAGCCGGATTGCCTGCTAAGAGGATAAGATTTGAAAAACCAAAAAATGTTGAATACATAATGTTTTAGCAGAAAAATCCATTTTAATCATAGCAAGAATCATGAGCTAAACAACCATAATTTGAGCCGGTGAAGGTAAAAAATATTTACAACACTGAAATTAAAAGACAGAAAAAATGCATTGACATCTACTTTGAATGGCCTTTTACCACCAAACCCAGTGTATTTTCAAAGACCTTTTCTCTATGAGGATTCTTACTTGGGGCG
>CAZTCX010000108.1:0-10809 GCA_964612515.1 uncultured Lentimicrobiaceae bacterium | reverse complement strand
AGCAACTATAAAATATGAGCCGGTAAAGGTAAAAAATATTTACAACATCAAAATTGAAAACCAATATAAAAGCGGAGCGCGCGGCGCGTGGCGCAAGGCGCAAAGAGCGTGGCGCAGAGTGTAGGGTGAATGGTATTTGTAAAGCCGTATCAGGGTTGCCATCCCTTTCAGGGCTGGCATCCCTTACGCAGCCGACTGCCGACTGCTGGCTACCGACTGCTGATCAAGGCTTAGCGTCACCCCTGGGCTTGTAACCCGAAAGCTTTAAAATATCCTGTGCCTGCGTGTTTGTAAATAATTCTTCCGGCGAAACTTTCCCATTTCTATTCATAAATGAACGAACGATTTGCCAGCCTATCCACTCGCCAATCCGTGGTGGAGAATCGGTGGAAAAGTCGGCTGTGAAAGGACCGTCGTTAAAAAACTTACGTAAAACTTGCGTATCAGAGGAGTAGAGGAGATCATTTTGAATGATGAACGACCAGATGTTGGCTTCGTTTTGTCGGCACCATTCGAGCTGTGCCTGTGTAAATCCGATCTTGATACTGTCGGCGGTGGCGGGCAGCATGGCATCGAGGAACCAGAGCTGCCGGCCTTTGTCGATGGCCTGATCCAGAAAAGTGGTGCCCGGGCGCAAAGCAAAATGGTAAAGATATAGTTCGTGAATGCCGTCGCGAACCAGATATTCAGGCCGCATGGTGCGGATGACATAAAGAGGAAGGCGCATTTTGCGGTAGGTTTCCAGGTCGGGACCCAGGTACATATCGAGCGCAATGATCATGTCGTCGTTAAAAAACTGCACAGGATTTTCGTAAAGCAATCCTGAGACATAGCTGAAAACATCAGGCAATTCCGCGTCAGGAAAGAAATATTTGAAGCGCTTGAAAGCCTCGGTAAAATTACGCTCGTAAGGAGTGAGGTCGGGAAATACTTCCAGCGTTTTTTCGTAAAGCTGCCGGTTGAGCGGATCGGTAATAAATTCGTGCAGCCGCATGATGTTGAGCGTGTCGTCGAGGTCGGTATCCAGAAACACCGGAAACTGTGGAGCAATGTCTTTGAGTTGCCGCTGCATGCTGTCGGGCGCTATTTCAAAAAGGGCTTTCTCGTAGCGCTGGATGTGGACCGGTGCAATTTCGACACGGCGCGTATCGATGTCGAGCCTGCTGCGGCCATCATTGCATGCTGAGAGCAGAATCGTGAAAATCAAAATTGATAACTGATAACCTTTCATTTTGTGTTGTTTAGCTATTGCGATAAGCAAAAAAAAGTGTCAACATTTAAAAGGATGCTGACACTTTATGTTAACCCGCCGGTGGGAAAATTTATTGTTTGTTATAAAATTTTCCAGCCCAGCGACACGGAGAATACATTGCTTTTGGAATCAAATACGGTGTTGTTAACTTTTTCAATTACTTCATTCAATCCCAACTGATAACGCACGTCGAGTGTAAACATGAGCACATCCACGCCTGCCCCAAAGTTCATTCCCCAGATCAAGTCGTTAATGTCGCTGTCTTTAATAGGTTTATCTATTTCGTTGGTTTCGATTGTTTTATTCACTACAATCGATGCGGACGGCCCGGCCATTATTCGGACATTGGCAATTCCGAAGTTAATAATACGCCATCCCAACAATACGGGGACTTCGATGGTTTTCAGATCGATATTCTGATTGATGGGGGCAACTGAGGAGGCGCTGGAGGTTTTGAACTCGCTTCCGCGTGTCAACCAATTGACTTCCGGTTGCAGATAGATCTTTTGGCCTACCCGAACGAACAAACCAAAGTTGAATGAGCTTTTCAGATCGGACGAGATACCTTCAGCTTCCACCGTGAGATTGGAAGTGTTGTAGCCAATCTTCGGTCCGAACGAAACCTGGCCAAAAGTAAAGCCGGCAGCCAGGAGCAGGATTATGACAAAAGTGAATCGTTTCATAATTTTAAAAGTTTAGGTTATTGATGAATGGCGACAAATATAGATAGAAATCACAAAGCGGATTCGTAAAAATCATTAATGATCGCAGAAGAGCCGGTATCAAGGCTTTTGTTGTCTGCAGTCCGGAAAGACTTTTATTCTTTGCCGACAGTAGCTCTATCCCGATCTTTCATTATTTTTGCACCCTTTTAACGCTTTAAAAAACGAATTAATATGAAAAAGACATTTCTATTGCTCACGCTTGCCTTTTTGATGATTGCACACACAGGCTTCAGCCAGATAAAACCTTTTCGATTTGGTTTAAAAGTAGCACCCGCCATTTCGTGGGTTTCACCCGACTCGAAGGGCTATGAAAGCGACGGAGCCCAGTTTGGGTTTAATTGGGGGTTTCTCAGCGACGTCACCATCACCGAAAACTATTTTTTCGCCACGGGTTTTAATGTTAATTATCTAAACGGTAAAATTTCTTATCCCTATCAGGAGATGACCGACACGATAATGCTTGCCGGGACAATGGTGAATGATATGAAATTGCGATACATCGACATTCCGCTTACGCTAAAAATGAAAACCAACCGGTTTAAGGATGTGCAATACTATGGACAAGTTGGATTTTCGCTTGCCTTTAATTTCAAAACTAAAACTGAAGAAACATTTCAATACAGCGTTGATGGCGTCAGTAAATCGGTGACCAGCGAGCACGACCGCACGGACGATATACAACTGCTCAAGGCATCGCTCATACTGGGAGGAGGCATCGAATATTACATCGACAACTCCACCTCCATTATTGCCGGACTCACCTATTACAATGGGATTTCTAATATTATGAAAGGCTACAATACCGTGGACGGTAGTGTGAAACAAAAAGCCACCCCTAATTTTATAGAGCTTACATTGGGTCTTATTTTCTAAAAAAAGCCAGGTATGCGTATCGCGCTTGGACAAATCAACTACCACATCGGGAATTTTTCGGGTAACGTAACACGTATCCTGCAGGCCATCGATCGTGCTAAAAATGATGGTGCTAACCTGGTGGTTTTTGCTGAGCTTGCGGTTTCCGGTTATCCGCCACAGGACCTTTTGGAATTTGATGATTTTATTACACAAAGCCAGGAGGCTATCCACCGAATAGCTGCCAAATGTGTAGGCATCACAGCCATCGTTGGTGCGCCCGAACGCAATCATGCTGTGCGGGGCAAAGGCCTTTTTAATTCGGCGTATGTGCTTGCTGATGGCATGGTTAAAACCGTCATACACAAAACGCTGCTGCCCGACTACGACGTGTTTGATGAGTATCGCTATTTTGAACCCAATACCCATTTTGAAATTGTACATGTTGCCGGCAAAAAGGTTGCACTCACCATTTGTGAAGACCTGTGGAATTTTGGCAACAACCCGATGTACACCGTCACGCCTATGGACGAACTGATGCGCCACCAGCCCGATTTGATGGTTAATATTGCGGCTTCGCCTTTTAACTATACGCAGCATGTGGCACGCACCGAAATGCTTTTGGCCAATGTGAATCATTACAAATTGCCGCTGTTTTATGTAAATCATGTGGGAGCGCAAACGGAACTACTTTTCGATGGAGGCTCTTTGGCTATTGACGCTCAGGGAAAGATAGCCGGTGAACTAAAATATTTTGAAGAGGATTTTCAGATTTTTGATACCGACAATCTTTCTGCTCATTCGCAACAGCGACCTATTGATAACTACCCTGCCGATAACCGCAAGATTGGATTGATACACGATGCGCTGGTAATGGGGATTCGGAATTATTTCGAAAAGCTTGGTTTTAATAAAGCATTGCTTGGCCTGTCGGGCGGTCTCGATTCGGCAGTTACGCTGGCGCTGGCTGCCGAGGCGCTGGGAAGTGATAAAGTGCTTTCAGTGCTGATGCCCTCTCCGTTTTCTTCGCAACATTCCATCGACGATTCGCTTGAGATGCTGCAAAACCTGCGCAGTCCGCACGAGACCATTCATATCGGTGAAGTTTACGAAAGATTCGGCGAAACCTTGAAGCCACTTTTCAAAGACTTACCTTTTAATCTTACCGAAGAAAACTTGCAGGCGCGCATCCGTGGCACATTACTGATGGCTATTTCGAATAAGTTTGGACACATCGTCCTCAATACTTCCAACAAAAGTGAAGCAGCCGTTGGCTATGGTACCCTTTACGGGGATATGAACGGTGGGCTTTCGGTGCTGGGCGATGTTTATAAAACAGATGTTTTTGCGCTTGCGCAATACATCAACCGCAACGGTGAAATCATCCCCGAAAACATCATTACCAAGCCACCATCGGCCGAGCTGCGCCCTGATCAGAAAGACAGTGACTCACTCCCTGACTATGACATTCTCGACAAAATTCTTTATCAATACATCGAACTGCAACAAGGCCCGCAAGAGATAATAAGTGCCGGCTTTGATGAGGCAATCGTTCGGCGTGTGTTGAAAATGGTGAACACCAGCGAATACAAACGGCATCAAACGGCGCCCATTCTGCGCGTTTCAACTAAATCATTTGGTATGGGGCGACACATGCCCATCGTTGCTAAATACCTCTCGTGAAATAATTTTCAGCTTTTCTTCCTGAAACCTTCATTTTAGAAAATAAAAAAGCCCGACGCTACTGTGTCGGGCTTTTTTTAATCAATTACAGATCATCAGATCTATTTGTTGATGGAGTTAATTTCTACTCGGCGGTTCATCTTACGATTAGCTTCGCTGGTGTTGGGTACCAATGGATTCTGTTCTCCAAATCCTGCTGAATCGAGACGGTCAGAACTGATTCCCTTTTTCACGAAATATTCTTTAACGGAAGCGGCACGTTTCTGCGACAATGTGAAGTTGTAGTCGGCAGGACCTGTATCGTCGGTATAACCATAAACGGTGTAACGTGACTGAGGAAACTCGTTCATAATCTTGATGATATTATCCAGGCTTTCTATGGAACTGGGACGCAGTTTATCGCTATTCAGGTCGAACTCAATATTTTTCTGGTTCATTTGGATAGCTTCCTGTTTTTCAACAGGGATAATTATTGTAGTAGTTTTCTCTTCTATCGGACACCCGGCATTGCTCTTTGGACCAGGCACGTTGGGGCAGAGATCCCACATGTCGGGAACGCCATCACCATCACTATCAGGACAGCCAAAAGTTGCGGCAGGGCCTGGCTCGTTGGGGCAGTGGTCTTCGATGTCGATGATGCCATCGCCGTCGGTATCAGGACAACCCTGGTTGGCAAGTGTACCTGGCTCGTTGGGGCATCTGTCCAGATGATCAGGAATTCCGTCGCCGTCCATGTCAGGACATCCGTCAGCAGAAGCGGGACCGTAGCGATCCGGACATTTGTCGAGGCTATCTACAATGCCGTCGCCATCCGTATCAGGGCAACCGTCATGGGCTACTACTCCCGGAACTTCCGGACAAGCATCATAAAGGTTTGGAATGCCGTCTTTATCTTTATCGATTGGCTTACCAAAACGCACGATGATACCCGCTGAATAATGCATGTAGTCGTTAAAGTCGAACATGTAATCATACGAACCCTGGAAGTTGAAACCTATATATTCTGATACCCAGATGTTGAACCCAACACCCATGGGAATGCTCGCATAAGTTACATCATCCAGTGTAGAACCGCTTACCCCGGTAAACAGGTAAGGAGCAAACCAGCTCTTCTCGTTGAGAATGTAGCCGTTGGCAAGGTGATACTCAATTTGTCCGCCTACTTTCCAGAAAAAATCGCTGTTGATAGTTTTCTCCAATGGTATGCGATTCAGCTTATTAGGCTCTAATGTAATCTGTGAAGCAACTGCGGTAAGTGTGAATGAGTTGTTCAGCATACGGCCAAAACGCAACATGGTTGGCAAATGTTTGCCCATCCAGTTGGCATCCTGAAACTGTTCGCTCACAGAGTAGTCGATTACATTGAAGTCCGCGTAGTTAGTGCTCACGCCGATGATCCACGGGTGATAAACACTCTGAGCCTTCACTGTCGTGGTAAAGCTCGTAATCAATGCGAGTGCAAAAATGAATAAGATTTTTTTCATACGTTTTAAAATTTAAATTTGTTCAAATTAGTCGGAAAACAAGGTTAATAAAATTTATTTTTTTAGTTTAATTACTGCTGTTAAAAACTGTGCCAAAAGTATCTCTATTTAGTTCATAATGGTGCAAATAGGCATCCAAGAGGTTCGTTATTAACAAATTTTACAAGTTAATGAAATAAATTAAAAAGGCTACCGGAACTCTCCGGCAGCCATGCTGTGAAACAACAAACATTATCCGTTTTTACATTTCTAAATTAATAGCTTCTACTGATTTTACTTCAGGGATCGCCTTTTTCATGGCCGATTCCACGCCGTTTTTCAGTGTCATGGTGCTATATGGGCATGAGCCGCAAGCGCCAAGCAGTTTTACGTTCACCGTATTGTCGTCGGTAAGTTCAATAAATTCAATGTCGCCGCCATCCTGTTGCAGATAGGGGCGTATCTGATCGATCACGTTTAGTACTTTCCGTGTGATATCTTCTCTGTTGCTTTCCATTGGTTGATGATTATATTAGCGAAAAATGAAACTATGAAATGGCTGAAATATTTTATGCAAAAGGCGAACCCTTCGGTTTGTTAAGAATTGCAATGACATTCTTGGCCAGTTCATCAAAAGCTTTGGCGACCGGGCTGTCGTTTTGCAAAGCAATAGGTTTACCACTGTCGCCGCTTTCGCAAATGCTCTGCACCAACGGTATTTCACCCAGGACAGGCACATCGGCTTCTTTGGCCAGTTGCCTGCCGCCTTCTTTTCCGAAGATGTAATACTTATTGTCGGGCAGCTCAGCAGGAGTAAAATACGACATGTTTTCGATGAGTCCCAGGATAGGCACTTTGGTTTTGTCGTTGTTAAACATGCTAAAAGCTTTGCGTGCATCGGCAAGTGCCACATTTTGCGGTGTGCTCACAATGGCTACACCCGACACATCAACTTCCTGTACAATGGTGAGATGGATGTCGCCGGTTCCGGGAGGCAGGTCTAGAACAAGATAATCGAGTTCGCCCCAATCGGTGTCGCGAAGCAACTGATTTAAAGCATTGGAAGCCATCGGTCCGCGCCAAAGTAGCGCCTGATCGGGCTGGACAAAAAATCCAATTGAGAGTACTTTTAAACCATATTTTTCGATAGGAATAATCACGTCGTGACCATCGCGATGCTCGGCTAATGGCTGCGCATTTACCAGGTCGAACATCAGTGGGATGGACGGGCCGTAAATGTCGGCGTCAAGAATTCCGGTGCGAGCGCCTGTTTTGGCAAGCGCCACCGCCAGGTTAACGGCTACGGTTGATTTGCCTACGCCTCCTTTGCCTGAAGCAATAGCGATGATGTGTTTTACGGCATATAATGCATCGCGCGCGCCAGCTTTCAAAGTAATGTTGCCGCGCACCTGTGCATCAGGGCCCAGATTCTTTTCGATAGCATCCCCACAGGCCTGTTCTACAATAGCCGCCGCCTTATCATTGGGTTTTGGAAATAGCAGCGTGAAACTTATTTTGTTGCCTTTCACCTCAAGATGATCCACCATATTAAGCGAAACTATATTATCGCTTTTCGGGAAATAAATCACCTCTTTGAGGGCTTCCAGCACTTGATCTTTAGTATATGACATAGTTTTGATTATTTTTTACAAAAGTACAATTCAGTATTTCTATTGCCTGCCTGTTGGAAATTGCAAGAGCCCGCAAAAGTATTATAAAATAGAAAAAGACCGGAGGTGAACCGGTCTTTTGTAATTTTAAAACATAAAAATGTTTAGAGGCTTTTTTTGGCGAGATAGAAGTCAACCATTTCGTAATTGCTCTTTTCGCGCTCTTCCATTTCACTTACAGTCTTTGGTGGTGGCACAATTACTTTGTCACCCGGCTGCCAGTTGAGGGGCATAGCCACGCCGTTGGCATCCGATGTTTGCAATGCTTTGAGCGAACGCCAGATTTCGTCCATGTTGCGACCCACGTTGAGTGGGTAGTACATGATGAGACGGATTTTACCTTTGGGGTCGATAAAGAAAACGGCGCGTACTGCAGCAGTTTCTGATTCGCCTGGCTGAACCATGCCATAAAGATTAGCCACTTTCATGTCGATGTCAGCGATGATCGGAAAACGCATGGTGATACCAAGGTTTTTCTTCACGTTGTTTACCCAGGCAATATGCGAGTGAATGCTGTCGATGCTCAAGCCGATGAGCTTGGTGTCGTATTTGGCAAACTCATCTTCCAGCTCGGCAAAAGCCGACATCTCGGTGGTGCATACCGGCGTAAAGTCGGCAGGGTGTGAGAATAAGATTACCCACTTTCCTTTGTTGAATTCCGAAAACTGGAGCATTCCTGTGGTGGTCATCGCCTTAAAATCGGGCGCCATGTCGCCAATACGTGGCATCATGTGTACTTCCTTTACTTCCATTTGTTCTGTCATAATTAGAGAGATTTTTTGTTATTAATAATTTAAGAATGAAATCGTAAAACGATGGTGCAAAAATACTTAAGATCAAGTTATAAAACAAATCGAATGTTTCTATGATCGTATAGAGGGAATTGATAAAATGTTAATTTTGCACACGAACGATGTCAAAAGATTAATACATCTTCACTCAGATTAATCCTATTTATTATTATCAAAATTCACGTTGTCAATTGGTTATCGGGGATAAAATTCTATTATTAAGATAGAAAAACGAGATGTGACGACAGAAAACCTAATGGAACGGTGTAAGAAGAAGTTGGCATACGCACAACGATTTTAGCAATTTTTAAATATTGATTTTCAATGATAACCCTCGTACAATTACAATATCTGGTAGCCATCGACCGCCATCGCAACTTTGCCAAAGCGGCACAGGCTTGTTTTGTAACGCAGCCAACGCTGAGCATGCAGGTGAAAAAACTGGAGGAGGATTTGGGTATTGTAATTTTCGACCGCTCCAAAAAGCCCGTGATAGCAACCGAAATCGGACGACTCATCATCGATCAGGCACAGCTTGTCCTCAACGAAACGGCGCAGATAAATGAAACCATTAAAACCTTTAATCAAAAAATCAGTGGGAAAATCCGTCTGGGAATAATCCCTACGCTTGCGCCTTATCTCCTGCCGCGATTTGCCGGTAACCTGCGACGGCATTATCCGGAAGTGCAACTTTTGGCCCGCGAACTACTCACCGATGAAATTGCTGAACGTCTTATCGCTGATGAATTGGATGCCGGCATTTTTGTAACCCCTTATCACAACAGCAAAATCCGCGAATGGCCTTTGTTTTATGAAGAGATGAAACTTTACACAAGCACCACGCATGCAATTTTTAGTAAACCACTGGTAAAGATTCACGACGCCGAAGCTCCCGGCATCTGGCTACTCAGCGACGGGCACTGCTTCCGCGATCAGGTAATCAATTTATGCGCTATCCCTGCCAACCGCGATCAGCAGACTCCCTACGAATTTGAGGGAGGATCATTGGAAACCCTCATGCGCATCATCGACCAGGAAGGTGGCTTTACACTTATTCCTGATCTCGCAGTGCTCGACTTGCCCGAAGAAAAACAGCAGCAGGTAAAATCATTCGACGACTACATGCCACTGCGCGAGGTGAGTCTGGTATTTTCACGCAACTTTGCCAAGCACCGCCTGCTGCAATTGGTTTTTGAAGAAATTCGTGCCAACGTGCCCGCCTACATGATCAACCCCGATCGTGGTATAGTGGTGGAGTGGAAGACGAAATAGGAGGTGATTTATTAGGATTCGGTTTCCATCTCAGCTTTCCGGCGCCGGTAAACGCGGGTAGAAATGATGATGCTAATTTCATAAAGCCCTAATAAAGGAATTGCAACCAGAATCTGGCTGAAAACATCGGCGGGTGTAATTATGGCCGAAACGATCAACACAACTACAATCATTGCTTTGCGGCTGCGGCGCATAAATGCAGGCGTTATTACCCCGACTTTGGTCAGGAAAAAAACAAAGATGGGTAGCTCAAAAACTAAACCTACCGCAAAAGTGAGCGACACTACGGTGCTGATGTAGGAGTTGAGCGCAATTTGATTTTCGACGCTCGCGCTTACATTATAGGTGCCCAGAAACATAATGGCCAAAGGTACAATGAGAAAATAGCTGAAAAGTACGCCCACCAAAAACAAAAATGAGCTCCAGAACACAGCGCCCGAAGCATGCTGCTGCTCATGCTTGTAAAGTGCGGGTTTGATAAATCGCCAGACCTCCCAAAGGATGTAAGGCACCGCCACAATGATTCCGGCAAACACGGAAATATAAAGATGTGTCAGGAATTGCCCCGCCATCTTGATGTTGATGAGTGTAAGATTAAAATTCTCGACGCATAGCGCCTCCGGCGAGATAAACGAAAGATGCGCTGCTGCCCACCGTCCCAGCTCGCACAGCAGTCGGTTGGTGATAAAGTCGGAGGATTTGGGGGCCAGAATGATGTAGTTGAAAATGATCTCTTTGTTGAGAAAAGCCGCCACGCCCAAAACCACCACCACCACAATAGACCGCACCAAGTGCCAGCGCAAAGCCTCAAGATGTTCCCAAAAGGTCATCTCCAATTCTTGCGTTTGGTCATCTTCCCGTGGTGGCATTTTTCTGGCCATCTGTGATTGTGCTATTTAATAATGTTATAGGTTTTGAATTTCCCGATTTCGATGCCGTATTTTTTCTCAAGCCAGTTGAGCAGGCGCAGCCGTGGAGAAAGCTTGATGCCTTGTGTGGGATCGAATGTAAAGTGCCAGTTCATGCGTTCAATGCGATCGTGCATAACGGCGGGGTGGGTGCCTTCGAAGTGGGCCAGCGAGTCGATGTTGGTATAGTCGA
>CAZTCX010000107.1:0-11882 GCA_964612515.1 uncultured Lentimicrobiaceae bacterium | reverse complement strand
GGTTTCCCTCGAGCTGCCATCCTGCAAAAGTGAAATCAGGACCCAACGGTAGGTTTTTAGACAATTGCCGGGTGTCGGTCATCACCATTTTATTTGTAGGATCGGTAATAATGATGATGGGTTCGGTGCTGGCGGTCGTGTTGAAGTCGCCGGTGAGGATGACACGGGCGTCGGCAGGAAGCGTTGCCAGTTTATCGGTTATAATATTTGCAGCTTCGATGCGAGCCTGCTCACCGATATGATCAAAATGTGTGTTGAAAATATAGAATTTCTTTCCGGTGGCTGCCTCTTGCAATTCTACCCACGACACAATCCTCGGCAGCGCTGCCGACGGACTTTTGCTGCCAGGAACATCAGGCGTGTCGGAGAGCCAGCTTGTGCCACGCGAAAGCAATTGAAATTTCGATCGATTGTAAAAAATGGGGTTGTGTTCGCCACCATTCGGCCCGTCATCTTCGCGTGCCGGACCGTAATAATCAAACTCCGGGAAGGCTTTCGCCAAATCCGCAATTTGATTGACCAATGCTTCCTGTACACAGAAAATATCGGCACCGTTAAAACGTAATAAAGTGGCAGCTTTTTCCTTACGGAATGGCCAGGCATTGACGCCGTCCTCAGGATTGTCATAACGAATGTTGTAGCTCACCACGCGGATGGCAACTGCCGCCTCGCCACTGGCTGACTGGCTCTGAGCAACTGGTTTCATCAATATCATAATTAACGCTATCAGCAGCAAACGAAGAATAATTCGCATTTTTGGCAACATTTGGTTAACCCTTCTGAACCACTTTTTTGGTGCGGACAAAGTTATAACTTTTGGTTTACGGCGGATGGTTTTGGAAAAAGCATGGCGCAAGGCGCGTGGCGCAGGGCGCGTGGCGCAAGGCTGTGGTTTAAACGACATGGTGTCTCGTAAAGGGTTATCGGGTTGTCGGAAAATAGCAATTTGACTTGAATGGGGTTTGGACGGAAAACGGTGACTGGAAGTTGATGATTGCTGGCTTTTACTAACTACTACTTGCTAATTACTTCTTGTTGGCGGGTTTTGATAATTTTGCAAAAAAAGCAAGAAGTGATATTTCCCGAGAATTTTGAAGAGAAGATAGGTTTTGATCAGATTCGAAACATGCTGCGTTCAAATTGCGTAAGCGCCATGGGCGAAGAATATGTGGACAACATCCGGTTTGAAACGAGTTATGAAACCATCCGTTTGCAGTTGGAACAAACCGAGGAGTTCAGGCAACTGTTGCTTTTTGGGAAGACATTTCCTGCTCAAAACTATTTCAACCTTGTGCCCGACCTGCAACGTATCAGCCTTCCGGGAACACACCTGTTGCAGGAAACGCTTTTTGATCTGAAATCTTCGTTGCAGACGCTGCTCGAAATCATCACCTACCTGCGTGAGCTCGACGAAAAAAAGTTTCCGCGACTCAAAGCGCTGGTTCGGGATATTGCCATCGAAAATGAGCTTCTGCGCTCCATCCATCGCATCATGGACGATCGGGGGCGCATCAAGGATTCGGCCAGTGAAAAACTAAAGGATATCCGCCATCGCCTGCAAAAGCTTGCCGGCGAAGTAGACAAAAGCATCCGTAACATCCTTTTGCAGGCACGCAAAAGTGGCTGGGTAAATCCAAATGACGACGTCACCATTCGCAACGGGCGCACGGTGATTCCGGTTCCGGCCACGCACAAACGCAAGATCAGAGGTTTTATCCACGACGAATCTGCTACCGGCCAAACGGTTTACATCGAGCCTGCTGAAGCGCTCGAAACCAACAACGAGATAAAAGAACTCGAAAACGCCGAAAAACGCGAGATCACCAAAATCCTCATTGCCTTCACCGACTATCTGCGGCCACAGGCTCCCGAAGTTATTCGCTCCTATTACTTTATGGGTGAGGTCGATTTTATCAGGGCGCGGGCTTCGCTGGCACTGTTGCTGCAGGCCGGGCTGCCCATCCTCAACGACTTTCCCGTAATTTCGTGGCGCGATGTACGTCACCCGTTGCTTTTTCTGGCACACCAAAAACAGAAAAAAAGTATCGTCCCGCTGGACATCGATCTCAACAAAGACCAACGCATTCTGGTAATTTCCGGCCCCAATGCCGGCGGTAAATCGGTGTGCCTGAAAACGGTGGGATTGATGCAATATATGGTACAATGCGGATTGCTGGTTCCCATGCGCGAGACTTCCGAGGTGGGCGTTTTCAAAGATTTGTTTATCGATATCGGCGACGAGCAATCGCTCGAAAACGACCTGAGCACCTACACGTCGCACTTGCGTAATATGAAATATTTTTCACTCAAAGCCGGCAACCGAAGTTTATTTCTGATAGATGAACTTGGGACGGGAACGGAGCCGCAAGTGGGAGGCGCCATTGCCGAAGCTGTGCTGGAACATCTCAACAGCAAAGGCGCTTTTGGCGTGGTAACGACGCACTACACCAATCTGAAACTGCTGGCCGACAAAACACCCGGGCTGGTGAATGGCGCCATGCTTTTCGATACAAAAAAGATGCAGCCGCTCTTCCAGTTGCAAATGGGAAATCCTGGTAGTTCTTTTGCTTTTGAAATGGCACGCAAAACGGGTTTCCCATGGTACATTCTGCGCAGCGCCGAGAAAAAAGCAGGCAAGCCACAGGTGAAATTCGACCGGCAATTGCAGCAACTCGAAGTGGAAAAGAAGCAGGTGGCCGACAAACAAAAGGAGCTGGAAGCACTCGAAAAAAAGACGAGCGAATCACTGGCCAAATACACCGCCCTACTCGAATCGCTCGAAACCAACAAGGCACAAATGATTGCCAAGGCACGCAAAGAAGCAGCGCAGATCATCGACGGCAGCAACAAACTCATCGAAAATACCATCCGTGAGATAAAAGAAGCGCAGGCCGAAAAGGAAAAAACACGACTGATCAGGCAACGAATGCAGGAGCAGGGCGATAAAGTTCAGGCGCAAGCTGCACCAGCTCCGGAAACACAACCGCCACCCAAACCAAAAAAAGTAAAATCTCCTGCAAAAGATAACCGCATCCTGGTGGGCAACCGGGTCCGCATTCCGCCGCAGAATACCGTGGGCGAAGTAATCGAACTTGCCGGCGGCGAGGCCGTGGTGAGCTTCGGCAGCGTGATGATGCGGGTTCCGGTGGTGCAACTGGTGAATGTGGGCGAAGAAGAATATCACCAAAAGGTGGTGATGCGCCGCCGATCCTACGGCCATATTGTGGATGAACTCAACACGAAGTTGACGAATTTTAAGCTGACGCTCGACCTGCGCGGCAAGCGTGCCGAAGAATCTATTACCGAACTGCAAAAATATCTCGACGATGCCATACTGCTTTCCATCAAAGAGGTGAGCATACTGCACGGCAAAGGCAATGGCATCCTGCGCGACATCATCCGCGAGCAGTTGCGCAGCCATCCGGAAGTAAAACATTACCAGGATGAGAAAGTAGAAATGGGTGGCAGCGGAATTACGGTAGTGATACTAAAGTGATTTATCCAGCGTTTTTAAAAACAAACATTTTTCGCCTTTGCCTGTTTGGAATCTTTAAATTAGAAACAAAAACAACATTATGACTGAAGATAATAATAGAACTTTTAAGGAGCGGTTTTTTAAGATAATCCCATTGCCATCACTCATCGGTTTAGTGGTGGGAGCTTTGGGCGGCTGGATTTATTACACCGAAATAGGCTGCACCAGCGGCACCTGTGCCATCACATCCAATCCCTACATGAGCATCATTTGGGGAGCTTTAATGGGATATTTGCTTGGTGATATTTTTGCAAAAAGGAAAACTACTGCCCCCAAAGCGCCTGCTGAAAAGGATTCTTAACCACCCGCCTGTTTCAACATTTCTTTTTGCTTTCGCGTAAAGCCTGCTACAACCAGATTGTACGAATCGTCGATCCATTGCTCCACCTCATGGCGACCTGGAGCCTGCGCCACATTGATGCTATTCCAGTGTTTTTTATTGAAATGCCAGGCAGGAACTACTGCCTCGGGATAATGCTCGCGCAGGCGGATGGCTTCCTCCGGATCGCATTTGAGCGCTATCTTACATTCAATTTCGTCAAGCGGAACCACAGCAAACATTTTATCACAAACTTTAAATACCAGCGTCACCTCATCAAAAGGAGTGCTCTCGGTTACACATGGCTTTTTCAGGCAATAATCGCGGATTTCTTCAACATTTATCATCGTAATTAATCGTTTATAGATATTTCTTTTTCTTTCTTAAAAGCTCATTTTTTGCGAAGCTAAATTTTTTTGCTGTACTTTTGTAACACTTTTACAAAGTATTCGTCTAAAAGAATACTGGCATAAATATTGAAACTGAAACGTACTAACTTTAAATGCTGAAACCATGAAAAACGTATTACTATCCTCCCTATTTTTATTCGCTTTTGTTTTAGGAGCTTTTGCTCAGCAGTTGCAAATCGAATACGCTGGCCAGGTCATACTGTCCGGTAACACCATTACCATTCCCGGCGATCCATCGCAACCGGAACTTATAGCCGAACTTTCCATCAAAAACCTTTCAACCACCGATACGCTGATGGTGAAAGCTCGTAAAATCGTAGTTGACACCCTTCCAGGTACCAGCAACTATTTTTGCTGGGCCGCATGCTTTCCAAGCTTTGTGTACCTTTCGCCAACGGTAATCCCCATTTTCCCGGGAACGGTTACCAACGAATTCAGTGGACATTACGAACCCAAAGAACATAACGGAATCACGCGCATGTGCTACAGCTTTTTCGACGAGCGCAACGTAAATGACTCAGTTTATCTCTACATCGAATATTTCGCTTCCGGTGTGGGCATCAATGACAAACCAGCTCTGCAAAATGTGGTAATTTCCAATCCTTATCCCAACCCCGCTTCATCGCGTGTTAACTTCGATTATCAGCTTCCGGCCAATGCACGTCAGGCTGTCATCAGTGTGCATTCGTTGCTGGGTAGCAAGGTAAAAGAGATCATGCTTTCGGGAACGAGTGGCAAAGCTACCTTCGACGTCAACGATCTGAAAGAGGGAATTTATTTCTACTCTATTGTGGTCGATAACAACATCATCGCAACCAAGCGTCTGGTGGTTTCGCGATAAACCAGCAGTAAACAAAATTTTAACAAAGAAACCCTCTGTCATCCGGCAGGGGGTTTTTTGTTGGCTGCCATCAGGCTATATCGGCAAAGCCGGTTCATCAAATTATCCGGCTTGATAATCCTAAAAAAACAGTGTCAACTGATGAACCCAGGCGAAACAAAAAAAGGACAGCATCCATTGCTGTCCTTTTTTTTATTTGCTGAGCCTTTGCATTGGCTTATTTCAGATGAAAGGCTTTTTTTACCTGATCGACATAGTCGAGCTTTTCCCATCCAAAAAACTGTACCGTTTTAAAATGATGGTCTTTGCCGTCGATGGTTCTGGTAGTAGTATCCTTATCGGTATAAAAAACCTCTACTTCACTTGTAAACGGATCACGGCCAAAATGTCCGTAGGAAGCCGTTTTCTGGTAAATGGGGTTTTTTAGTTGGAAGCGCTGGTTGATAGCGTAAGGACGCATGTCGAAAACTTCGTGGACAACTTTTGAAATCTCGCTGTCCTTCATCAACTTTCCATCAGCATTTTTCACCTGAGCTGTTCCAAAAGTATTGATGTAAAGACCAACCGGTTCGGCCACGCCGATGGCATACGCCACCTGCACCAGCACTTCACGCGCTACGCCGGCAGCCACCAGATTTTTGGCCATGTGACGGGCGGCATACGCTGCCGAGCGATCTACCTTAGAAGGGTCTTTGCCTGAAAAAGCGCCACCACCGTGGGGAGCCTTGCCGCCATAAGTGTCCACAATGATCTTGCGCCCGGTAAGTCCGGTGTCGCCGTGCGGACCGCCAATCACAAATTTTCCGGTAGGATTTACATGCAATTTGTAGTCGTCTTTAAACAAATGGCGATAGCGCTCCAGCTCTTTCATTTTGAGGACGCGTGGAATCAAAATTTCCAGAACGTCTTTTTTGATTTTTGCAGCCATCTTATCATCGTCGGGATCAAACGCGTCGTGTTGTGTCGATACCACAATGGTATCGATGCGTATGGGCTGGTTGTCGTCGTCGTATTCTATGGTCACCTGCGACTTGGAGTCGGGAGCAAGATAGGTCATCTGCTTGCCTTCCCGGCGAATGGCCGCCAACTCCTGCAGCAGAATATGCGAAAGCTCGAGCGTAATTGGCATGTAGTTGTCCATCTCGTCGGTGGCATAGCCGAACATCATGCCCTGGTCGCCGGCGCCCTGATTTTCTTCGCGCTCGCGCACCACGCCGCGGTTGATGTCGTCAGACTGTTCGTGGATAGCCGAGATCACCCCGCATGAGCTGCCATCGAAATGATAGCTCTGCTTGGTGTAACCAATATCATTAATCACCTTGCGTGCAATCTCCTGCACATCAATGTATCCCTCCGTGCGCACTTCGCCGCTTAGCACCGTCAAACCCGTTGTAACCAGCGTTTCGCACGCCACCTTCGACTCTTTGTCGTGCGCCAGAAAAGCATCTACCAATGCATCCGAAATCTGATCGGCTACTTTGTCGGGATGACCTTCGGAAACCGATTCTGATGTGAATAAGTAACTCATCGTTGAATTTTTAAAATTATTAATAAAAAAATGTGTGGGAAAGAAGGCTGATTGGCGGATGGTAAAACGTGCTGTTTTAGCATTTTTTTAAATGGTTGCAATCAATCAAATCTTTCCATTTTAATCGTTACCGGCATGTTGTCTTCCGGATTTGTGGGCAAAAGTAATTCTATATTTTAAACTGCAGGGTGTTAATTTTTGGTAAGCGACTGAAAGACCTGTTCCAGCGAATCATCTCTTTTTTGTAGTGAAAGTACGGTGAGCTGCTCCCGCACTGCCAACTGGAAAAGGTCGGGACGCACGTCGCGGCTTGCCGTTGAGGTGATGACCCAACGGTTGACGTTGTCAGATTCTGCTTTGTGAACACCGTCAATTTTTAGCAGCTTTTCGGCGTCGATGGGTCTGTCAAATTCTATCACCAGCACCTGTTCGGCTTTTTCGGGATTTTGCAGGTTTGCGGTGGTATCGTCGGCCACAATTTTCCCGTTGTTGATGATGATAACGCGCTGGCAGAGCTGCGTCACTTCCTGCATAATGTGCGTGGAGAGCATCACCGTTTTGCGACTGCCAATCTGCTGAATGAGCTGGCGTATTTCGAGCAACTGGTTGGGGTCGAGGCCGGAGGTAGGCTCGTCGAGGATGAGAATTTCCGGGTCGTGGATGAGCGCCTGCGCCAGCCCGACGCGCTGCCGGTAGCCTTTGGAAAGTGCGCCAATTGTCTTTCGATATTCGGGCGCAATACCTGTGAGTTCAATCATTTCATCCACACGTGCCTTTTTATTTTTTAAATGATAAATGCCCGCTACAAATTCCAGATATTCTTTCACGTACATCTCGTGATACAAAGGATTGTTTTCGGGCAGGTAACCCACAAGCCGTCGCACCTCGATGCTGTTATTCAACACATCCATGCCATTGATGGTGGCAGTGCCCGACGAAGCGGGAATAAACCCGGTGAGTATCTTCATCATCGTGGATTTGCCGGCGCCGTTGGGCCCAAGCAATCCGACGATATTTCCCGGTTCAATGGTAAAAGAAACATCATCCAGCGCCTTCTGCTCGCCGTAGTATTTGGTAATGTTATTAACGGAAATCGACATACGTGTTGGTGATTTTGTGTGGCTGTTTCGTTTTCACAAAAAACAGGTAAAGAGGGGTTTTATTGTAATCGAAAGGAAAAGGCCTGGGAAGAGCAGAGGCGAAATTTCAAATTACAAAAAGATAATTCCCAAATAAATTCCAAATAACAAAAAGACAATTCCCAAATAAATTCCAAAAAAGAAAATGCAAAACTCAAACAAAACGCAAATGACAGATTTCAAGTTTTAGATCACCTTTTCTCTTCCAAATCCTTAAAACGTAAAGACGCCCAAATTGGGCGTCTCTACAAATTCGTTCGCGATGTTGATGTCGCCCCGTTGGGGCTTAATCGGTTTGGCGCTTCGGTTTACGGGCGCTACGCACCCGACTAATGATGGCGCCCCGTTGGGGCTTTAATTCAAAATTTCAGATTTCAATTTGACATTCCATCTAAAATCTAACTTCTCATTCCTCGCCTCTCATCTCTCTAAGCTGCCATCTTAGCTATTCAGCATAACGGGCATTACCAGCATCAGGATTTCTTCGTTTTCCTGCGGTTCGTCTTCTACTGGTATTATCAGGCCGGCGCGGTTGGGTTGCGACATTTTCAGCAGCACCTCTTTGGTGTCGACGTTGTTGAGCATCTCCTGCATAAACTTGGAGTTGAAACCGATTTCCAGGTCTTCGCCGTCGTAGTTGCAGCTAATGGTTTCGACAGCTTCGTTGCTATAGTCGATATCCTCAGCCGATAATTCCAGTTGCTGCCCCGATATTTTGAAACGTATCTGGTGGGTGCTTTGGTTGGCAAACAGCGACACACGCTTGATGGTGTTGAGCAGCAGCGAGCGACTAATCTGCAATCTGTTAGGATTCTCCACTGGGATTACCGCCGGGTAGTTGGGATATTTGCCCACGATAAGCTTGCAAAGCAGTTGGATATTGCCAAAAGCAAAAAAGGCATTCTTTTCGTTGTATTCCACTTTCACCTCCAGCTCCTCGTTGCCCAGGATATTTTTGATCTGGTTGAGCGGCTTGGTAGGCAAAATGATCGAGTCGTAGTTTTCGGTAACGACATCTTTGCGGGCATATCGAACCAGCTTGTGCGCATCGGTAGCAACCAGCGCCAAACCTTCGTCGGTAAGCTCCATCAGCACCCCCGACATCACAGGGCGAATCTCGTCATTGCCGGCAGCAAAAGCGGTTTTTGAAATGGCTTCCGAGAGGATGGTCGATTTGATGGTAAAGCTGCTCCCGTCTTCCACCTTAGGCGTCTCGGGAAACTCATCGCCGTTGTGGCCACTGATTTTGTATTTACCACCGCCGGCAGTCATTTCAATGGCGTACGTATCGTTGTTAGTGGAGAAAGTGATGGGCACATCCGCCAGGGTTTTCAGCGTGTCGAGCAGAATCTTGGCTGGCACGGCAATGCGGCCTTCTTCTTCGCTCATAGTGAGTTTCAGGCTCACCGTCATGGTAGTTTCCAGGTCGGAAGCCGTGACGTGCAGGATGTCTTCACGAATTTCAAAAAGGAAATCGTCGAGAATTGGCAGCGTGTTGCTGGAGCTGGCCACGCCACTGATCGACTGGAGATTTTTCTGCAGATAGTTACTGGATACGATAAATTTCATTTTCTATGTTGATTTTGATGATTACTCTCGTTTTAAACATTGCTCGATATAATATTCATAGCCTACCTGGATGCCCAGCTCGGCGGCCTTTTGCCAATCGGTGCAGGCTTTGTCCATTTGTCCGGTTACCTCATAGGTAATCCCGCGGTTAAGATACGCAAATCCGTAGTCGGGTCGCAGCCCGATAGCTTTGTCATAATCGTCGATGGCAGCCTGATAGTCGTTTAACTTAAAATATGCGTTTCCGCGATTGTTGTAGGCAAACACATAATCGGGATTGATGTCGATGGCTGCTGTAAAATCATCTACAGCCTCCTGGTATTGCTCCAATTGAAAAAGAACATTTCCACGATTATTATAAGCATAAAAAAACTGAGGATTCTGTGCGATGGCCAAAGTGTATTGCGCCACAGCTTCGGGGTATCGACCAAGTCCCATCAGTGCGCGGCCTTTGTAAAACCAGGCTTTGTCGTTGGGCTGCAATGATAACACGATGTCGAAATCGGCGATGGCTTCTTCAAAGTCGGCCTGGTTAAGCTTTATAAATCCACTGTTGAAATAGGCATCAACAAATGAGGAGTCGCGCGCGATGGCTTCTTTAAACTTCTCCAATGCGCCGGAAAGGTCACTGTCGTAATAACGACGCAAACCTTCGTTGTAAAGGGCGGTGCTTGCATCGTTGAAACCCGCACCTGAATTGCTCTGTCCGGGCAAAGCATCTATGTCCAAACTTTCAGGGTCATTGCTGTCAGAAGTAGCTTCGATGGTGCTATCGTTGAGATAGAGTTGGTCGATCTCCTCAATTTTCAAGGCCGGATACTTCTTTTCGGGTGCCACTTCCAGCGCTTGTGCGTAAAGTTCTCTGGCGTTTTTGTAGGCTTTTGTGCTGTAATAATAATCAGCTCTCGAAACCAGTTGGTCGTAGGATTTAGTTGCTGTCGGTACAACAGATTCACTTTTCTGACCAAGCAAATCAAGCTGTGCTTCGGGATATCTTTTAGTAGGGTCGGCCTGCTGCGCCATTAGGTAATATTCGCGTGCATTGGTTTTTTCGTTGGCACGGAAAGCCTGGTCGGCACGGTCGATCCAATAATAATAATCCTGCGCTGGCTCTGTGGATTTCGATGAAGGTTCCGGCGCGACTTGGGTGGATTGTGTTTCCACTGTTGAAATCTTATCAGGAGCAGCGGGTTCAATCGCTACGGTTTCCGGCTGGCTTTCCGGTTTTGTGGGTTGTACAATTTCTTCTGAAAAATTCCGTGCTACTGACATATCCGCGAAAGCGCCTTCCAGATCACCCTGCTCCGTGCGTGCAGCGCCACGGTTCAGATAATATTGCCGCTGAGGCGCTAATTCAATAGCACGGTCGTAGGCAGCTATTGCAGCTTCATAATTTTTTTTATTAAAATAAACAGCGCCAAGATAACCATAAGCCTCACCGTTGTCAGCATCGATAGCAACAGCCTGCTGCAAAAGCTGCAGCGCTTCATCAGCTTGCCCCGCAGCTATACGCTGGCTGGCCTGATCCAGATAATGCTGTGCCAGCAAGGCGCTCACCTCATGATAAAGTTGGAGAGATTCTCCATCAAAACCTGCTGTATCCACAGCTTTAAATTGTGCTGTAGCTTTTTCGGTTTGATTGGCAGCCAAATGGGCTTCTACGATGTACAGTGCGGCTCCGCTTTCGGGCTGCAACTGCTGTGCACGACTGAAATTGTTGATGGCAGCGGTGTAATCGGCGTTATCAGAAAATATCAATCCTTTTTGTATGTACGCTTTCGCGAAATTGGGATCGACCAGGATGGCTTCGTTAAAACTATCAAAAGCTGCGTCAGCTTTTTTTTGCGAAAGCAAAGTCATTCCCTGCTCATAATATTGATTGGCAAGCGCTGACTGCACCGAAAGCGCTTCTGAATTATCAGCGCCCGACGAAACACCCGCCAGTGCAAGGTCGTGTCGGGCAGCCTCTGTGTTACCAAGTTTCATTTGTACCTCGGCGCGCTGCAGATAACGTGGCTGCGTAGGTTCCAGCGCAATGGCTGTGTCGAGATTGGAGAGCGCCTGCTCAAATTTTCCCTGACGGTAATAGATGTCACCGGATTTGGCGAAAGCCTCGGCATGTTGCGGGTCGATGGCAATGGCGCGCTGCAAAAGTTTGAGTGCTTCAACAGCATTGTCGGCACTGTCGGCTTTGGCAGCCTGAGCCGTAAGCCGCACAGCCAGTTGCCGGTAGGCAGCCGCTTCGTCGCTTATCTGGCTCCAGAGTAGCGAGGTGAAAAATAAAAATCCGATTAAAAATGCGCTTCGTTTCATTGACTTGCAAAATTAATGAAATGAGGCAAAGTGCGCAGCTTTAATTTAATAAAATGTTATTAACGAATTTAAAACGCTTTCTTATGGTCGGGATTTGTTGATCGTTTGATGGTTTCATTTTTTATTAATATTTTCGCTCAACTGATCATTCAAAAAAATTATAGTAATAAATTAAACATTGTTGTCCGGTAAACATCATTTTCCATAAATAGATTCTTCACTCCACTG
>CAZTCX010000106.1:5441-11885 GCA_964612515.1 uncultured Lentimicrobiaceae bacterium | reverse complement strand
GGGAGGATCGTTTACCAGGATTTGGTGCGGATTAATATAGCAATAAGAGATAATTCGATAGCAAAGAATCCACAACTGGTAGAAGCATTTACCTATGCAAAAGAAAACAAAAAAGCTGTCCATTTTCTCGGGTTGGTTTCTGATGGCGGCGTACATTCGATGGATACGCATCTTTATAAGCTGTGCGATTTAACCAAGGATTGGGGATTGAAAAATGTTTTTATCCATGCCCTTACTGATGGCCGCGACACCGATCCAGGAAGCGGAAAAGGATTTGTGAAAAACCTGCTCAATCATCTGCAGCATTCAAACGGACAGATAGCCTCGCTTGTTGGCCGCTACTATACCATGGATCGCGACAAGCGCTGGGAAAGGATAAAAGAAGGCTACGATTTGATGGTGAACGGGCAAGGCAAACATTCAACTGATATTTTACAGTCGATGCAGGAATCGTACGATGAAGGCGTGACGGATGAATTCATCAAACCCATATTGATGGTTGATGAAAATGATAAACCCGTTGGCAATATCAAGGACGGTGACGTGGTGATTTGTTTTAATTTCAGAACTGACAGGCTGCGCCAGATTACAACTGCACTTACGCAGAAGGACTTCCCGGAATACGGCATGCACACCCTCGATTTGAAATATTACACCATGACCAATTACGATAATTCTTTTAAAGGTGTCGATGTAATTTATGATAAAGACAATGTGGAGAATACGCTTGGAGAAGTGGTTTCAGCCGCCGGTAAAAAACAAATCAGGATAGCGGAAACCGAAAAATATGCCCATGTTACCTTTTTCTTTTCGGGGGGCCGGGAGAAGGAATTTGAAGGTGAAAAACGCATTTTAAAACAGTCGCCTAAAGTAGCCACCTACGATTTGCAACCCGAAATGAGCGCTTTCCTCGTAAAGGATGCCATAGTGGAAGAGCTGAAAAAGCAGGAGGTCGATTTTGTAGTCCTCAATTTTGCCAATGGTGATATGGTAGGCCACACCGGAGTTTATGAAGCCATTTTAAAGGCCGTTGCCACCGTCGATCAATGTGTGCATGAAGTTGTTGATACAGCAAAAGCAAATGGTTATGAGGTGTTGCTTATTGCCGACCATGGCAATGCTGACCATGCCCTAAATCCTGATGGTTCGCCCAATACGGCGCACTCGCTCAATCCCGTGCCATGCATCCTGGTTTCCGAAAGGTATAAGAAAATCAGCAACGGCATCCTTGCCGATGTAGCCCCAACCATCCTGACGCTG
The DNA here is from genome assembly GCA_964612515.1 of uncultured Lentimicrobiaceae bacterium. GTDB lineage: Bacteria > Bacteroidota > Bacteroidia > Bacteroidales > 4484-276 > SABY01. Next base: position 10,625 of record CAZTCX010000106.1, on the reverse strand, counting down.
ATGGGTCTGGATATTCCAAAGGAGATGACCGGGAAGGTTTTAATTTAATTGAATGAAAGCATGACCTTATCCCACACCATCTTCAGGGTGTTAATCCACCGCCGCTTTAAGTTTCAGTTGCTGTCTGTGCTAATAATAGTGCTGATTTTTTCAATGAGCAAGTCAATTCATGCGCAGCAATGGAAAGAGGAGGCTGTTGCTGATGCCATTGCATTCCAGCAATCGCTCAACGCTGAGTATGCCGACCCAAAAGAAACGCCGCTTCTGGCTGAAGACCTGAAGGATTTTGATGGTCTTGATTTTTTCCCGATGAATGCTGAGCTCATTTTTAATACAACAATAAAACGCACGCCACAGGCAGTTCCCTTCATGATGAAACGCACCAAAGACGAAGTGAAATATGTGAAATATGGGGAGGTGTCGTTTGCGTTCGAGGGCAAAACCTATACGCTCAGTGTGTATCAAAATCTGGATTTGATCGCGCGCAATCCCAAATATGAAAATGATCTGTTTCTGCCCTTCACCGATCTTACCAACGGCGAAACCACTTATGGCGGCGGTCGCTATCTGGATCTTGAAAAATCAGCCGGCAACCAAATCATTCTCAACTTTAATAAGGCTTACAATCCGCTTTGCCATTACAACAAGAAATATTCGTGTCCGATACCGCCTGCCGAAAATGACCTTGCAATTCCCGTGGAAGCAGGCGTGAAAAAATTCCATTAATAGTCGACTGCTTTTTTTCTATCGTGAGGTGACGATTTTTCCGTGTACCGTCAGTTGGTTGGTTTTGATAATCACAAAATAGACGCCCGGCTGCCACGCCGAAACATCCACAGCAATCATTTCATTCGTTAGATTATAATTTTCATCAAACACCTTTTTACCGGCGGCATTGGTGATCGTAATTTTTTCGATCTTGAGATTAGGAACAAAAATCTGCACTGCTTCGGTTGCTGGATTTGGATAGATATTTATGGCTTTTGTAATGGGTTCGTCCGCCGAAAGCGACAGGTAGTCGAGGCTTGCGAGCAGCCAACGATTCGGGTCGAAACCGGCCGAAATCATTTCGAAACCCGGATTATCAAAAATAAATTCCTGCCCCGAAAACTGCAGGTCACAACGATAAACGATGCTGTCGGCATCGGCGCCACGCACCACCACCGGTACGGGCATCTCGAAGAAATCTACTGACGGGTGCGACTGCTGCTGATCGATGGTGATCTTTATCTTACCATCATCAAGCTGCGTCACATTGATACCATAGCGGGGCCAGCCTTCGCCATAATACCAGTCATCGAAAAACTCAGTGAAATCGTAATCCCCGGCCATTTCAAGATGATAGATAAAATCCTGAAGTGTGGCAAACCGATAGGCCAGCATCGGGTCGGCCACATAGCTGCGCAAAGCATCAAAAAACGGGTCGTCGCCCATCTTCCAGCGCAACATGTGCAGCAGCATGGCTCCTTTGTAATACGAAAGCCGCGCATTGAAAAGCCTGCTGATGTCGGCGGTATCTTCCACGAAAACCGATCCGCCGGGGTTAGAAATCACCGAGTTGATGGTGTTGCTTTTCCAGATATCCCAATAGTATCCGTCGTACATCTCTTCAAAGGTGAGGCCTGTGGCATAAGTGGCAAAGCCCTCGTTGAGGAAAACGTGTTGCCAGGTGCCCAGTGTTATCTTGTTGCCAAACCAGGAGTGCGCCAGTTCGTGGGCGCGCAGGTCGTGGCCAAAGCCGCCCATGAAACTCATCGTCTGGTGCTCCATGCCGCCAGGCCACGAGAATTGAGCATGGCCATATTTTTCGTTGGCAAAAGGATACCGGCCAAAAAGACTGTCATAAATCCGGATCATCTGGTCGGTGTTGGCGCTGTGCTCCACGGCTACGGCAGAATCTTCCGGATAAAAGTAGTTGATGATGGGCAAGGTGTCGCCGGCGGAAATGGCATATTTTTCAAACCGGGCATAGTTGGTCACAGCAATGGCCAACAGATAACTCGCGATGGGATAGCGATGCCGCCAATGGAAAGTGGTAAATCCGTCAGCAGAAATTTCGCTCACCAGCAAACCGTTACTGGCAACGCTATAACCGTCGGGAGTGGTGACAAAAATATCTGTCGAATCGATTTTGTCCGTCAGGTCGTTTTTTCCAGGCCACCACTCTTTGGCGCCATAAGGTTCAGAAAGCGTCCAGATGATCGGCACCTCGTTGTGGTAATCCTGCGCAAAAGCACCAAAACCTTGTCCCTGCTGCGGCGCACCCTGATAGTAAATCTTCACCGAATCTGTGGCACCTGCCGGCAGAGCTTCAGGTAGTATTATTTTAAAAAGATAATCCGACAAATATTCGTGGGCAACCGGCTCAGCGTGATAAATGATCGAATCGATAACCATATTGTCATTTAGCTCCAGCGTTATTTCCTGCACGTCAACCAGCGCAACAAAAGTATGATTCACGCTTCCGCTGATGTAAAGAACCGCAGGATCAATTTGCCAGTGAAAGCTCGTATGGATGATATTGATGTTGCTTCCGGTGTGTGAATCGACATCGGGAGTTCGCAAGGAAAAACGGCGACTTTCAGTTTTGGCAATTGCTTCGGTGTTGTCTTCAAAAGGCAATACCTGCGCCGACAATGGCATTGCGGCAAGCATCAACACTAAAAGCAGGAGGGGAATGCAGTGTTTCATAAAAGTATTTTTTATTAACAACCAAAAAAGCAAAAGTATGTTGATGATTTGCTGCAATAAAAAAATCTTCTAAAGTGGCAAAGGTTCGGCGATCATACCAGTGATACGCTTGATAGCGTTCAGGTAGTTGATGTTTTCCAGGTGATTTAATTTTAATTCTTTCAGTATTTTTTTCACCTGCACAGTTGTTTCAGCCTCCACGCTGAGCGTCGTCACCCGTGCTCCATTCACCCACACGTTGGCAGTTTCGCACAGCGTTCCATCAATTATATAACCGAAGCGCTGTTTGAAAACATGAACTGCAAGCAATCCAGGATGAATGCGCACCAGCCGCAGTAGATCGTCGAGGCGGTACCGGGGAAGCGACAGATCAGGAATGTCGGTTTGAAGCGCCGAAAAAATATTAGCAAGCACCTCTGCCGAAACCGGCAGCTCTTCTTTGAGGTCAGGACGCCACTGTTCCAGGTCATCGTGGGTTTCGAGCAGTACTTTTGTATCCAGCTTCTGATCACGGATTTTGATGTTAACGGAGCTATTGGTAGCCGACAGGATGTACCACTCTTCGGAAGTTCGTTCCCAAAACTCGCGTGGCACCCGCTCCGACAAACGTTGCATCAACAGCATCGGTTCATCAAAATGCTGCCCGAACGTTCGAAACTCGTATTGCGGCGTCATGCCTTTATCAAAAAGCGAAGTCATACCATAATTTTTATTTAGATGAATACAGCATTCTCTCGCAAGGTAGTCTTTTCGCAATAATGGCAGCGCAGCTTCAGCGTCTCTTCATCTTCGAAAACATCAAAACTCGTGGTGATCTGTTCGTGGTTGGTGATGCAATTGGGATTGAAACAGCGCACGATCTTCTCGATATGATGCGGGATTTCTACCACCGATTTGCTCACCACCTTATAGTCGCGAATCTCGATGAGCGAAGCATGGGGCGCCACCAGGGCAATCTTGTTCACCTCGTCGCTTTCAAAAAACTTGTTGCTCACCTTCACAATGCCTTTGCGGCCATATTTCTTACTTTCGAGGTTGGTACCAAAAAGCACCTGCTCTTCGAGGTTTTCAAGGCCTAAAATCCTGATGACTTTAAACAAACTATTGGCCGGGATGTGATCGATAACAGTACCGTTTTCGATGGCCGACACTTTGAGTTCTTTTCTCTGCTCGTTATTTTCCATGGCAATGAATTTTTTATCAATTTTAAAACAATGAAGCGCTACTTAACACCCAGGATGGCGGCCAGCAGTGCTTGGCGCACAAATACTCCGTTGAGTGCCTGTTGAAAATAATAGGCCTTGGGATTGCTATCTACGTCGGCAGCAATTTCGTTGACGCGGGGCAGCGGGTGCATGATGCGCATGTTCTCACGCGAACCGGCAAGCATGCTGTTGCTAAGGTTGTAGGCGTTTTTGACGCGCTCGAATTCGAGCGGATCAGAAAAGCGCTCTTTCTGAATGCGCGTCATATAGATGATGTCCACCTTTGGTATCACCTCCATCAGATCGGTGTATTGATAATAAGAAAGGTTGTTTTCTTTGATGTGGCGCTTGACGTAGCTCGGCAGTTTAAGCTCCGTGGGCGACACCAGATGAAAGGTGGTATTGTATTGCGTAAGCGCCATGGTAAGCGAATGCACCGTGCGTCCGTATTTGAGGTCGCCAACATAGGCGATGTTGAGGTTATCGAGCGTGCCCTGCGTTTTCCGAATGGAATACATATCGAGCAGGGTTTGGGTGGGGTGCTGATTGGAGCCGTCGCCGGCGTTGATCACAGGCACCGGCGACACTTCGCTGGCGTAGCGCGCGCTGCCGTCCACCGGATGGCGCATCACGATGATGTCGCTGTAGTTGCTGACGGTGAGTATGGTGTCGTTGAGCGATTCGCCTTTGCTCACACTTGAAGAGGCTGCTGAGGAGAAACCAATCACTTTAGCTCCAAGCCGCGAGGCTGCACTCTCAAAGCTGAGCCGCGTGCGCGTGGAAGGTTCAAAGAAAAGTGTGGCCACCACATAGTCGTTTAGGATACTTTGCGTAGGCTGTAGCTCAAACGCTTCAGCAATGTCGAGAATCTTAATCTGCTCCTCTTTGCTGAAGTCGGTGATAGAAATTAAACTCCTGTTTTTCATGCTTGTGTGTTGATTTTGATGTTAATCCCTGCTGCTATTTTGGCAAAAAAAAGAAGCACCTCACATGAGCGTGCTTCTTTTTTGTTATCAAATATTTTATTGAAACGGCGTGGTGTTGCCATGTTTTTTTTAGAAAGCAAAAATAGGATAATCTGTTCTTGTGACTTAAAAAGAGGAGAATTATTTTATTAACAATGCGTTAATTCGATCCGCTAATTCTTGCCGATCAAGCAGATTGTCGTTAATTCTCTTCGTGTTCATTATCCTAATTCGCGTTATTTCGCAGACTCTTTGTTTGTCTGCTAGTTCTTCACAATAAGTTTAGAAATCAAAAAGTTTCTACTTTTGTTTAAAACTAAAAT
>CAZTCX010000106.1:4896-5431 GCA_964612515.1 uncultured Lentimicrobiaceae bacterium | reverse complement strand
AGCAATGTTCAGATTGAGCTTCTGAAGCTATACGCTAATGATGTGAAAGATGAACAATTGGAAGAAATAAAATTGCTCCTGGGAAAATACTTTGCGCAAAAGGCAACCGAAGCAATGGATGAGATTTGGGAACAGAAAAACCTTTCGGAACAGGACATGATCGATTGGAGCAATGAGCACAACAGGCGTTAGAATAGTTTTAGACACCAATATCCTGATTGCCATCATTGGGCGTAGATCACCCTACAGGTGGGTTTTTGATGAAATAATAACTGGAGGATTTATCTTGTGTGTTTCAAATGAAATCATTTTGGAATACAAAGAAATACTTCAAAAAAAGACCGGGGAGATTGTTGCCGGTAATATGATCGGCTTTTTCACCGCCCACCCCTTTGTTAAAATGTTTGAACCCTTTTACAAATTTCAGCTAATAACACAAGATAAAGATGACAACAAGTTTGTCGATTGTGCCATCGCCGCTAATGCCTCCTGCATTGTAACAAATGACAAGCACTTTAACGAAGTGAAGCAGCAC
>CAZTCX010000106.1:0-4886 GCA_964612515.1 uncultured Lentimicrobiaceae bacterium | reverse complement strand
AGTGAGCGTACTCTCTATTTCAGAGTTTGAAAAAAAATTCAGGTGATAATAATCCGTGTGAATTAGCATCTTTCGCGTGAATTCGCGGATACCCTTAGTTATACCGTTTGCCGAAGGTAAAATTGAGATAAAAATTGACGAAGTAATAATGCTTGTCTTCAAAAGCCATGATGGCGACGGGTGTGACGTAGGCATCGATCATTGCACCCACTTCGAGCGCTTTAATGCTGGTGTTGTAGGCGCCAAAATCGAAATATAATCCACCTTTTAAATAGCCCCCCGGATGGAACGTCGTTTTCTCCATTCCATCGATGAAGGGAGCGCGGCCGTAGATATTTTCCACAAAATGTTTCTCGGGATCATAACGCTCGGATTGGGGAGCTACGTAAACATCTTCATTAAAAATATACAGATAAATGGGTTTGCTGATGCCGATGCTTACGCCGCCATAGTATGCCAGACGCACCTCCACCCCGCCCCAGTATGGTTTGCTGTTGAGCAGATGCTGTTGTCCGAAGCCGCTGCGCAGCGCATAAACTTTATTGAGCTTCCCATACACGTAACTGTTGGCATCGCTATAGTAGGCACCATAATAATTGATGCGCACCTGCTTAGGGTCACGGATACCGAAAAACTCGATCTCCCACACATTTTTAACGAAATAGTTTTGATTATAGGCCTTGCGGAAAATGAGACCCCAGCCGGCAGTATGTGCCATGACGCCACCCATCATTTCACGTTTCAGGATCACTTTGTTCAGGATCGTGTCGATCTGGTCGAAGGGAACCTCCGTAGCCTGCTGCGCCTTCAGCGCCGGTGACCCGGCGGCAAAGAGCATCATCAACATTATTGTAAAAACATTCCTAAACATAGAGGGTTGATTTTCTTTAGCCCCGCAAATGAACGGAAATATTAGGGCCTAACTTCCTTCTGGTATTTTTTTACCTCACCGTATGCCGAGCAATCCTGGGTCGATTTACAGGCATTCATTACATATCCCAGCATAATCAGGGCTGCCATCAAAACAATCATTCTCGATACTTTTTTCATACTTGTACGCATCATGTGTTAATTATTGCCCGGTAAGGGGCGGCATTTGCAATTTTTTCTAATAAACAGAATTTTAAACATAATATTGCCAACGATTTTATAAATGATGATTTACCCGCTATTAAACTTTTAGCTACCATGACCACTGTTAATCCAACGATAGAGCCGGGCTGGGGAGCTGCTCTTGATGAGCATTTCCAGGCGCCCTATTTTGCGCAACTCAAAGAATTTCTAATTCAGGAGCGCCAGCAGCACCGGGTGTATCCAGATGGGAAAAACATTTTCAAGGCTTTCAATCTTACCCCTTTTGAAAAGGTAAAAGTGGTAATCCTCGGACAGGATCCGTATCATGGCCCGGGTCAGGCGCATGGACTTTGTTTCTCGGTGATGCAGGGCGTGGCACCGCCGCCGTCGCTGGTTAATATTTTTAAAGAACTACACAGCGACCTGAGTTTGCCCATCCCGGCGCATGGCGATCTGAGCCGGTGGGCCGAACAAGGCGTGTTGCTGCTCAACGCAACGCTTACCGTGCGGGCAGGAGTAGCCGGCTCACACCAAAACAAAGGCTGGGAGACTTTTACCGACGCAGCCATCCAAAAACTCGCCACCCAGCGCGACAATCTGGTGTTTCTGCTGTGGGGAAATTATGCCATCAACAAGCAACGCCTTATCGACGCCAGCAAACACTGCATCCTCACCTCGCCACATCCTTCGCCACTTTCGGCAAGTCGGGGTTTTTTTGACAATCATCATTTTTCCAAAACCAACGATTACCTGAAGCAGCATGGCATCAGCGAAATTGATTGGAGATTATAAAAAAAGACAAAAGGAAAAAGACAAAAGACAAATAAATCCCAATGTCAAAAATTACAAAGAGTAAAACTAAGTACGTTGCATTTTGGAGATTACAAACTTTTTGCCTTAACCCTTGTTTTACGATTCTTCTATTTTTTTTAATAAATAAACAAAAACAATGACCAAAAACAGAACACGTTCCCTCGGCATCATTATGATAATAATGCTTGCACTTGCCTTATCACCTCGCATTGCTGTAGCTCAAGTTGCCGGAAACGACATCAACGGCACCTGGCTCAACGAAGACAAAGATGCCCATGTAGAAATCGAGAACCGCGGCGGAAAATATTATGGCAAAATTATTTGGCTCAAAACGCCCATCGACCCGGCAACCGGCAAAGCCAAACTCGACACTAAAAACCCGGATAATGAGCTAAAAAAACGTCCTTTGATGGGATTGCAATTACTTTCTGATTTCGTTTTCGACGGCGGTGATGAATGGGAAAGCGGCACCGTTTACGATCCTAAAAGCGGCAAAACCTATAGCTGCTATATGGAGTTTACCGACAAAACCAAAGACAAGCTAAAGGTGCGTGGTTACATCGGCATATCGCTGTTGGGCCGAACTACCTACTGGACGCGGGTGAAATAAGGTTGTCGGGTTGTCCACAAAGAACCACTTCAACATTCAAAATTCGATATTGGATATTCGATATCCCTTTAAATCGTTAATCGTTAATTGTTAATTGTCCCTCGGAAATCGTCATTCGAAAATCGTAATTTTTTATTTTAATGCCGAAGCGATGATTTGCGCAAAATCGCTGTGTAGCGTCTTCTTTTGCTCTTCGCTTAGTGTGCTCACATCCACCGGCGAATGGATGGTAAGCTGCACGGTGACAGGGGTGATTTTTCCGGTTGCCTCCACAATTTTATAGGTGCCGTCGATGGTGAGCGGCACAGCAATGGCGTTGGCTCCAATCACAAGTTTGAAAGCTCCGGGCTTGAAAGTTCCCATGCGCCGGCTACGGCTTCGCGTGCCTTCCGGAAATATTACCATCGGGTGTCCCTGCTGTATCTGAAGGCTGCCGCGCTCGATGATGGTGAGCGACTGCCGTATGTTTTTCCGATCGATCAAAAGACAATGCATAGCGCGCATCCAAACGTTGAGAAACGGAACACGTCCCAGCTCTTTTTTAGCAATAAAACCTATCGTTTTTGGGATAAATCCTACGATAAGCGGGATGTCAGCAAGTCCCTGATGGTTGCTCACAAAACACAACCGATTGCTTGCAGGTAAATTTTGCAACCCATGAATTTTTACTTTGGCACCGCCAACAAAAAGCATCTGTCGCGCATAAAACGAACTCATGGCGTTGGTGTAGCGGTCGGCAAACTTATGTGCCCTTACAAGATAGGCAAGCAGCGCCGGCACCAGGACAATCGGCGTAAGCAACCCCAGAATGAGGAGGTTGATCACAAAAATAACATTACGCAAAGTAAACTTAAACTTCATGCTGCAAAGCTTTTAAAGATTTCGTTTTAAAGGGGTCAAAAATAGCATAAAAGGCTTTTTCTGCTACATTTGCCCGCCGCAAAGCAACAACAGAAATAATAAGGAGTTTAAAAAAATGGCACGAAAACCACGCCTCTCGTTTTGGCAAATTTGGAATATGAGTTTTGGATTTTTGGGAATCCAGTTTGGATTTGCATTGCAAAATGCCAATGCTTCACGCATCTTGCAAACCTTTGGTGCGGAGGTAGAGCATCTGTCGTGGTTTTGGTTGGTGGCACCCATCACCGGGATGGTTGTGCAGCCCATAATCGGATATTTCAGCGATCGTACCTGGAACCGCTTTGGTCGCAGAAGGCCCTACTTTTTGGTTGGGGCTTTCCTCACCAGTATAGCACTTGTGCTTATGCCCAATGCACCAGCCCTGGCAGGTTACATTGCTCCCATGTTTGTTGGTGGTGGCTTGCTGATGATTATGGATGCTTCTATCAATATCTCCATGGAGCCTTTTAGGGCATTGGTTGCCGACAAGTTGCCTAACGAGCAGCATACCCTTGGGTTTTCTATGCAAACATTACTAATCGGTATCGGTGCTGTGATTGGTTCCTGGCTGCCCTACATTTTAGGGAATTTCCTGGGTTTTTCCACCGAAGCCGAAGCAAAAGGATTAGTGCCGCAAAATGTTACATGGTCGTTTTATTTTGGTGCTGTAGTATTAATTTCTTCCATTATCTGGACGGTTTCAACCACCAAGGAATATCCGCCCGAGTTTTATGATGAGGAGGGTGATGAATCGGAAATCAAGCAAAAGTTTAAAATCCCTCCCACAATGTGGCAGCTTTTGTTGGTTCAGTTTTTCTCATGGTTTGCGCTGTTTTCCATGTGGGTTTATACCACACCAGCCATTGCTCAGCATTATTTCGGAACCACCGACCCCAATTCGGCCGAATACCAGTATGCCGGAAACTGGGTTGGGATTTTATTTGGGATTTATAATGGTGTGTCAGCAGTGATCGCCCTTTCGCTTCCCAAAGTCGCCAAAGTTATTGGGCGCAAGCCAACCCACGCTATCGCATTAACCATCGGCGGCTTGTCCTTTCTGTCCTTCGCGCTTATTTCCGATCATCATTTACTCTGGATTCCGATGATTGGCGTAGGCATTGCCTGGGGAAGCATTCTTGCCATGCCCTACGCCATGCTGGCCTCTTCTCTTCCTGCAAAACAAATGGGGGTGTTTATGGGATTGTTCAATATGTCGATCACTATTCCCCAAATCATCAACGGAATTTTCAGTGGTCTGATTTTGAAATATTTCTTCGATGGCGATCCCATCAAGGCCTTGTACATGGCCGGAGTGCTAATGCTACTTGGAGCAGCGAGCACATTTTTTGTGAGAGATAAGATTAACCGGTAACCAAGTGTGCTCGCACTTTTTGTAAAGAACACCTCAGCATATTTTTTACGGTCTAAAAGAGCAAGGTTAGTAATTCCTTCATTCTTTTGCTCCCGCCCTACTGACACAAAATCCAAC
>CAZTCX010000105.1:9074-11968 GCA_964612515.1 uncultured Lentimicrobiaceae bacterium | reverse complement strand
CGTGGTGTAGAAGTGCTGGTGGCCACACCCGGCCGCTTGCTCGACCTCATGCAGCAGGGTTTTATCTCGCTGCAGCACATCCAGTATTTTGTGCTCGACGAAGCTGACCGCATGCTCGACATGGGTTTCATCCACGACATCCGCAAGATTATCGACAAACTGCCACGTCGCCGCCAGTCGCTATTTTTCTCGGCTACCATGCCACCCGATATTATTACGCTTTCGCGAAAAATATTGGGAAACCCGCAACGAATCGACATTATGCCCGAGCAGACTACCGCCGAAAAAGTAGAGCAAGCCGTTTATTTTGTTAATAAAAAAGAAAAAACCAACCTGTTGGTACATCTGCTCCAAACGGAATCGGTAAGCTCGGCGCTGGTATTTTCGCGTACCAAGCATGGCGCTAATAAAATCGTAAAACTTTTGGCAAAAGCCAACATCAACGCCGACGCCATCCACGGAAATAAGTCGCAGAGTGCGCGGCAGAAGGCATTAGGAGATTTCAAGAGTGGCAGTACCAATGTTTTGATTGCCACCGATCTTGCAGCCCGTGGTATCGATGTGGATGATATTTCACACGTGATCAATTATGACCTGCCCAATGTCCCGGAAACTTACGTGCACCGTATTGGCCGAACTGGCCGTGCCGGTGCCGCTGGCATCTCGTTATCCTTTTGCGACGCTGAGGAGAAACCCTACCTGCGCGATATTCAAAAACTTATCGCCCAACAAATTCATGTGGTAGCCCATCATCCTTTCCCTGACGATGGCTCCGTAGAAGAAACTCCGGTACGCACTGAATCTTTTGGAAACCGTTCCCCACGAAACAAGCCACCGCAGGCTCATGGCGGCTATCAGCAAAAAAGCCGACGCCCGGCATCCCGTAAACCGCAATAAACTGCGTAGGAATAAAAAACAATAAACGTGTCATTTGTGAAACCTACCAACAACACCATCTGGATTACAGGCGCTTCGTCTGGTATCGGGCGGGCGTTGGCTTTATACTATGCCAGCACAGGTGCCCGGCTGGTGCTTTCTTCGCGAAACCTTGAAGGACTACGGGAAGTCGAGCAGCAGTGTAAACCTTATACTGCCGACGTGTTGGTGTTGCCGCTCGACCTGGAAAAAAATAGTGATTATTCCGGTGAAGTGGATCAGGTGGTTACTGCTTTTGGCACCATCGACCTGCTCATCCTCAACGGCGGCATCAGTCAGCGCTCGAAATCTTTGGAAACGCCTGCTGCCGTTGAGCGTCGGTTGATGGAAATCAATTATTTCGGAACCGTAGCTTTGGCTAAAGCTGTTCTGCCGGTGATGATCCGGCAGCAGCGCGGGCATCTGGTGGTGGTAAGTTCCATTGTTGGAAAGTTTGGATGGCCGCTGCGTTCGTCGTATTCTGCTGCCAAGCATGCACTGCATGGCTATTTTGAAACGCTGCGCGCCGAGCACCACCACGATAAGATTGTTGTAACAATGATTTTACCCGGAAGGGTGCAAACGAATATTTCATTTCATTCGTTAAAAGCTGACGGAACCAGCCACGGTAAAATGGACGACGGACAGGCTGGCGGCATCAGCGCGGAGAATTGTGCCCGCCAAATAGCCAAAGCTATTAACAAAAAGAAAAAAGAAAAACTCATCGGTGGCACCGAAATCCTCATGGCCAGAATTAGACGGTGGCTGCCGGCACTCTATTACAAACTCGTCAACAAGCAAACGCAACGAACATGACAAAGACTATAGCAGGCATCCAGCAGATCGGCATCGGGGTGTCAGATGTGTACCAGGCACGCGACTGGTACAGCAAATATTTTGGTTACGACGTCGCCATTTTTGATGAAGCCGCTATGGCCGGACTGATGCAGCGTTACACCGACAACAAGCCGCAGCAGCGCCATGCCATCCTCACCTACAATATGAAAGGTGGTGGTGGTTTCGAGATTTGGCAATACAAACAACGCACGCCTGTGTCGGCGACATTTAAGCTACAACCCGGTGACCTGGGCTTTTTTGCATGTAAAATAAAATCTCCCGATCTAGATAAAGTACATGCCGACTTTACAAGTGCAAAGCTCAATGTGCTTTCGCCGATAATGAAAGCGCCCGACGGAAGTCGTTATTTTTTTATGAAAGACCCCTACAACAATCTTTTCCAGATAGAGCAGGGACACCAATGGCTGCTGCAGCAAAAGAAACTCACGGGTGGCAGCTCGGGTCTTATCATCGGCGTAAGCGACATGCAGCGAAGCATCGATTTTTATAAAAATATCCTGGGCTACGACAAAATTATTTATGACCAAAGCGGAGTTTTTGAAGACTGGCAAGTGCTCGATGGTGATAATGAACGTTATCGTCGGGTTTTGCTGGGGCATCATCTGCCACGCGGCGGTGCTTTTAGTCCGCTGCTGGGAGACAGCACCCTGGAGCTGGTGCAGGCGCTGGATCGCAAGCCGCGCCGAATCTTCGACGACCGCCTGTGGGGCGACCTGGGATATATTCACGTTTGTTTTGATATCGTTGGCATGGATGCTTTGCGCAAAGAATGTGCTGCAGCAGGACATGCTTTTACAGTCGATAGTTCTGATAGTTCTGACAGCTCTGATAGTTTTGATATGGGCGAGGCAGCCGGCCATTTCGGATACATCGAAGACCCCGACGGTTCCCTCATAGAATTTGTGGAAACACATAAACTCCCCATCATGAAAAAGCTGGGCTTGTATCTCAACCTGAAAAAACGCGGACAAATTAAGCCGCTGCCAAAATGGTTTTTCAAGCTGATGGCCGTGGCCAGGAAGTTTTAGAAAGGACGATTTTCGAATGACGATTTTCGAATTACGATTTAGGAAGGACGATTTACGATTAGCAATGAACGATTTACGAATGACGATTTACGA
>CAZTCX010000105.1:0-8974 GCA_964612515.1 uncultured Lentimicrobiaceae bacterium | reverse complement strand
GAAGGACGATTTACGAAGGACGATTTACGATTAACAATTAACCATTAACGATCAACGATTAACACCTGCTCTGACTAGGGTTGCATCCTTTCCGGGGCTGCGATCCAACTGATACCTGACAACCCGACAACCCCATGTCCCAATCTCCACAACGATTGATATTTCAGGAGAAGCTGCAGATGATCTTCTCTATCACACTCATCGCCGTGATGGGCGTTGCTTCCATTACGCCGGTGTTTCCGCGTATCAGTCAGGTGTTTGGCATCAGCAATCAGCAGGTGGGATTGCTTATTACCATGTTTACGCTGCCAGGCATTTTTCTAAATCCGTTTCTGGGTGTGCTGGCCGACCGCTACGGACGAAAGACCGTGGTGGTGCCGTCGTTATTTTTGTTTGCCGCTGCCGGAGTAGCCTGCGGCTTTACGCGAGATTTCTCCTGGCTATTGGTATTTCGGTTTTTTCAGGGTGTGGGCGCAGCCAGCTTGGGCTCCATCAACGTGACGCTGGTGGGCGATTTCTACGAGGGGCGCCAACGGGCTACTGCCATGGGTGCCAACGCCAGCGTGCTGAGCATTGGCACCGCAGCCTATCCTGCCATTGGTGGCGCGTTGGCCATGCTTGGCTGGTATTTTCCTTTTTACCTTCCGATACTTGCCGTGCCGGTTGGACTTTGGATTGTGTTCCGCATGCATACGCCAAAGCCGGGAGCAATGCAACCTTTTAAAACGTATCTGCGCGGTGTGGCTGGCTATCTGAAAAACCGCAACGTCATCGCGCTCTTCCTGGTGAGCATTTTCACTTTTATAATATTGTACGGCTCGTTCCTTACCTATCTGCCGCTGCTGCTCAACGAGCGTTTTGGCGCCGAAGCCTGGGAAATAGGTCTCATCTTATCGTTTGGTTCAGTTACCACCGCTGCAGTATCGCTCAACCTGGGGCGGCTGGCGGCGCGATTTCGTTATAAGCCAATGCTGCTCGTTGCCAATTCTTTGTATGTTGTTAGTATGCTGATAATCCCGACTATGGGCAGCAAGTGGATGATGTTGTTTCCGGCAGCCATCTTTGGTATTGCTCAGGGTATTAATATTCCAGGAATTCAAACGCTTTTGGCCGGCAGTGTTCCCACACAATACCGTGCTGCTTTTATGTCGGTAAACGGAATGGTGCTACGGCTTGGTCAAACTCTCGGACCCGTGATCACAGGATTGGTTTATGCTATCGCTGGCATGGCTGCCGCATTTTATACAGGTGCGGTCTCTGCCTTAATCATTTTGCTGCTGCTAACAGTGGTGGCAGGGAAGTTTAAATCAGAAGAAGGGAAAAATATTTGATGTTTAGGATAACCGTGGAATCGCGGAGACGCAGAAAATTAGAGACTTAGAGACGTAGGGAAGCAGAGACATAGAGAAGCAGAGACTCAGAGAAGGAAAGACATAGAGACGTAGAGAAGCGGAGAAAGGAAGCAGAATTACGCGCGGAATCGCGGAGACGCAGAGAAAAGAAAGAAAAAGGATTAACCGCGGAGTCGCAGAGACGCAGAGAAAGGAAAAACAGAATAATCCTCAGCGTCTCAGCGCCTCTGCGGTTCTATACCCTGCTGCTTGCCTGGCCGCACGGGAAATGATCCCAAAAGTGTGTGCTTGTCGATTGGCCAAACCATTGTTCAGGTTGGTTGTTGTGATTGAAACACAAAACAACCGACTATGAATAATCACGATAATTCCACCTTCGAAAATATTGATAAACTCATCACCGCCTGGATGTCGAAATATGGCCTGCTGCTGCTGCGGCTTAGCGTAGGTATAATTTTTTTCTGGTTTGGGATATTGAAATTTTTCCCCGGCCATAGTCCGGCGCAGGATTTGGCCATTCGCACCATCGACCTGCTCACCTTCGGCCTGATTCCGGGCAGCATCTCCATTTATTTGTTGGCCTCATGGGAAGTGCTCATTGGCATCGGCTTGCTCACGGGGGTTTACATGCGCGTTACGTTGCTGCTGCTTTTTGCACAGATGCTGGGAACCCTTAGCCCCGTTTTCCTTTTCCCTGACGAAGTCTTTACCCGCATCCCGTATGCGCCCACGCTTGAAGGACAATACATCATCAAAAACCTGGTGATTATCAGCGCCGGACTTGTGATGGGAGCCACCGTGCGCAAAGAAAAACCCCGCGTAGCCGTTGGAGGCGTGGAGGGTTAAAATGTTGATTGCTTCTTTTGTATCAAATTAATGTCAAACGACAATCCGGGCGTAGCCTGGCAAACTGCTGCTAATAGCTTTGTAGGATTTCCCAAACAAAAGCCCTTAGCCCCACTTCAGTGTTGAAGTTGTCGAGCTTTTTGAGTCTTTCCAGCAGCGGTGCAACTTTATCGTCTTCCACGATGGCCAGCGTGGCGGAGTTCATTTCGGGCCAGGTGTGCGTTCCCAGTCGTGGCTCGCCGGTATTGGTCCCACGCCCCACCACATCATTCCATTTGGTGTAACCGCTAATTCCATTTTGATCCAGCAGGTATTCTATCTTTTCGGTGTGCGCCTGGTTGTAAACTATCATTATCGCTTTCATCTGTATATTTTTTCTTTATTAATAAAAAACAAAACTGAACCCCATGGCAGAGGCTCAGTTTTTTTTAAACCAAAACTATTCATCTAAAAAAGCAAATTTCTTATTTAGCTTTTTCTTCTTGTTGCGCTCGCCACGGCTGGCAAAAGAGCGGTAAACTACTGGCACAATAACCATGGTGATGATCGTAGAAAATACCAGACCACCAATCACCGAGATACCCATGGGGCTCCATATTTCGGCTCCTTCGCCGGTACTCAGCGCCAGTGGCATCATCCCCAGAATGGTGGTAAATGCCGTCATAAGCACAGGGCGCAGTCGGCTTTGCCCCGACATCACAATGGCTTTGTCGAGCTCGTAACCACGGTCGCGCATCAGGTTGATGTAATCCACCAGCACGATGGCGTTTTTTACCACAATGCCTACCAGCATTACCGCACCCAGCGCTGCTATAATGCTAAGGGTGGTGCCGGTGAGGTATAGCGCCAGGATGACGCCCGTGAAGGCAAAAGGAATGGAAAACATGATGATGAAAGGCATCTTGAGCGATTCGAATTGCGAGGCCATGACGATGTAAACCAGAATAAGGCTGAGCACCAAAAGCATGGCAATATCCATAAAGCCTTCCTGCTGATCTTTGTAGGTGCCGCCTACCTCGATGAGCAAATCACGCGGAATATCTTCTTTATCAATAACCTTTTGAATACTTGTAGCCAGCTCGCCCAACGAGGTTTTGTAGGGAGATACCGAGACCTTCACGATACGTTCGCGGCGCTTGCGCTCGATATTTGGCGGCGACCAATATTCGGTAATGGTGCCTACTTCGCCCAGC
Source organism: uncultured Lentimicrobiaceae bacterium (assembly GCA_964612515.1). GTDB lineage: Bacteria > Bacteroidota > Bacteroidia > Bacteroidales > 4484-276 > SABY01. Next base: position 5,583 of record CAZTCX010000105.1, on the reverse strand, counting down.
TTTACCATTTGACCGGAAAAAGTTTTTAGTGCTATATTTTGAATGTCGGTGATGCTGTTGCGATAATCTTCCTTGAATCGGACCCGGATGTCGTATTCATCGCCCTCTTCGCGAAACTTTGTAGCAACCAGCCCGGCAACACGATTATAAAGCGCCGTCGATACCATGGCTGTATTGAGGCCAACCGCCGACATTTTTTCTCTGTCGAGTTCTACACGTAGTTCGGGGCGTGCCTTTTCGCGGCTGATGGTAATGTCGCGGGCGCCGGGGATATCCTGAAACTTGTCTGACAAGTCATTGGCCAGCAAAGTTGTCTGGTCGATGTTGTAACCATATATTTCCACATCCACAGTGTTCCCGCCCATTCCCATGCCGCCCCCGCCGGTATTTACCTTATAGTGTGTGATTTCCGGGAACTCTTTGAGCTGGGTGCGCAACTGCTCGGCAATGTCCCATACCGATCGTTTGCGGTCTTCGAGGTCAGCCAGACGTATGGTAAAGTTGATAATGTTGCTACCGGTGGATTGAAATATCGCCATCAGGCCTCCTTCGGCATCATTACCGGCAGAGGTAGAAATGAGCGTCACCTCCGGATAATCGCTGAGGATTTTGTCAATACGACGGGCCAGTTCGACTGATTTTTCGTAACGCGTACCCGCCTGCAACTCTACTTCCACCGAAAGTCGTCCTTCGTCGCTTTGCGGCATAAACTCTGTTCCGAGCCGTGGGATAAGAAAAAGTGAGCCAATAAATATTGCAAACGAAATGATGATAATGAAAGATTTATGGTGGATGCTCCATTGCAGCGTGCGACCGTACCATGCATCCAACTTATCAAAAAGCGGCAGGATCATGTTATCGTAACTCCATTTGCGTGGCTTTGTCTTACGGTCTCTAATTCTTAGCATCAATGCGCTAAGCGTTGGCGTAAGCGAAATAGCAGTAAGTGTAGATACAACTACCGTGATGCTCACAATCCAACCGAGCTCGCGAAACAGTACGCCAGTCATGCCGCTGATGAGCGTCATCGGGAAGAATACTGCCACAATGGTCAGCGTGGTAACGATAACGGCAAGCCATACTTCGTTGGTAGCATAAATGGCAGCTTCGCGCGGACTGGCACCCCGTTCGATGTGCTTGGTGATATTTTCGAGAACCACAATGGCATCGTCCACCACCATCCCGATGGCTATCGAGAGCGCCGAGAGCGAAATGATGTTGATGGAACTGCCAATTATTTTCAGATAAATAAATGATACGATGAGCGAGATAGGAATGGTGAGCACGATGATGAATGTAGCGCGCCACCGTCCCAGGAAGATAAACACTACAAGTGCCACAAAAAACAAGGCGTACATCAGTGCCTTAGTAAGGTTATCGATCGAGCCGGAGATAAATTCGCTGGAGTCGAACACCTTTTGTATCTGTATGTCGGCAGGTAATGTCAGGCGCAGCTTGTCGAGACGTGCATTTACCTTGTTGGCAATTTTCACCGAGTTGGCACCCGATTGTTTCATCACCATCAGTCGCACGCCCTGCTTGCCATTTATCTTTTCGTCCACGGTGCGTTCTTTAATCGAGTCGCGCACGGTGGCCACATCTTTCAGATAGATGCTTTGCCCGTTGAAGTTGCCGAGGACGATATTTTTGATGTAATCGCTTTGCTTAAACTCACCTTCCACGCGCAGGGCATAATCCATCTGTCCCATTTTGATATTGCCCGCAGGCAAATTCATATTTTCTGCGCGCAGCACATCGCCTATTTGTTCCACGGTGATGTTGTAGGCTTCGAGGTTCCGTGGATTGACCTCTATGGTGATTTCGCGGATGGGTGTCCCAACAAGTTCAACTGAGCCAATGCCTTCGACGCGGTTGAGTGGGTTGATAATTTTTTCGTCGAGCAGCTTCTCCAGCCCTTCGTAGCTTTCGTCGGCGGTGATGGCAAACATCAGGATGGGAAACATGCTGGAGTTGAACTTGAAAATAGTAGGCTTGTCGGCCGCGTCAGGAAGCTGACTTTCTACAAAAGCAATGGCATCGCGGATGTCGTTGGCAGCTTCGTTCAGGTCGGTTTCGTATTCAAATTCCAGCGAAACCACAGAGATATTGTCGCGCGACTGCGAGGTGATCTCTTTGAGGTTGTCGATGCTGTTGAGCGCGTCTTCGATAGGCCGCGAAATATTGACCTCGATGTCGGATGCACTGGCGCCGTTGTAGGTCGTAAATACTGTGATAGCCGGAAAGTCGATCTCCGGATACATGTCCACCGGCAGCTTTACAAGCGAATAAACGCCAAAGATCATCACAGCCAGAAATATCATAAAGGTGGTAATCGGTTTTTTTACCGCACTCCCGTAAATACTCATAGGAACTCCTTATTTTTTAAAAATAAATGCTTTTGTTGTTTTGATGAAAAATGGACTTACTCACTTACGATTTTTATCTTCGATCCGTTCATCAGGTTGGCTTGTCCTTTTACGATGAGCTGTGCGCCGGGCTTTATCCCGTTGGCTTTTAGTTCCAACTTGTCGTCGATCCGCTTGCCGATTTCTACCTGTACCTGCCGGGCAACACCGTCTTCGGCCAGGAAAACATACCGGTTGTTGGTGCCTTCCTGCTTCAGCACCGAGATGGCCGGAACTACCACTGCTTCTGCTTCCTGCAGGGTAAGATCGATGTTGACAAACATTCCCGGTCTTAAAATCCGCGAATCATTTTCTACCAATATCTCCACCTGAAAAGTGCGTGTGGCGGCATCGATGGTGGGATGTATCCGATAAACTTTGCCGTGGAACTCCTTGTCGGGATAGATGGCGGTGGTGACTACCGCCTGCTGATTGGTGGTTATTTCCGGAAAATAGCTTTGCGCAACGCTCACGAATGCCTTTAGTGGATTGATCTGCATGAGCGACACAATGGCTGCCTTGCCGGCGGGCGTGTTGGGTGCTCCCGAATAAAGTTCACCATTTTCGTAATATTTTGCAGTTACGATTCCGTTGATGGGCGACACCAACGTAGTATTTTCCGTAAGGTAATCCACATTCGATGTAGCCAGTTCATATTGCGTTTTGGCTTGTTCGTATTGTTGCTCGGAGATGCTGCCCAACTGATAGAGCGTGTCGATGCGGCTAAAGTTAAACTTCGCGTTAGCCAGTTGGGTACGTGCCTGAACCAGTTGCGTCTGATCCATCTCGGCAAGTTTTTGTCCTTTGGTTACCTGGCTGCCAATTTCCACATAGATTTTGTTGATGCGTCCCGGTGCAGCCGGAGCATAATGCACTTCTTCAAAAGCTTTCAGGTCGGCGGTGTATTCTATCGTCTGGTCGATGGCCTGCAGGGCAATAGGCGTTACCGTTACCGGGAATGTGCGTTCGGTTTCGATGGTAGCGGCGGCGGCTCCACCCTTGTTGCTTTCCTGCTTGCAACTGGTTACGACGAAAGCAGTAGCTGCCACAAAAACCAATAAGCGGATGGGAATGAGGCTGTTGGTTGTTAATTTCTTCAAATATCTTTTCATAAGATTACAAATTGTTATAAAGTTTATCCAGTGCAAGTTTCGATTTTAATAAATCCATGATGGAGGTGATGTAGTTGTTTTCGGCCTGCAGATAATTGGTGTTGGCCTGCGTGAGGTCGAGGCTTGAGAGCAGTCCCTGGCGGTATTTGTTGTTGATACTTTGGTACACCCGTTTTGCCACCACCACACTTTCCTTTTGCGTCAGATAGTTTTCGTAGGCACTGTTGAGGTTGTAGGTGAGCTGCCGATCCTGCAGTTTTAGTTGCTCTTCGAGTTGCTCTCTGTTGAGACGTGTTTGGTCAAGCTGTATTTTGGCCTGGCTTACGCGTGAGGAGCGGGTTCCGCCGCTGAAGAGCGGCACAGAAAGGCTTAATCCCGCCACATTGTTAGGGCTGAGGTCGAAACCGGAAGTCATCAATTTTTTGGTATAGCTATAAAAACCCGTGAGCGTGGGAGCGTAAGCCCACTTTTCGAAATCGATGCTTTTCTCGCTCATCGCTTCCTGCTCCAGCATGATCTGATACGATGGATTTTGTTCCATGTCCAGACTTGGGGTGGCCAGACTTTGCTGCTCAAGCCCCGGCAGCAGATCGTCGATGTTTTCGGTAAGTACCACCTCTTCATCAGTTTCTAATCCCAACAGAAACCGCATCATGTTGAAGTTGAGCTGCAGATTACGGTCCATGGCTTTTTTGGAATTTTTCACCTGCGAAAGGTTTACCTTTATCTGATCGGCATCGGTTTGCTCAGCCAATCCGGCGTAAGCCATATCAGAAGTGTGCTTGTAAACCTCTTCCAGGTTACTGATGTTTTCGTCGATAATGCTCAAATATCTTTCGGTAATAAGAACCAGATAATAGGTATCCACCACGCTTTCTTTTATGTCGAGTGCCGTTAGGTTGATGTTTTTCTCGGCGATGTTGCGCCCAATTTTGGCCAGCTTGATGCCCGACCAGTATTGACCGCTAAAGAACAACTGCGAAACCTGCACCGAAGCATTGGTACGGTCTTCGAGCACAATGGCTCCTCCTTCTGATGCAGCCGACATTTGTTGAAGAAGTTTAAGGATTTCAAAATCGCCGGCATCCAGCAAGGAATAGTTAATATCGGGTGGTTCGGTGGGGCCTCCGCCGGGATTGAAATTGAGCTCATAGTTAAAGTTGGTGTTGTAATCCAACGCTCCGTTTATCTGAGGTAACCCGCTGGCAATGGCTTCGTCCACCTGCTTGTCGCTCAGCACTGCCTGGCTGCGCGCGATCTTTAGCGTTTTGTTGTTGGCCACAGCATATTCCTGCGCCTCCTGCAACGAAAACACATACGTCTTTTTTTCCTGCGCCCACAACATGGTGGCCATTAGTAAAAAAGAAGTTGTTATTAATATTTTAAAATTCATAATGAACACTTGGTTTTGATTTTTTTGACTTAGACATTTCAAGGATTAATCTTTCTGTTGTAATTTTAATTTCGATTCGGCAATGCTTTCCAGAAATACGCACAACGAGCGTTGCATTTCTTGCAGATAAATGGCATTTTCTGATTGCTGATCGGCTTTCAATTCGAGAATGGTACCGGTAAGTTCACGAAGATTGTTCAGTTTTTTTTCCATGACTTCAATGATCGCTCCCGCGTTTTGCTTTCGAAATCTAAAGTAGCGTTTGCGGTCGCCGGGCAGCGTGATGTATTCGATGTCGCCGCGTATTTCAAGATTTCGCAAAGCGTTGCTTGCCGAGCTTTTGCTGATTTGCAGTTCATCAATAATCTCATCGAAGGTGTATAATTCCTTATCCATCACCAGTAGCAGGCCCAGGATGCGACCGGCAATAGGCTGAAAACCTTCCTTGTCGAAATGGCGTCCAAACTGCTCCACCACCTCACGTTGTTTTATTACCCGTTCTTCTGTAGTCATTATTTTTTGTTTTGTTCGTAATGAGCTGGCAAAACTAATATCTTTATTTAGTTCGCAACAAACCGAACCAACAAAACTACAGTTCAATTTCTTCCAAGCATTAATTTAGGCTGGGGAAATTTTGTCGGTTTGACGGTTTTAGCCTTATTGACGGTTTGTC
>CAZTCX010000104.1:4471-12279 GCA_964612515.1 uncultured Lentimicrobiaceae bacterium | reverse complement strand
CTTGATCGCATGGCTGCGGGAGGCATTTATGATCAGTTGGGTGGAGGCTTTGCGCGCTACTCGGTGGACGCAGCCTGGAAAGTGCCTCATTTCGAAAAGATGCTTTACGACAATGCGCAGCTTATTACAGTTTATGTTGAAGCATTTCGCTACAGCGGAAAAAACGAATACCTGACCATCGCCACCGAAACCGCCGACTTTATTCTGCGCGAACTTACTTCTCCCGAAGGTATTTTCTATTCGGCACTCGACGCCGATAGCGAGGGCGAAGAAGGGAAATATTATGTATGGACACGTCAGGAATTTGACAAAGTACTCGGAGAGGATTCTGAAATAGTTGCCGAATTTTATGGCGTAGGTGCACAAGGTTTTTGGGAGGATGATAAGAATATTTTGGTGCGTCCATGGTCGGTTGATGATTTTGCCAGCAAAAGAGGAATTGATAAAGATCATTTTCGTGAAAAGCTGGAGAAGGCTCGTATTAATTTGCTTGACGCAAAGAGTAAACGCACGCGTCCGGGATTGGATGACAAATCGCTCACCTCCTGGAACGCCCTGACAATAAAAGCGCTGGCGCAACTCTCGGTATTGGCTGATAACAAACGCTATCTGGAAGCTGCTGTAAAAGCAGCCACAATTATCCACAATAAAATGACGCAGCCCGATGGCCATCTATTGCACAATTATAAAAAAGGTGTGGCAACCATCAACGGCTTTCTGGAAGACTACGCCGGCATGGCCGATGCGGCCATTGAGTTGTTTCAGGTTACCGGCGATGAAATATGGGCAGATTATTCCCGCAAACTGGCCGACTATGCGCTGCAGCATTTTCATGATCCCGCCGATGGCATGTTCTGGTTTACCCACAACAGCAGTCAGGATTTGGTGGCACGAAAAAAAGAGCTTTATGATAACGTAATCGCCTCTTCCAATTCGCTGATGGCGACGGTACTTTTTAAACTTGCCGGAATTTATGGAAGCAGTCATTATGCTAAAGTTGCAGCCAACATGACCCGCAACCTGACGGATCGTATCCAAAGCCATCCGGCATCGTTTGCCAACTGGGCGATTGGTTATTTTTACCAACTTAATAATCATTACGAAGTTGTGGTTAGCGACAAAAATCCGGATGCTACCGCTGATGTGCTTTATCGAAATGCATATCCTGCAAAGATGATTTTCAGATTAAAAGATAAAAGTAACCTGCCGCTTTTTCAGGGTCGCGCTCCTGAGGGAAAGACACGGATATTCGTGTGTAACAACCAACAGTGCCAAACTCCTGTATCCACGGCAGACGAAGCAGAACAGTTGCTCATTTATTAATAAAAAACGGGAATAGTTGACGGAATTGGAAATCAATCGTCAGAAAACTCTTTGAGCAAATGGCGGTAGGCCGAAAAAACGTTGGCACGCGAAATAAACCCAAGGTACTTACCATCGGCAAGTACCGGCAGGTTAAATATTGCTGATTTCTGGAATTTCTTCACCACATCTTCCATCATCTCGTTCGGGTCAACGGTGATTTCGGGCACAATCATAAGATCGCGTACATGCGTAGTTTCGTATAATTCAGGCTTAAAAATGATGTCGCGGATTTTGTCCATAATGATAACTCCGGCAAAATTATCATGATCATCCACCACCGGAAAAAGGTTTCGTGTAGATTTTGAAATCACTTTTACCAGATCGCCCAGGGTAGCATTGGGATGGATACTTATAAAATTGGTTTCGATGAGCTTGCGGGCATTCATCAGCGAAAGCACCGCCTTGTCTTTGTTGTGCGTTAAAAGCTCGCCACGCTCTGCCAGGTGTTTGGTGTAGATCGAATGGGGTTCAAAATAAATAATGGTCATATAGGAAATGGCGGCTGTAATTATCAAAGGAGTAAACAGCTCGTAGCCGCCGGTAATTTCGGCAATGAGAAAGATGGCCGTGAGTGGCGCGTGCATCACACCAGCCATGATGCCGGCCATACCTACCAGCGAAAAATTACTTTCAGAAACCGAAAAAGAGGATACTGTATTAATGAGGCGGGAGGTGAAAAAACCGGTGATGCCACCCATAAACAGTGACGGGGCAAAAATGCCCCCCACCCCACCAATGCCCGTGGTAGTGCTTGTAGCTACTACTTTAAAAAATAATATCAGCAGCAGCAGCAACAGGAAAAGCCAGTGGTTTTCGATGAAGCCGCTAAAAATACTTTGGTTGATGATGCTTTCGCCATTGCCGGTGAGAACCTCTTCGAGTGCTTCGTAGCCTTCGCCGAAGAGAGAAGGAAAAGTGAAAATAAGCAAGCCCAGCAAGGCGCCGCCTGCCACAATGCGGAGCCATGTATTCCTGATGCGTTTGAAATACCCCTCGATGCGCATTACCCCACGCGTGAAATACAATGATATCAAGCCAGAAATAATTCCCAGCAGGATATAAAAAGGAATGTCGTGCAAAAGGAAAGGTGTGTTGACCTGAAATGAAAACAGAACATCGTTGCCTAAAAGGAAAAAAGCAACCGTAGCACCCGTCACTGCCGCCAGTAGCAGTGGGATAAGTGACGTCATAGTGAGGTCGAGCATGAGTATCTCGATGGCAAATACTACTCCGGCAATGGGCGCTTTAAAAATGCCGGCAATGGCGCCTGCACTTCCGCAACCAATGAGCAACACAACGGTCTTGTGATTAAGCCTGAACAACTGCCCCAGATTGCTACCGATGGCCGAACCCGTGAGCACTACCGGCGCCTCCAATCCTACCGAGCCACCGAAGCCAATGGTGAGCGAGCTTCCGATCATTGACGAAAAAGTGTTATGTGCCTTGAGTTTTCCTTTATTTTGCGAAATAGCATAGAGTACTCTGCTCACACCATGCCCCAGGTTGTCGCGGATAATATAGCGGACAAAAAGAACTGTGAGCGCAATCCCAAGCGCCGGATAAGCCAGATACATGAAGTTTTCTTCTTTGAAATCGAAGCCGTGGGTCATAAAAAAATGCGTGTAATGCACCAGGTTTTTCAGCACTATGGCGGCAAGGCCAGTAAGTATGCCGATGATGAGGCTGAGAAAGATTACCAGTTGACGATCTTTGATGTAACGCAGACGCCAAACCAGCATTTTCCGTATGACTGTGTTTGTGTTCATTTTTGTGGTTGCGAAATTACTATTTCATTTGGTGAAATGGCCTACTTCCACACAAGGATTATCATTTAATAGCTTACATACATAGTTAGCTCAGATGATTTTATACATAGAAACCGGAGATTTAATCTTTAGATCATTTCATCATTAAACTGACCTTGGAAATCAAAATTTTAAAAAGTTAATACGATGAAAAAAATCCATTTAAAAAGTCAATGTTTTAAAAAAGATTTTGGTGATTTTGGCGGAGTGGTTTTAAGAAGCTACAATCATCTGCTTTTTCACCGTCCAAAAAGGCGTGTTTGATTTATTCTGATTTACAATAGTTTGTTTAAAAAAATGAAGCTGTTAATAAAAAAAAACATGCTCCGGAGACGTTTAAGAAAAAATAATACTTTTGCCCACGGGCACGGAACTAACAGCAGGATTAAAATCTCACTTAAAACTGTGAATTACTGCCGTACATTTTTAAAAGTTTCGTACTTGTATTTTGTAGCTTTATATCGTAAAAATGACACTTAAAACCAATTCTAAACCAATTTTTACAAACTAAAACATTTAGGAATATGAAACGAGACTTATTACACAAAGCAGGACGAGTTGTTCTGTCAGGGTTACTGATAATCTTTCTACAACCCTTTGCAGGAGCTGGTTTGGCAAGGGCACAATCAAATTTTCCTGAACAACAAATCCGCTTTAACCCGACACTGGAGAATCAGGCTATCCTCGATGGCCTAGAGACCAATTTCGATCCCGAATCGCTTCGTCAAAACGGCTATCCACCGGACTGGGATGTTCCGTACTATTTTGAAACTGTGCACGGCATTGCTGTTTTTCCGGAAGCAAATCCACGCATCAACAATATTCCCATTGCACCAAACGATTACATCGGTGGTTTTTATCACGACAATAATGGCAACCTCAAGTGTGGTGGCCTCACCTATTGGCCAGGTGGTGCTCTGGGCATCGTTTTTGGCTTGTATGGCGACAATCCCAATACTCCGGAAAAGGATGGTTTTGCACCAAATGAGGTGATTACATTTAAACTATTCTCCTGGGAAAACATGAAAGAATACCTGGTTGATGTCGTTGGCTTTCAGGTTTCTACTAGCTACCCATCCAAGGATAAGTGGCAGCCACTGGGCTTGTCGAAAGTAGTGAATATGCAAGCCCTTGAGAATATTGACTTTTACATTTCGTCCTCTGCCAATCCGGTTTGCGAAGGCAATCAGATTGTACTGCAGGGCAATGAATTTATAGGTTCCGGCGGCCCCTACACCTTCAACTGGTCGTCTGATCCTCCGGGATTTAATTACACAACACAATATCCTCCCGCCACTACACCACTCCAAACCACCACCTATCATCTCACGGTAAACGACGGAGGATTGCAATCCAACCATGATCTCACTGTTTTGGTAAATTCAGATCCGGTAGTTAATGCCGGCAACAATGCTTCGGTGTGTGCCAATGACATTCTACCACTTAACGGCACATCCGTAAATACCACTGCAACGCTTTGGACTACCAGTGGCGACGGAACTTTTGCAAAAAACACAAACCTGGTCACCAGCTATACTCCGGGAGTACTCGACAATGTTAACGGCCAGGTAGTGCTCACACTTACCGGTTTGCCACTCAACCCGTGTGATGATGTGGCTTCTGACAATCTCGTTGCAACCATTCTTCGCCTTCCTATTGTCAATGCGGGAAGTGATAAAACCGTTTGTACCAACGAAAATGTGATTCTACAAGCATCAGCACAATACAGCAGCTCTTTACTATGGACAACCAGTGGCAGTGGAACTTTTTCTTCGCCTACCAACACTACTACACAGTATTTTGGTACCGCCAACGACTTCCAGAATGGTGTAACCCTTACGCTTTGTTCACAAGCCGTAAACCCTTGTGTGGCTAACATTTGTGATGCTATGCACGTTACCTACGCTCCCGGCCCAACAGCCAGTGCACCTTCCTCCAAAACCAGTTGTGAAAATGTGCCAGTTTCCCTGACCGGATCAGCTACAAATTATAGTTCTATATTGTGGACAACTGCGGGCGATGGTACTTTTTCGAGTCCTACTACTTTCATTACCACCTATTCTCCCGGCCCGCAAGATCGCAATAATGCAGGTGTTATTGTTACCCTTAATGCTTATGCTTTGGGTAATTGTGCCGCTGCCTCCAAAGATGTAACAATCAATCTCATACAGCTTCCTAAGATTATTTCATTTGGGAATAATGGGAATATGTGCATTACGGATGCTTTTATGCAACTGAACGCTACCATTCAAAATTATGGAGTCATTAACTGGACCACCAGTGGTGACGGAACGTTTAATACCAAGATAACGGCTAATCCCAAATATTATCCTGGTGTGCAGGATCGTCAAACCAAAAGTTTCAAACTGACCCTCACCCTGTCGCCGTTACCCTATTGTGCAACACCCACCACCGATGAACTTACGGTTACAATTACGCCCAATCCTTTGGCAAATGCAGGTGCAGATGCCACCATTTGTCAAGGGCAAACGATTTCACTCTCTGATGCATCCGGCACCAGTTATTCGGGAGTTTTGTGGAGCACCTCAGGTAGCGGCACCTTTTCTAACCCTGCCATACTTAAGCCCATTTACACACCCAGCACTGCCGACGCCAACAATAGTCCAGTTACGCTTACCCTTACTACGGCGCCAATTTCGCCCTGTGCCGTTAGTGCTTCTGACGTCCGGTTACTAACAATTAAAAAAGCCGCTTTTGTGGATGCAGGATTAAATGGTGCCATATGCGAAACTGACACATATACACTCAACGGTACGGTTAACTATTCGCCAGGATTCGTATGGAGTACTAATGGTGATGGAACTTTTAATAATGTCAACTTATCAAATCCAATTTATACTCCCGGAGTTACAGATAAAACTACAGGATTGGTCACATTGACGCTCACCGCTCAACAAAACTCTCCATGCGTTGGTTTGGTGACGGATAACATGCAGCTTACTATCCAGCCTGATGTTTTAGTAAGCGCCGGTGCCAATGACATCATTTGTGAAACGCAAATCCATCAGCTTTCAAGCGCTACTGCTACTAATTATGCCTCATTACTCTGGACTACCAGTGGCGACGGTGCCTTTAGCAGCACTACCACATTAAAACCCACCTATACTCCAGGTGTGGCAGATAAAAACAGCGGCAGCGTGGTGCTAACACTGAAGGCAACCGCCATCAGTCCATGTAGCGTGCCCAAGACAAGTTTTAAGACGCTTACCATCATTCGCAATGTAACTGCAGGTGCTGGTAACGATGCCACAATTTGTGAAACAAATACCTATACTCTGAGCGGAACGGTGACGCACACAAATTCATTCGTGTGGACTACCAGTGGAGACGGAACCTTTAGCAATCCGAACTCGATAACGCCAATTTATACACCAGGTAATATTGATAAAGCAATAGGCTTGGTAACGCTGACCATTACTGCACAGCAAAATGCACCCTGTACCGGAACTCCTACTGATGCGATGCAACTCACCATTCAGCGCGAAGTAGTTGCAAATGCCGGTACCGATGCCACCATTTGTGAAACACAAACACATTATCTTTCTACTGCCAGTGCTACCAATTATGGATCGTTGTTGTGGAGTAGCAATGGCGATGGTACCTTTAGTAGCAAAACCACATTAAAGCCTACTTACACACCGGGTGTGACCGATAAAAACAGCGGTAATGTGGTGCTGACATTGGTGGCAACTGCCATCAGTCCGTGTGTCCTACCAAAAACGAGCACAAAGACACTTACCATCATTCGCAATGTAACTGCAGGTGCAGGTAACGATGCAACAATTTGTGAAACGAATACCTACACCCTTAGCGGAACGGTGACTAATACAAACTCGTTCGTTTGGACTACCAGCGGCGACGGAACTTTTAATAATCCCAATGCTTTGTCTCCAGTTTACACACCCGGTAACAGTGATAAAATAACGGGACTGGTAACGCTGACAATTACAGCACAACAAAATGCACCCTGCGTCGGAACTCCTTCCGATGCAATGCAACTTACAATCAAACGAAATGCTACTGCAAATGCTGGTCCACCAGCCACAATTTGTGAAACTGTAACTCATCAGCTTTCTACTGCCAGCGCATCTAATTATGCTTCACTATTATGGAGCACCAGCGGCGACGGAACCTTTAGCAGCACCACTACTTTAAAACCAATTTATACACCGGGTGCTACCGATAAAAACAATGGTACCGTGGTGCTCACACTTAAAGCATTTGCCATTAGTCCGTGCAATGCGCCCAAGACAAGCACAAAAACGCTTACCATTATCCGCAATGCAACTGCCGGTGCCGGGAACGATGCCACAATTTGTGAAACGAATACCTATACCTTGAGCGGAACAGTTAACTACTCAAACTCATTCGTCTGGACTACCAGTGGGGACGGAACTTTTAATGATGCAAGCTCATTATCTCCGGTTTACACACCCGGTAACAGTGATAAAATAACGGGACTGGTAACGCTGACAATTACGGCACAGCAAAATGCACCCTGTACCGGAACTCCTACGGATGCCATGCAGCTTACTATCCAGCGCAATGTAATTGTTGATGCAGGATCAGATGCTGGCATTTGTGAAACCTCCACCTATACGCTTAGCGGTTCGGTGA
>CAZTCX010000104.1:0-4371 GCA_964612515.1 uncultured Lentimicrobiaceae bacterium | reverse complement strand
TCTAATTATGCTTCACTATTATGGAGCACCAGCGGCGACGGAACCTTTAGCAGCAAAACCATTTTAACCCCCACTTACACACCGGGAGTGGCTGATAAAACCAATGGCACTGTAGTTCTTACACTTAAAGCAAATGCCATCAGTCCTTGCAGCCTGCCCATAACCAGCACAAAAACGCTAACCATTAAGCGCAATGCTATTGCAAATGCCGGTACTAATGCAACCATTTGTGAAACCGGAGTACATCTACTTTCCAGTGCTAGCGCAACTAATTACACTTCACTGCTATGGAGCACAAGTGGCGATGGAACCTTTAGCAGCGCAACCATATTAAAACCTGTCTATACTCCTGGCGCTGCCGACAAATTAAATGGCTCCGCAACGCTTACGCTTGTTGCGCAGAGCCAAAGCCCTTGTAACGTGAACGCCAGCAGCAGCAAGGTGCTTAGCATTTCTCCATTACCGGTAGTTTCGGCAGGCAACGACGTAACCGTTTGTACCGGTGGCGGTCAACTGAGTGGCAGCGCACAAAATTACACCACTATAACATGGAGCACCACCGGCGATGGGACTTTTAACAACGTATCTTTACTTTCACCGGTATATACTCCCGGGTCACAAGATATCGCAGCACGTCAGGCAACACTTACCATGGCCGCCGGTTCCATCAGTCCCTGTACTTCAATGGCCATAGATCAGGTGAAAATGATTATCGACATTCCGCAAATCACTTCCAGCAGCGTAAACGATCAATTGCTCAAAACCGGCAATATCCTCGTATTTACCTTCAACGTAGCCAGTGCTCAGGCGGGACAATATACGTGGTATGCCAATGGAAATGTAATTCCCGGACAAACCGGTCCTATCATGATAATGTTTAATGTGATGCCTGCCAATGCTGGTCAGTATCAGGCTGTATTTAGCAATAACTGTGGCATAGTCGTAAGCCAGGTGGCCACCGTAACCGTGCTGCAGCCCTATGCGCAGCAGCTCACTATTCCTAAAGGTTGGAGCGGCATTTCGTCGTTTGTGACACCACTCAACCCCGCCCTGGAAACGGTGTTCTCACCCATTACCAACGACATGATTCTGATGGCCAACAATTCGGGCATCTTCTGGCCGGGACAAAACATCAACACATTAGGAAACCTGGAGATTACCGAAGGATATAAAATCAAAATGCAAAACAGCGCACAGGTTGCCGTATCCGGAAATGTGAGCTATCCGCTAAGCGCACTGACAATTCCTACCGGCTGGTCGTATCTCCCGGTGAATACACCTTGCGAGGAAAATGTAGAACAGTTTGCAGCTTACCCACAGATTACCATGATAAAAGACATTGCCGGCACCGGAATTTATTGGCCGGAGATGGGCATCAACACCATTGGCAACCTGATTCCCGGCAAGGCCTATTTTATTTTGAATAACTCCTCGCCATTCGTGATGAAATATCAGGGTTGCAATGGATTTAAAACGTCGATGGTAATGCCGGCTTCGGCTGTGGTTTCGCCCTGGCCGATGGTTGCCGCCACACCAATCACCCACGTGTTTGGCTTTACCCGAGAGGCTTTGGCCGAATTTACCGATGGCGACCTCATTGGTGCTTTCGACGCAAAAGGCAATTGTATGGGTGTGATGCAGGTGGACAAAATGCAATACACCAACTCTTTGGTTGTGTTTGGCGCCGACAATACCGACGAATTTTCCAAAGGCATGGACGTGGGCGAACGCGTTAAATTCAGATCTCTGCGTCAGCTCGAAAATGTTGTGGCAGAGCTGGAAGTCAGCTTTGCCAGCCGCAACGCATCCGAGGGCTATTTTATGGAAAATGGAATTTCGGTAGTTGACCACGCAGCCGCATGTGCTACCGGAATAGAAACCCATACATCCATGGATGCCACACAGATCAAAGTATATCCTAATCCGACCCGTGGCGAGCTCACCATTGCGCTGGGCAATATTTCGCTCCGCGATGCCAGCGTTACTATCACCAACCAAAACGGACAGATGATGCTGCGCCGCGATTTACAGGAAGCCGAAACACAGCTTAATCTGGAGAACCTCCCCCGTGGGATTTATCATTTAAGAATTACCACAGGTACTTTTGTAAAAGTAGAGCGAATCATCCTGAACTAAGGCTTTTCAGAATTCATATTAACAAAAAAGCGCCTCCTGATCGGGGCGCTTTTTTTGTTGGAGGCTTTACCATAAAGATTATTGAGGTTTGAAAAGATTTCCACTTTTAAGAAGGCTCAGGCGAGATGCCTCATGAGATTCCGGCGTTACATTTTCTAGCTTGCACACGCCTTATTCAGCGGGAAACTCTACTTTTACAAGGTTAATAATTATTAGTAATAATCTTAAATTTTAAAATCAATTTAATTATGAAACATTTTCTACTGGTTGGTCTTCTTGTTGTCTTTGCTGTTACAGTGTTTTCTCAGAATCTTAAAGGAGATAAGCTCTTCAAACTTTCAGAAGTCTACTCTTCTGATGATCTTGAGTATGAAAAATACGCCTACAACGCCGACCTGCTTTTACAGGCTACTAATACGCTAACCGAAAATGGAGATAAACTGATAGATACTTTGTCGTACGATGCGTTTAATAACATCGTGAAGCTCGACATCTATCAACACTTAAATGGCACTTGGACATACGTTTCTTACATCGATTACACTTATGATGAAAATGGAAATCGCCTGACACGCTCCAATTACAATAGCTTTGGAACACCCAATTTTACATTAGGCGGGGTTTATAATTATTTTTATGATGAGGATAATAAACAAACACACTGGGAGATGTATATGGGCGGAACAGACCTGATGCAGATTTGTACATTAACCTACAACAATGATGGACAAGTGGTTCAGGAAATCGGGCAGGACGCCTTTATGGGTACGATGGAAGATTCGTGGAAAATTGATTACCAATATAATTCGGACGGCACGCTTAAGAGTTCCGCACAATCTTTTTGGAGTGGCTACTGGAGCGTCTATGGCACCGAGTTCTTCTATTACGACACTAATAAAAATTGTATAAAATGGGATCACAAAGACGGCAATACCGTTACCAATAGAAAAGAATATGAATACAATATAGCATACTCGGTTGACCAACTTGTGATGCCTGTAGAGCCTGAGTTTGATACTAAAAACCTTGTAGCCATGGCCAACATGGTAACAGTGCAGCATTGGTACACGGAGGATTATGGAGGTAATTTGGTTTATGTTTGTGATTACATCTACGATTACGATACCTTAAACTATACCGGAGTTTCAAACCAGTCGCTTGCAGCAACCGACCTGCGTTTATATCCAAATCCTGCTTCTGATTTAGTTACCGTTATCTCAAATAATGCAATCATTAGCAATGTAGATGTCATTGATAATACTGGTAAAGTAGTTTTAAGTAAATCCCATTTGAATAAGGAAAAAGTGAATTTGGACTTAACCATCCTAAAATCGGGGATATATTATGTCAGACTCGCAACTTCAAAAGGTATGCTTACAGAGCGATTGATAGTACAATAGTTCTAGGCGCTGCTCATTCAGCTACAATAAAAAAGCGACGCCGGTAAAAGGAGTCGCTTTTTTTGTTTTGTCATATTTTCCTTTTTATTTCAATACATCTTCTCCAATCTGCGTCAGCTTTCCTTCTTCTATTTTTTTGCGGAGTGGCGTGATGGAATGGATACTTTTTTTAGGAAAAAGGCCAACTTTTCCCTTTTTATCAAGAAGCATCTCGATGTAGAATGTATTGAAAAGCTCTGGTTCAAACTCCTTACAGTATTCGTCGGTATCAGATTTAACACAAACCTTTACGGAATTATCCTCGGGAAGCACATCCATCATCAGGAAGGACTGCGGGTGAAAATCGAATACCAACGAGTCGTTGATGATTAACTGAAGCGAATGTTTTTCCTTGGGAAAGTCGCCGGTGTATAAAATGAGCTGGGCTTTCATGATTTTGTAATCAGGAGTTTCGATGCAAGAAACCAATACAGGTGGTATGCTCGCGCGCGTCGATTACCTTTTGGGTGGAATAGCTGTCCAATTTGGTTCTTAGTTTTTTATTTTTTAATGAGATTTCATAATTGCCTGCAGTAGCGGCCAGGGCATTCGCCAACAGCAGCAGCACCAGCAAATTCAAAGTATTCCATTTCATTCAAAAGCCTCTTTTTGGTTTTACAATAGTAAGAGTTTCAATGTCGATAAAGTTATTAAAAAAGAAAGTTCCTTTTTAAAAAATAATTCAGCTCAGGTATGGTTTAATAGATTTAGTTTGAACTATGAGAATGAAAACTACGCGAACACTTTTGTATTTTTTCTTTTTGATGATGCTTGCCCCCACCCTTTGGGCGCAGGC
>CAZTCX010000103.1:0-12301 GCA_964612515.1 uncultured Lentimicrobiaceae bacterium | reverse complement strand
AAGCCTGGTTTTTATTTTGTGAAAGGCTTTGGCAATGCTGCTGAAAATATCTTCAACAGCCGCATTATTTTACAATAACTTTTTTGTTACTGAAGGCGTCCCGGATATTATCGGGACACCTTCCTTTTTTTGAAAATTCATTTATTAATAATTAAAACCTTACGTATTATGAAAAAAACTTTTCTTATTAAAACAGCGCCCTTTCTACTGGCGCTATTGTTCTCCTTTACAACCGTTTGGGGACAAATTTTTGTAGAAAACTTTGACTACCCTATTGGCTCGTTACTTACCGCTAACGGTTGGACGGCCCATAGTGGAGCAGGCTCACAGGCCATAACGGTAACTGATGGATTATCCTTTAGTGGATATCTTGGTTCGGGCATCGGAGGAGCAGCACTGTTGGACGCCAACGGTGAAGATGTCAACAGAACCTTCACCCCACAAACCTCCGGTGCCGTTTATACTGCATTTATGGTTAATGTGCAGACAAACCCGTCCCAAGCAGGTTATTTCCTTCATCTTGGACCCGATCCGATTGGAACAGCATTTCGTGGAAGAGTATGGGTAGATGCCTCCAATCATTTTGGAGTAAGTTTTGGTGGCAACGTACCGACTTATTCAACCACTACATTTACAAATGGGGCAACCTATTTTCTGGTATTAAAGTATGAAATTGTTGACGGTACAGATAATGATCTGGTCAGTCTTTTTATTTTTGATGGTGCATTTCCAACTTCAGAACCCGTTAGTCCCAGTATTGGACCTTTAGTTGATGGAACATCAGATATTACTCCTTCTACGATTGCACTCAGACAATTTCATGCCTCAGAAAATATTATAGTAGATGGAATAAGAATAGCTACTAACTGGGCAGATGCAGCCGCCCCATCCGGAGCGCCTACTGCAGTTGCAACTCCGGTTTTCACGCCTGGCAGTGGAAACTACACCAATCCCGTAAACGTCACCATCACGTGCGCAACTCCGGGAGCTAATATTTACTACACCACCGATGGCAGCGAGCCTACCTCACTATCGCAGCTTTATACCGTGCCCGTAACAATTGCACAGACAACCACCCTCAAAGCAAGAGCATTTGCTTTTGGTCTCGATCCAAGCAATATTATTTCGGCACTGTATAGTTTCCCGGTAACGGTAACTACCCTGGCTGCACTTCGCGCAGGAGTTCCCGGGCAGCTCTATCATTATACTGGCACTGCCGTCCTTACCTTTCAACAGCCTTTCCGCAATCAGAAATATGTGCAGGATGCCACTGCCGGAATTTTGATTGATGACCTTGCAGGCATCATCACCTCCGACTTCGAAGTTGGCGACGGTATCACCAACCTTTGGGGGCAGGTAGCCGAATTTGGCGGAATGATGCAATTTTCGCCAACACAAGACCCGGGCGACCCTATTTCTTCGGGGAATGATCCAGCACCTTTGGTGATTACACTTACCGAGTTAAATGCCAATTACTCTGCTTACGATGCGCGGCTGGTACGTGTTAATGGCGTTACCTTTGATGATGCAGGAGCAATGTTTGCCAACGGAGCGGTTTATCATCTTACCGGCCCGGCTGCCAGTGAAGGCGATTTCAGAACCACTTTTTATGATGTGGATTACATCACCACTCCCATTCCGTCTGGATCTATCGACATTATTGGCCTACCAAATTCACGCGCTGAGGGTAAATATCTGACAGCCCGTAACAATAACGACTTCGTTCAGGAGCAGGTACCTCCGACCATTCAGGTGCTTTCGCCAAATGGTGGCGAAGTGTGGCAAAAAGGCCAAACCTACACCATTAGCTGGCTGAACACCAACTTTACGGGCAACGTAAAAATTACCGTTACCAAACCACCCTTAACGAATATAGTATTGGCTGCTAATCTGGCCAATACCGGAAGCTTCGAATGGAGTATTCCTGCGTCATTTGTTGTAGGGAGCACCTATAGAATAAGAGTGCAGGGATTAAATGCCACTGATCCTCTGGATCTGAGCGACGAGACTTTCTCGGTAATCGAGCCACTGCCCGATCCTAAAATTGTCATCAACGAGATCATGTACAATCCTGCAACAGCGTTAGGTAACGACCTCGATTATGAATATCTGGAACTTTACAACAACAGTGGTTTTGCTGTGAATTTGGCTGGTTGGAAACTGACTACTGCCATAGATTATACTTTTGGAGCTGGCACTACCATCGCCGATGGCGCCTATCTGGTAGTTGCACTCAAACCCGATACGATTATTTCTCATTACGGAATCACCAATGTAGTGGGTCCATTTACGGGTGGCCTCAACAATACCGGCGAAATCATCCTATTGCTCAATGCTGAAGGCAATAAGGCTGATAGTGTAAAATATGCCAATGGCGGATTGTGGCCGGCTGCAGCCAATGGTAACGGTCCTTCACTGGAGCTCCTCGATCCTAACCTCGACAACTCCCTGCCCGAAAACTGGGCAGCCAGTATGGTAAACGATGGCACACCCGGCATGCCCAATTCCGTTTTTGGATTCGAAATGCTCACGCTCACGGCTCCTAACGGTGGCGAAAGCTTCTTGCAAGGCAGCTCACAGCAAGTTACCTGGACATACGTTGGCTTTACCGGTACCATCAAAATAGGGCTAACCGATACCCAGCTTGCCACCACTGTGACGCTTGCCGAAAATGTACCCGTATCTTCTGGCGTCTGGAATTGGGAAATTCCCGCCAATTTTACAACGGGCAACAATTACAAAATTATCGTCTCCGAAACCACCGACGGAATGCCTACGGACCAAAGCGATGCCGTGTTTAGTATCGTTGGTACTATTGTTCCCTCCATCACGGTAACCTCGCCCAATGGTGGTGAATCGTGGGAACAGGGAACCATGCACAACATCACCTGGACGAGTCAGGCTGTGACAGGCGATGTAAAAATCGAACTCTCGGACGGCGTTAATACAATACTTCTTGCAGAAGCTGTTGCTGCCTCAGCAGGAACCTTTGGCTGGAACATTTCTGCCAGTCAGGCCACGGGTACAAACTATACCGTTATCGTAACGGGTCTGGGTCCTGGCGGACCAACAGATGCGAGCGATGCTCCATTCTCCATTGTGGCACCACAGCCGATTGATAATATTATTATTAATGAAATAATGTACAATCCCCCGGAAAGCGGCACCGACACCCTCGAATATATCGAACTCTACAACCGCGGAGCTATGGCCGTCAATCTCGAAGGCTATTACTTCAGCAAGGGCGTCGTGTTTGTGTTTCCTAATTACGAACTTGCTCCTGATGGATATGTAGTAGTTGCCGTAAATGCCAATGTGATGTTGAACTCATTTGGCGTAGTAGCGCTGCAATGGACCAGTGGCGGATTGAGCAACAGCGGCGAAATATTAGAATTGATGAATAGTTCCGGACAAATCGTCGATGTCGTTGATTTCAAAACTGGTGGCGTATGGCCAGCAGCGGCCAATGGCAATGGCCCTTCGCTGTCGCTTACGGATCCTTTTGCCGATAATAGCGATGCCGCCAACTGGAAGCCCGAAACCACCTTTGCTTTTAATCATCCCATAGGAATGGGAGTTTATGCAACACCCGGAGCGGCCAACTTTTCCACTCCAGGTCAGGGTATCCTGCTACTAGCCGGACAGTCTGGTATTTCTACTTATCTCGATCTGAACAGCCAGGCTGTCGAAACCAACATGCAACCCATTGTTGATAATCTTCTCGGGCTGCAGAATTTTGGTCAGGTTTACGCACCACAATATGGTGTGAATACCATCGGCAACTGGAATACCAACAAAGGCTATCAGATTAACGTGACGAGCAAACGCTATTTTGTACTTTATGGCACCGAAAGTGCCGACCATACCGCAGAGTTGACAACCGGATGGAATGCACTGCCGGTTCTGAGTTCCTGCGCTGTGGACGCTGCTGCTTTATTTGGCGGACACGCCGAAATTATTTATGTGAAAGAAATGGGCAGCACCAAAACTTACTGGCCCGCCTTGAACATCTATACTTTGCAAACGCTACAGCCGGGCAGTGCCTATTTTATCAAAGTGAGCGCACCTATTAATATTACTTATCCTGCTTGTGGAACCAAATAAGAGGAACATTTAAATGATCACAAGGCTGCTACGGAATTATCTGCAAAAGCAGAGTGATGACGTGGCAGCCTTTTTTATTGTACTTTCGAAACATCTTAAACTTATTTATTCACCTAAATTTTTAATGTTATGAAGAATTATTTACTTGGTTTTTTAATGTTGGTTTTTGGTGGGTTTATCACTTGTGCAACGGCACAGGTTGACGTAACCTTCCAGGTTGATCTGGGAACACTCGTGCCCAACCCTGACGGCGTTAGCGTAGCAGGCGATTTTCAAGACGAGATCGGTGTACCCGAGTGGACACCCGGCGCTACCATGATGGCGCCAGTTGGTGCCGGTGTGTATGCTGTAACGGTGCAGCTTCCGGCAGGTACCTATTATTTTAAGTATATCAATGGCATTGCCTGGGGTGCAGACGAAAGCGTTCCCGGTGGTTGTGCCTTTGGCGGCAACCGCCAATTGATCGTTGGCGAAGTTCCGGTGGTGCTCGATCCGGTGTGCTTTGGCAGTTGTACGGTTTGTAACCCGCCGGAGGCATCAGTTACCTTCCAGGTAAATATGGCCGAGCAAACCGTATCCGGTGATGGCGTTCATATTGCCGGGAGCTTTCAGGATCCGGTTTGGCAGCCCGGCGCTACTGCCATGACACTTGCTTATGATGCCGTGTATGAATTCACAGTTCTTTTGAAGGAAGGCTCTTATTACGAATATAAATTCATTAACGGAAATGCATGGGGAGCTGACGAAAGTGTTCCCGGCGGATGTGAGCAAAATGGTAACCGTTACTTAACTGTTCCGGTGGGTGGAATAACCATCGCCCCGGTTTGCTTTGGCAAATGTGTTGACTGTGAAGTTGTAATTCCTACGATAGAAATTACCTTTCAGGTTGACATGAGCAACGAAACTGTATCGCCCGACGGAATACACATTGCCGGAAACTTTCAGGATCCGCAATGGCAGCCCGGTGATACGCCAATGACCGACCAGGGTAATGGTGTTTACAGCTATACCGCCACTTTGCCTGTAGGCGATTTTATCGAATACAAATTTGTAAACGGCAATAGTTGGGACGACCCTCAGCCGGAGCAAGTTCCCTGGGAATGTGCCAGCTACGGCAATCGTTTTTTTACTGTTCCCAATGCAGCTACTACGCTCGACCTGGTTTGTTTTGGTAGTTGTGACGCTTGCGTTGCCCCTCCCTCCGGTGGTGGCATGGAAACCTTTGATAATTTTACTGCAACCGGAACCAGCTATGTAAACGGCACATTCCTGGGGCAGGATGGTTCACAATGGTCATATACCCAATGTCGTGGTGATGGAACAATTACTGGCAAGTCGATTATGCTTGGCAGAAGCAGAACACCGCAGGCCAATTTCTATTCAGGAACAATACCCAATGGCTGTGGAACTATCGAATTTGACTACATGCAGGCATTTGGAACAAACGTTAACCTCAATGTGCTCATTAATGATGTAGTTGTAGGAAATGTTACATCGAGCGGCGAGCTAAATGTGGTGAAAAATTCAGGTGTTTTTAATGTAAATGTAGCGGGTGATTTTGTAATAAAATTCATTAATGTAAATAATAGTGATGGACAGGTTGTGGTTGATAATATTTCCTGGACAGGATCTGGCAGCGTTACAACTGTGGCTACACCTGTTTTCTCCGAAATTACAAAAGAGTATTTCAGTCCTGTAGATTTAGAAATTTCATGTGAAACAGAGGGTTCGACCATTTATTATACTTTAGATGGAAATGATCCTGACGACAATTCCACCGAATACATCGCACCAATATTCATTGATGCAACTACAACTGTAAAAGCTATTGCTTATGCCCCGGATCTTGATCCGAGTGCAATTGCTGAAGTAACCCTTACTTTTCCAACTTTGATAGAAGTGGAAAACCTTGCTGCTTTGCGGGCAGAATATTACGACGGCGTAACGGATTATTTTAAAGTAACCGGCGAAGTGGTACTTACTTTCCAGCAAACTTTCCGTAATCAAAAAGTTATTGAAGATGCTACCGCTGGCGTTCTTATCGACGATTTGCCAGGTAAAATCACCACCCCTTATAATATTTATGATGGCATCACGGGCATCATTGGTACCATCAATGTGTTTGGTGGCTTGTTCCAATTTACGCCCGTAAATGATCCGGGCGCTGCTACTTCTACCGGCAATGTCATCATTCCACAGGTTATTACTTTGGACGATCTGGCCAACAACTTTGAAGATTATGAATCAGAGCTGGTAGAAATTAAAGGTGTAACGTTTGCTAATGCCGGCGCAAATTTTGCCAATGGTCAGCTATACAATATGAGCGATGCAACTGGAAATGGCGTCTTTAGAACCACCTTTTATGATGTGGATTATATTGGGACAACCATTCCTATGGATGCTGCTGATGTAACGGGCATTCCTAACTCACGTGCCGAAGGTGAATATTTGACAAGCCGCAACCTGGCCGACATCGTAGTTCCCGACTATCTGCTGCTGACGGCGCCCACTGGCGGAGAGCAAATTGAGCAGGGTTCTGAGTTTCCGATCACCTGGGAAACCAACCTCACCGAAACTACATTGGACATCTTCCTGAACCTGACTACGCATCTGATAGAGTTGGCAACAGATGTTCCGGTGGAGGAAGGTTCGTTCCTGTGGGATGTTACGCAGCCGATAAGAGATTACACAATCATTCTGCGCACATCCGAAAATCTACCTGACGACGAAAGCGATGATTTTGCCATCGTGGCACCGTTCGACATCAAGATCACTGAGATAATGTACAATCCGCCGGAAAGCGGCCAGGACTCACTGGAGTATATCGAAATCTTCAACAACGGATTGGGAACTGTAAATCTCAATGGCTGGTCATTTACCAAAGGAGTAGTGTTTGTATTTCCTGACATCACCCTTGCCCCCGGCGAGTACGCTGTGAACTGTGTTAAAAGCAATGCTTTTATGAATTTCTTTGGCTTTGAAGCGCCTCAATGGACAAGCGGAAGCCTTAGCAACAGCGGTGAAAAAATTGAATTAAGCGACAACCTGGGCAACATCCGTGCTATGGTAACCTACAGCAATGGTGGCTTGTGGCCATTCGAAGCCAATGGCAATGGCCCATCACTTACCTTCTGCGATGCTTCAATGGACAACAACGATCCGGCTAACTGGTCAGCATCTACCGAATTTGTCGGTGTAAATGCTGCTGGCAAAGCCGTCTATGGAACTCCCGGCGCAGGATGCAGCCAGGCCAACGTTTTACCAATGTTCTATTCTGGTGGTTGGACAGGAATTTCAAGCAACGTGGAGCCCGGAAAAGTTTCGATGGAAGCACTTTTTGCACCTATCAATACCAACCTGGTGATCCTGCTTGGAAAAGCCGGTTTTTACTGGCCCGAATTCGACATCAATACTTTGGGTGAATGGAATACCTACGAAGGCTACAAGATCAAGCTCACCGGATCGTCTTACTTTGTTTTTGAAGGCGCTGAGCTTGCCGACAGAACGTATGCATTTGAGCCAGGTCTGGAGTTTGTTCCTGTGCTAAGCTCCGAATCGGTAAATGTTGCAGATGTGATTGTACCACTGGGCGATGCAGTCGAATTTATGTTCGACATAAAAACCGGTGCCATATACTGGCCTGCTGGCGGAATCACCCCCGGTTTAGAAGGTTCGCTGGAAGTGCTCACCCCCGGTTATGCGTACCTCACCAGATTTACACAAGCAGGAACCATTGATTTTGATGCGAAGCATTCTAAAGCAACTGTCGCAAAAACTGTAAAAGCTGTTAATAATACCACATGGAACGATGTGATCGCTACCGGCGACCAGCATATTATCGCCATCAGCCAACAGGCGCTTGCAATGCTTCAGGCCGGTGATGTTATCGGAATGTTCGATGCTAATGGTTTGTGCTCTGGTATGGCTACCTTTACCGGCACCGAAACCGTCCTTCCATTGGTAGTTTATGGCGACGACAACACCACCAAAGACATCGACGGCATGAGCCAGCAGGAACCGATGCAATGCCGCATCTTCCGCAATGGTACTGCCGAAAATGTAGCTGTGGTTTACAACTCGGCTTTCGCTAATGCTGATGGATTATTTGAGATCAACGGATTATCAATGATTGATGGCTTCAAAGCTGGTGCTACCGGAATCGGTACCAACGAGTCGTTGGCCTCTATCTATCCCAATCCTTCTGACGGACGCATCAACATCATCACTGACCAGCCTTGCGATGTAACCATCACCAATGCACAGGGTCAACTGATCTATCAGAACCAGGTGGCGCAGCATGCAGTTGTAAATCTGCAGCAGCAGCCCAAAGGCGTTTATTTTGTAACGCTTACCAATACCACGCAAACCGTGACGCAAAAGATCGTCATCAGATAAAAAGAGTAGGTTTTAAAAACTATTATTTTATCCCGGGAAGAAGCCACAACGGCACTTCCCGGGATTTTTTTTATCTTTGGGTTCGTTTCTAAATCAAAAGTAAAATGAAAATCATCTTTCGCGTCGCGCTAATGTTTGTGCTGGCTTCAGGAATTCCAGTCATGGCTTTTGGCCAAAAACTCGACGCCTACACCTGCACTGCAAACGGGAAGCAGTTGTATGGCAAAGTAAAAATCGTGAAGCATTTTGGTGATTTTAAAGTAAAGGTGGTGAGCCACAATGCTGATCTCAATGTGGACACAACCCGCAGCCGTCCGTCGCAGTGCGGCGAGTGGAAATTTGTACAGCATTTCGAAGACTTCAGCATAGAGCTGGTAAACTTTTCCCCTGACTTTACCATAAGTTATGGGAAACCGGCCGGGGTTACCAAGTATGCTTTGCAGCATCAAAAGCCAGCTACAAACGAAGCCACCTGCACCTTTGGCGGCATCCGGTTGTACGGCAAAGTGAAAGTGGTTACCTCCTTTGCGGATTTAAAAGTGAAAATTGTAAATTCCTTCCCGGACCTTGAAGTGAAAACCGTAACCTCATTTCCAGACAAATGTGGCGAGTGGCAATTTGTAGAAACCTTCCCCGATTTCACCATCCAGTTTGTGGAAAACTTCGAGGATATCTCCATAAAATTTGTCGGCAGCTTTCCGGGGTTTTAGAGTTTTTAGTTAATCGTTATCCGTTAATCGTTATCTGTTAATCGTTATCCGTTGATTGTTATCAGTTAATGGTTCATTGCGAGCGCAGCGAAGCAATCTGTTTACTTCTTCGCGTTGTTCGCGTTGCTTCTTTTCCCGTTGTTATCCGTTAATCGTTATCCGTTGATTGTTATCCGTTAATCGTAAATCGTCATTCGTAAATTGTCATTTGTAATTCAGTCATTCGTAAATCATCATTCGTACATCGTCATTTGTTTGTAAGATTTTGTCGCGGCTTTTTAGTCCCAAAGTTTAACAATGCCCAAGGGTGGCCTTCGTTAGATGGGTTTTATTGTAATTTTGCAAGTGAATCGGGAATAATGCAGTTATTCTGAATCCATTATCTTGAAATTCAATTAATAAACATATCCACTATTCTTATGGATGAACATAAAGAGAACACCAAACAAGCTCGACTCTTCGATGAGTTCCCGCCGATAGGCACCGAGCAATGGGAAGCTTTGATACAGCAGGATTTGAAGGGAGCCGACTACACGCGCAGGCTCGTATGGAACACGCGCGAGGGCTTTCCGGTAAAACCTTATTATCGCCGCCAGGATCTGGAAAAGTTGAGCTACCTCAATATTTTCCCCGGCGATTTTCCTTTCGTCCGCGGTGAGCGCATCAAACAGAACAACTGGTTTGTACGCCAAAACCTGATTGTGGACGACATTGGCAAAACCAACAAAAAGGCATTGACCATCCTGATGAACGGCGTTGATTCGCTGGGTTTTGTACTCGATCAGAGCAAAGCTCCCACCATCGACGAGATAGAGAAGCTGATGGAAAACATCTACGCCCAGGCCGTTGAGGTAAATTTTATATGTGGCCCACATGCGCCTGTGGTAGTGCGTCATTATATGGAGTTGGTTAAGAAATACAACCGCGACCTGGAGCTTATTCATGGCTCGGTAGGTTACGATCCCATCGGTCGGCTGATCGTTGGAGGCAACTGGTATGAAAGCGAAGAAAAAGATTTTGATACCTGTGCTGAAATTATCAAGGCTACGCTTCATACACCACATTTCCGTGCGCTGGCCGTGCATGCTACGCATTTTAAAAATGCCGGCTCAACCATCGTTCAGGAACTGGCTTTTGCGCTGGCTTATGGCGCCGAATATCTGACGCGTCTCACCGGAAAAGGTATCTCCATCGATACCATAGCTCCAAATATCAAATTCAACTTTGCCAGCGGCGTCAACTATTTCATGGAAATAGCCAAGATACGCGCTTTCCGTTTGCTGTGGGCAAAAGTTGTAAATGCCTATGGTCCTTCCGACGTAGAATATACCCGCACACACATTCACACTGTCAATACGCAATGGAACAAAACGGTGTATGATGCCCATGTGAACATGCTGCGCACCACCACCGAAGCGATGTCGGCAATTATTGGCGGCACCAACTCACTGACGGTACTGCCTTATGACACCATCTTCGAAAACACCAGCGAGTTCTCCGAGCGTATTGCCCGTAACCAACAGTTGTTGCTGAAAGAAGAATCCTATCTGGATAAGATTGTAGATCCGGGCGGCGGTTCCTATTATATCGAAAACCTCACCGATTCACTCATCGAAGCCGCCTGGAAACTTTTCCTGGAAATTGATGAAGCTGGCGGATTTGTTGAAGCTTTCCGCAAAGGAATAATCCAACAACAGATAAAAGCTACCGCCGAAAAACGCGATCAGGATGTTGCCACCCGCCGCGAAATACTGGTGGGAACCAATCAATATCCCAACTTCGGTGAGATGATCAGCCCCGAAATCGAAAGCCAGCGACTTGAACCTATGGACTGCACTGGCAAAGATGCCATTGTGGAAACACTGAAACCCTACCGCGGAGCCATGGCTTTTGAGCAGTTACGCTCAGAAACGGATGCTTACACGCGCAAAAATCATCGCCCCAAAGTATTCATGTTTACATTCGGAAGCCTTTCGATGCGTCGTGCCCGCTCACAATTTGCCAGCAACTTCTTTGCATGCGCCGGTTACGAGATCATCGACAACAATGGTTTTAAAACCATAGATAGCGGAATTGAAGCTTTACGAAAAGTAAAAGCCGAAATTGTGGTGGTATGTGCTGCCGACGATGATTATCCGGTGATTGCTCCCGAAATTTTTGAGAAGGTCGGCAAAGAAGCAATCGTTGTGATAGCAGGTTACCCGAAAGATACCGTAGAGGAGCTTAAAGCCAAAGGAATCCAGCATTTCATACATGTAAAATCAAATGTGCTGGAAACGCTCAAAGAATTTCAAAAACTGTTGGGAATAAAATAAACAGATCATGAAGCCAAATTTCAAAAATATCAACATAAAATCATCTCCCGTTCCGGCGCAAAATGCTGCAGCGTGGGAAGCAGATCATCACATCAGCGCCGACTGGAAAACGCCGGAACAAATTCCGGTGAAGTCAGTTTTCACGCCCTCCGATCTGGAAAATCTCGAACATCTGGACTATGCTGCCGGCATCCCTCCATATTTACGCGGTCCCTATTCGACCATGTACGTGATGCGTCCCTGGACCATTCGCCAATATGCAGGTTTCTCGACAGCCGAAGAATCCAACGCTTTTTATCGCCGCAATCTGGCAGCCGGTCAAAAAGGCCTTTCCATTGCCTTCGACCTTGCCACCCACCGCGGCTACGACTCCGACCACCCCCGTGTAGAAGGCGATGTAGGTAAAGCTGGTGTAGCTGTCGATTCGATCCTCGACATGAAAATTCTCTTCGACCAGATTCCACTCGACAAGATGTCTGTATCGATGACCATGAACGGAGCTGTACTTCCGATACTTGCTTTTTATATCGTGGCTGGGCTGGAACAAGGCGTTACGCTTGAGCAAATGACCGGAACCATCCAAAACGATATTCTCAAAGAGTTCATGGTGCGTAATACTTACATCTATCCTCCCTTGCAATCCATGCGCATCATCGCCGATATCTTTGAATTTACCGCGCAGAAGATGCCGCGTTTCAACTCTATCAGCATCAGCGGCTACCACATGCAGGAAGCCGGTGCTACTGCCGATATCGAGCTGGCCTACACGCTGGCCGA
>CAZTCX010000102.1:0-12326 GCA_964612515.1 uncultured Lentimicrobiaceae bacterium | reverse complement strand
GGTAGAGCAACGGACTGAAAATCCGTGTGTCCCTGGTTCAATTCCAGGTGGCACCACCCACAAACCCGGACAGCAATGTTCGGGTTTTTTCATTTTTAGCAGGTCTTCGACAAGCTCAGAAGCCTATTATTTCGGCTGGCTCAGGCTGCGATGATTAAAATTGTATGGAATTTTCCCATCGAAAGTCTCGAGGCAATCGTGCTTCGCGTCGCAATCATGCAACATTCAACAAGAACTACATCATTACTTTTAAATTTTACTTTTGCCGCAACAATCAAACTGCCATTTTAATATGTTAAAATGTGCGCTTTATTGAATTGTAAACCAATAACGACATTCGATATGGAAATTCAGATTTTTGCCTGGGCAATGATGCTGAGTGTTGGGATCTTTTTTGTTCCGAAAAGGTTTCAATACCTTCTCGGGTTGCTGCTTCAGGTGGTTATTATTGCTACAACAAGCATTGCAGCAGTAGATTCCCTGATCAACGGGCCGCTTGTCAAACCTGATGTTCTGGCCTACATCATCGGGAAACCTGTGTTTGCAGTGATTGATGAATTGTCAGCCTATTTTATCCTGGTCATCAATTTCACCATGTTTAGCGGCTTTTTGTATGGGCGCGATTACCTGAAGCCCTATCTGGAAAACCGAAACAAAGCCGAAATGGGTTTACACTATTTCAGCTTTTTGTGGCTGCACATTTCGATGCTATTGGTGAGTATGATCAGAGATGGCTTTGCTTTTTTGACAGCATGGGAGCTGATGACCATTTTTTCGTTTATCCTCGTAATTTTTGAATCTGATAAGAAGGAAATTATAAAAGCCGGCATCAACTACCTGATTCAGATGCACGTTGGGCTGGTTTTTATTATGGCTGCGTTTTTCATCGCATTTACAAAAACCGGCGCTCAATTTAGTTTTGATGGTTTGGCTTCCTATTTTTTAGCCTATAAACCCTTTCCCTTGTTCCTGTTGTTTTTTGCAGGCTTTGGCATCAAGGCGGGCTTCATCCCGCTGCATACGTGGCTTCCGCATGCACATCCGGCTGCACCTTCGCATGTGTCGGCGGTGATGAGCGGTGTGATGATAAAAATGGGCATTTACGGCATTCTCAGGGTTTTGACCTACATCCACACCGACCTACTCTACATTGGACTTTTCATCCTTTGCATTTCGCTGATTTCAGGAGTTATTGGTGTTACGTTGGCAATCATGCAACACGACATCAAAAAACTGCTTGCCTACCACAGCATCGAAAACATTGGAATCATTGGCATCGGCATAGGTCTCGGCGTTGTCGGACTGGCAATGAATCAGCCAGTGATTGCGGTGTTGGGATTTGCCGGCGGGATTTTACACATCCTCAACCACTCCTTATTTAAGTCATTGCTCTTTTATTCCGCCGGAAGTGTTTATCAAAAAACCCACACGCGCAATGTGGAGAAGCTGGGCGGAGTGATGAAAAAGATGCCTGCCACGGCGCTGTTCTTCCTGTTGGGATCGCTGGCCATTTGTGGATTACCACCTTTCAATGGTTTTATCTCCGAGTTTTTAATCTATTCCGGAATGTTCCGGGGGCTTTTCCCGGGCGATCTTCCTATGGACGTAATCATCCTGATTAGTTTCATCGGACTGGTTTTTATTGGTGGTCTGGCCATTTTTTGTTTTACAAAGATTTTTGGTGTGGTGTTTCTGGGCTCACCCAGGTCAAAATCCGTTGAAAAAGCAACCGAAGCCAGCCGCATGATGCTGGTTCCACAAATCATGGCTGGTCTATTAATTCTCTTCATCGGTCTGGCTCCCGGCCTTATTATGAATCCTTTGAACAGGATTGTCAGCATTTTTACCGGCGCCACGAGCATTCTGCCCAATGCGATTCCTGTAATGAACAATATCAGCCTTTTCTCAGGGATTTTTATCCTGCTGGTCGCACTCCTTTGGCTGATACGCAGATCGGTTCAAAAGGAAAGAATCGTCGAAACCCGTCCCTCCTGGGGTTGCGCCTACACAGGTGCAAATGCTGCTGTCCATCAGTATTCGGCTACCTCCTGGGCCGACAGCGTCGGGGAATTAGCCTCCGGGATTGTGAAGGTAGAAAAACAATATCAGCATTTCGATGAAGAAGAAATATTCCCCGCACCACGAAGTTTTGTGGCGCATTCATCAGATATTTTTGAAGATAATCTCATTTCGAAACCTTCTTCAAAGTTTTTAAAATGGTTTGAAAAAAGCGCCATATTCCTTACCGGAAACTTACAACATTATTTGCTGTACGCGCTGGTTTTTTTGATTTTCATCTTTTTGTTAACCCTCCTTAATCTTATTTAATAATGGTGTGGATTGGAGTTATTTCAATGATTTTAGCCGCTTTGATTTTCCCGGGCATTACCGGAATAATCAAGGCAAAAGTCGGTGGACGAAAAGCCCCGCCCCTATTTCAGCCGGTCTTTGATGTTGTTCGTCTTTTAAAAAAAGGATCGGTTTACAGTACCACAACCGGCTTGATTTTCAAATTAGCTCCGTTGGTTTCTTTTGCCTCTGTTGTGGCTGTTCTAGTGCTGATCCCATTTGGCGGACAAAAAGGAATATTATCCTTCCCGGGCGATTTTGTGATTTTTGCCTACCTGCTGGCATTGGGAAAATTTATGATGATTGTTGCTGCAATGGATACCGGAAGTGGATTTGAAGGCATGGGCGCCAACCGCGAAGCCCTCTATTCGATGCTGGTTGAACCTGCCTTTTTTATTTTGATGGGATCGCTGGCACTTTTCGCGGGAAGCATCTCCTTTTATGACCTTTATTTTAGTCTGCACATCAATACGCATTTATCATACCTCACGGCGGTTACAGCCATTTATGTGCTGGCTTACCTTGCCATGGTCGAAAATAGCAGGATGCCTGTTGACGACCCAAAAACCCATCTCGAACTCACGATGGTTCACGAGGTGATGGTTTTGGATTACAGCGGTTTCGACCTTGCGCTGATCCACATTTCCAACTGGATTAAGTTCTCGGTGTTTGGAACGCTCATCGCCAATTTCCTGCTGCCGTATTATCTTCCCCATTATTCACAAATACTACTTTTCTTTTTAATTCAGATCACATTTGCAGTGGTGGTAGGTGGGCTTGAATCCTTCAGGGCAAGAAATAAAATGGCTAAAAACCCACAGTTTATCATTATGCTTTCGGCCATTGCCATTCTCGTTTTTCTTTCAGCGCTGATTATTACCGAAAAATTCAGTTTAAACTAATTGCTATGACCTTTTTCTTCATTATAATTTACAGCATCACACTCATCTATTTCGCCCTTTCGGAACGGGTGAAAAAGTTTATCGTCCTTTTGGCGGTCCAGGGAGTCTTGCTTTTTGGCATCGTCTTTTTCAATCTGGGGGAAGTTGCGTTGGTCGAATTTCTATTTGTTTTGGTAGAAACCATCGTTGTTAAATCGGTGGTGATTCCCATTTTCCTTAATAAAGTGCGCCGCGACAACAAATTGAAAAGGGTGCATGAAACCGAGG
Source organism: uncultured Lentimicrobiaceae bacterium (assembly GCA_964612515.1). Taxonomy (GTDB): domain Bacteria; phylum Bacteroidota; class Bacteroidia; order Bacteroidales; family 4484-276; genus SABY01. Next base: position 8,808 of record CAZTCX010000102.1, on the reverse strand, counting down.
TTCCGGTTTTCTATTCTATCGTCGTTGTAACCGTAATGCTGATGGGCAGCTTTTTTATTAGCAACTACCTGCAAAATGAACAAATTCATACCAAATTTTTTACCGTAGCAATTGCATCGGTATTTTTTGGAATTTACTTTATCATCATCCACAAAAACGTCTTCAGCCATCTGGTGGGCTATCTGATCATCGAAAACGGTATTTTCCTGCTCTCGTTGGCCGTTGGAAGCGAAATCCCAATGTTGGTGAACTTCGCAGTGTTGCTCGACGTACTGATGGGCGTGCTGGTGATCGGCATTTTTGTGAACAGGGTGAGCGACAGATTTCAAAGTACGAGTATTGACGAATTGGCAAAACTTAAAGATTAGAGCATGTTAGAATATTACTTTGTGTTGGCTGTGGCGATTAGCGGATCGATGATCCTGATGAAAAATCGTGCATATAATCGGGCGGCGTTGGCGCTGTTCACTTTGCTGCAGGTTAGCGTCATGCTTTTTGGCTATTTTAATGCCAACGAAACGGATGCCCTGTTTTTCAAATATGATATGCTGGGCGTTCTGCTTACGGCAGTTCTAACGATTTTAACACCCATCACTTTCTATCACAGCTATTTATATCTGCAACGTTACAGCCCTGAGATCAACCGGCAGAGCATTTACTGGGCAGCGCTCATCATCCTCATTTCAGCAATGACCGGCGCTTACTTTGCCGAAAACGTAGCACTGCTTTGGGTTTGTGTAGAAGTAACGACTTTGTGTGTAACGGTTTTGGTTTTTCAGGATCGCTCTAAAACTTCTTTGGAAGCATCGTGGAAATATCTTTTTATTTCGTCGGTGGGCGTGGCAATAGCCTTTATGGGAATTCTTTTCCTGACGGCAGTTTCGGTAGAAAGTGGACCAAAGTCGCTGAATTTCACCGACCTGATCGCCAACTCTCAAGCCATGAATTCGACCTGGATAAAAATTGCTTTTATCCTGGTTCTAACGGGATTCAGCATAAAGCTCAGCATTTTCCCGCTTTTTGCCGCAGCTATCGATGCTAAAACCGTTGCGCCATCTCCCGCCAACGCATTGCTTTCGTCGGCGCTGGTGAGTGTGGGCTTTGTTGGGATATTCCGTTTCTACGCCATCATTGCTCAAACCGATGCCGCCCCCTGGGCCAGAAATGTGCTGATGATCACCGGGCTGATATCTATATTTCTCGCAGCAATACAGCTCTTTAAAGTGAAGCGCTATACGCGGATGTATGCGTTTTCAACGATGGAACACGCCGGGATTATTTGCCTGGCGCTGTTTGCCGGAGGAGTCGGCTATTATGCGGCAGTGCTTCATGTGGTGCTTCATTCTTTTGTAAAAGCAGGATTGTTTTACCAGCTTGGGCAAAGCAACTATATCTACAAATCCATTTGGGTAAAAGACAGCGGCGCCTATTTCAAAATCAATCCATTTGGAGCATTGGTTGTTATGTTGGGCTTTTTCTCCATCGTCGCTATTCCGCCATCCGGCCTTTTCGTTACTGAGTTTTTGATTTTTAAAACCCTCTTTCTCGAAAAGCAAATTTTGGTTTCTATCATCGCATTATTATTATTGACGGTGATTCTTTTCCAGATTGCTAAATTTATATTTCATCTACTATTCGAAAAAAAGCCGGAACATCTTTCTAATGTTGATGTTCATATTAATAAGTCCGAAGCCATCGCACCATTTTTGTTATTCGTTCTTGCAGCGTATCTGGGATACAGCCCACCCGAATTTTTCGTAGATATGATCCAATCGGCCACAGCCATAATACAATAGCCAGCATGAAAAAGGAAACTGAACCCGTAAGGATTAAAAATCCGGAAAGCATTTTAATAAAGGATATTCCGGTATTGGATTATGCTGATTTTAAAACGAAAATGCTTGATTTGCTCAGGCAAAATGAAAACCATTGCGTCAGCTATTTTGCTTTCAAACAAAATTCCGATTTGCAACTGATGGCTTGTATTGCCAACGATCAGGATGGTACCATTGCATTGTTGTCGCACAAAATACCCATTCAACCGAAGCCTCAGCTCGAATCGCTTACACAATATCATTTTCCGCTTCACATATTTGAGCGTGAAATTTATGAAAATCATGGGATAGAATTCATTGGCCATCCGTGGCTAAAGCCTGTCAGGTTTCCTCACGACAGGAATAATCAGACTATGAAAGTCAATGATTATCCGTTTTATACCATCGAAAGTGAGGAGCTACATGAGGTGGGCGTTGGGCCAATTCATGCCGGCATCATCGAACCGGGACATTTTCGGTTTATCTGTAACGGTGAAATGGTGCTCCATCTCGAGATTCAAAATGGTTGGCAGCACCGCGGAATCGAAAAGCTGTTTTTAACAAAGAAGAATCTATTGCAGCGCAACCTTTTGGCTGAAAATATTTCGGGCGACACCGCCATCGGCCATAGCCTGGCCTTTGTACAAATGATGGAATCGCTTGGCGATATAACGGTGAGCCAACAGCTCCACTTAGAGCGCTCCATTGCGCTGGAACTGGAACGAATTGCCATTAATACGGGCGATATAAGTGCACTTTGCGTGGATGTGGCGTACAACCTTGGGGCAAGTGTTTTCAGCATTTTGCGCACCGGAATCATCAACCTCACCCAGGCATGGTGCGGCAACCGGCTTGGCAAAAGTATGATAAGAACCGGCGGAACGAATTACCGGTTTACGGCAGAATTAAAAAGCAAGACCTTACGCGTATTGGAAGCGTTTGAAAAGCAATTCGTCGAGATGTCGCATTATACCTACAAACTTCCCAGTGTCGAAAACCGCTTCGATAATATCGGCGTTGTCACAACAAAACAGGCGCATCTTATTGGCTCGGTGGGCATGGCGGCCAGAGCGGCCAACGTGCGGCGCGACATCCGTGAATCGCACCCTTTTGCAGGATTTTTAATACATCCGTACGAAGCAATAACACTCGAAAAAGGAGATGTTTTCGCACGCTTCCTCCTCCGACGGAAAGAGCTAAAACATTCGATGGCCTGGATTCGTGAGGTTTTAGATAAAATGGATTTCGCAAATCAGGAAGCCGAACCGCCCAAAAAAGAGATCAAAATGAAGCCTTCTACATTTTCAATCTCTCTTACCGAAGGGTGGCGGGGCGAAATTTGCCACTGTGCCATTACTGACGAAAACGGCCAACTGGCAGCTTATAAAATCAAAGACCCTTCGATGCATAATTGGAAATCGTTGGAGCTTTCGCTGCGCGATCTGGAAATATCCGACTTTCCGATCAACAACAAAAGCTACAACCTGAGCTATTGCGGACATGATTTATAAATGAATAATAAAAAGAGAGACAAATCATGATTTCAGAAATAAAGATAATGATCCATAACGGTCAACAGTATATTCCCGACGTTACCACGGCTGAGGTTCCTTCGCCGTTTCGGGGAAAACCCGAGATTAGCGGTGAAGCAGTTGACGAAAAAGCATTGGTCGATATATGTCCAGTGGGAGCCATAAGCTCAAATCCAGTAAGCATCGATTTGGGGAAATGTACTTTTTGTGGGGAGTGTGCTTTGGCATTTCCTAAAAAGATCAAATTTACAAATCATCACAAAATATCTACCAACGACCGCAACAGCCTCGTTATACGTGAAAATGACTTTTCTGAAATAATGGTTCATCCCGAAAAAATCAGAGAAGAAATCAGGGCAATTTTTAACCGGTCGCTGAAATTGCGACAGGTGTCGGCAGGCGGCGATGGTTCTTGCGAATGGGAGCTGAACGCCTGTGGCAATCCAAACTTCGACATGGGGCGTTTTGGGATCGAATTTGTCGCCTCCCCGCGCCACGCCGACGGCATCGTAATCACAGGTCCTATATCTGTAAATATGGCGGAAGCGCTGCAGGTCTGTTACGACGCCGTTCCGTCGCCAAAAATCATCATCCTGTGTGGCGTCGATGCCATCAGTGGTGGCCTTTTCGTAGATTCACCCGCCATCGACCGCAGCTTCCTCAGCAAATATCCCATCGACCTCTACATCCCCGGCAACCCGCCCCACCCACTCACCATCATCAACGGGATCCTGGAACTGACGAGGAATAAGAGTTTTTAGTATTCCAATTTTTTCAAATCAGCAAGCTCCAAAGCGTTCTTTCAGAACTGACGTAATTTAAAATTTAGGCCTAATTTTCACATTGTATTTTAAATATTAGGCCTAAAAACCAAAATAGGAAAATCCTTTATCAGTGATTTTTAAACCAAAAAAAAGCCACCCTTTCTCGGATGGCTTTTTTATTAATAGCTGACTTGAGGATTTAAATCAGACCTTTCTCATGTTTTTCTTTTATCACTTTGAGCATGTCCTGCGTCATGCGGTCGAGGTCCCATTTCGGGTTCCAGCCCCACTCTTCGCGGGCAGCGGTGTCGTCTATTTCAATTTCGCAATAAATTTTCGGGTATGATAATATGAGAATTTGGATATCTTTGTGGAAAGAATTCATTAAAAATGATTGATTATAAAAAAATAATTAGCAGCAACCCAAACAAACGATTTGGTAAGCCTTGCATACGGCAAACACGAATTACTGTGTATGATGTGCTGGGCTGGTTAGCCGCCGGAATGAGTTTTGAGGAAGTATTGAACGATTTTCCCGAATTGGACATGAACGATATCCGCGCATGTTTGGCCTTTGCCGCCGACCGTGAAAGGAGACTCCAACAAGCGTTATGAAACTGCTGTTTGATCAAAATATTTCTTACAGAATTGTGAAAAAAGTTTCGGACAAATTTTCCGGGTGTTTGCATGTATCCTCTTGTGGATTAAATGATGCTGAAGATTCAGATATTTGGTCCTTTGCCAAACTAAACAACTACACCATTGTAACAAGCGATTCTGGTTTTTATGATTTGGCTTTGGTTCGGGGTATTCCACCAAAAATTATCTGGATTCGTGAGGGTAATTTATCTACATCCGAATTAGCAAATCTTTTAGTGCAAAATCACCAGATTATTCTTTCGTTCATGTTTGGTAAAGAAGCTTTAGAAGAAAATGCCTGTCTGGAGTTGTGATTATCATATAATGAGCAGACTCGTTTTTGCACAAAAAAACCAACAAAACGAATCATCTTGACCCAGATTGTTGGCTGCTTAAATTTTTATTTAGTCAGGGTTTGACTTCAAGTGAAGCCTTGGCTCTCAATGGATTTAGGATTTTAATCAATCCCTTCTCCTGTTTTTATTTTATCACTTTGAGCATGTCCTGCGTCATGCGGTCGAGATCCCATTTCGGGTTCCAGCCCCATTCTTCGCGGGCAGCGGTGTCGTCCTTTTTGTTGAGCCACGAGTCGGCGATGCCTTGTTTTAGTTGGTCAACGTCGTAATCCATTTTAAAGTTTGGGAAGTATTCACCGGATGATTCGTTCCTTGAATAAATACCTGTCAAAGATCAAAAGGATCAACAAAGCTTAGGCCGTCAATGACAGCAAAATCCTTTGTGTTTCGGGTAATAATGACGAAAGTATTTATTTGCGCGGTAGCCGCAATGATCGCATCGGGTGTTTTGATTTTGTGATGCCTTCTTATGTTGATTGTTTCATTTACAATACCATCAGATAATTTAATAATGTTAGAGTCGGCAAAAAAGGATTCCAATAAAGTTTGGGCTTCTTTATTACACGGAAAACCTAATACCTCGATTTTGGTTATTACCGAAACTATTGGGGTTTGATTCACAATAAAGTTTAGAAATTCCATCCCTTTTTCAGGTAAATTTCCGGCAAGATAATCAATAACAGCATTGCTGTCGATTAAATACTGTCGTTCCATTCGCTGCGGCTATTTTTGATATGTTCATGTAGTTGAGCTGCAATTTGCATTGGCAATTTACCACCATATTTTTCTGATAGTGAATCAAGCTCCACGGTGCGCACTTGACCATTTTTTGCTGCTTTTTCAATCTCTTTTATTTTTGCGACGAAGGCAGGATCATAAAGACTTTTTTCTTCCCTTACCTCATAAGAAACCTGCAGATTATTTAGATAATCAATGATTTGATGCAGCTTATCTTTTTCAGCTTGAACAATTATTGTTTCCATGATTTCGATTATTTAGATTGACAAAAATAACGTCTGATTGCAAAGGTAAAATATTTGTACTCATAATTTTCACAGTACAAAATGGTGAAGCCGGCTTTTACCATCGTCAGCATTTCCAATTGCATTTGATCACAAAACAAATTAAACAAAAATGACCCATCGGTGATCGGCTATTATTAAAATAAAAAAAGCCACCCCAATCCGGATGGCTTTTTTATTAGTGGCTGACTTGAGATCTTAGATCAGGCCTTTCTCATGTTTTTCTTTTATCACTTTGAGCATGTCCTGCGTCATGCGGTCGAGGTCCCATTTCGGGTTCCAGCCCCACTCTTCGCGGGCAGCGGTGTCGTCCATTTTGTTGGGCCATGAGTCGGCGATGCCTTGTTTTAACGGGTCAACGTCGTAATCCATTTTAAAGTCGGGATAATATTTTTTGATGGCGTGGTAGATGATCTCCGGGTCGAAGCTCATGGCCGTAACGTTGAAACAGTTGCGGTGCTTGAGTTTGGAGGGATCGGCTTCCATCAGGTCGATGGCTGCGTCGATGGCGTCGGGCATGTACATCATATCCAGGAAAGTGCCTTTGCCCAGCGGGCAGGTAAATTTTCCGGTTTTGATGGCTTCGTAATAAATCTCCACGGCATAGTCGGTGGTGCCGCCGCCGGGAAGGGTAACGTTGGAGATGATGCCGGGATAGCGCACGCCGCGGGTGTCCACACCAAACCGCTTGTAATAATAATCGCTCAGCAACTCACCGGTTACTTTGGTAACGCCGTACATAGTGCCGGGACGCTGGATGGTGTCCTGCGGAGTATTGTCGAGTGGGGTGCTGGAACCAAAGGCGCCGATGGAACTTGGGAAAAACACCGCGCAGTTGTGCTCGCGGGCTACTTCCAAAACATTGAAAACGCCATTAACACCTACATTCCAGGCTGCCTGAGGTCTCTTTTCGGCAACGCCAGAAAGCAATGCGGCCAGATTGTAAATGGTGTCGATTTTATATTTCTTTACAATCTCTACCATACGCTCAACGTCAGTAGCATCCACCACTTCCAGCGGACCGCTCTCGGCCAGCTCCTGCGAAGGCTGCGTTTTGCGATAGCCAGCTACCACATTATCATTGCCGTAACGCTGGCGCAGCGCCATGGTGAGTTCCGAACCAATTTGGCCAACAGAGCCAATTACCAGAATATTCTTCATACAATTTTTAGTTTTATCAGTTTGTTAATTTGTTAACATCAAAGTGGGCAAAAATAGGTTTTTTTACGTACGATGCTTTTATGTTGTTAAAATTTGACAGTACCAAATCACTCATTAAAAAACAAATACACTATATTTGCCGCCTTGTTAATGAGCAAACAATTGGTTCGTTTTACTATTAAAATAAAATTAAAATGTACGGAAAAATTAAAGATTATTTGCAAAAAGAGCTTGCCGACATCAGGGAAGCCGGACTTTACAAAGAAGAGCGCATCATAAATTCGCCACAGGAAGCAGAGATCACACTCAACTCGGGTGCTGAAGTTCTCAACTTTTGTGCGAACAACTATTTGGGCCTAAGCAATCACCCACGCCTGGTGGAAGCTGCTAAAGAAGCCCTCGACGATCGTGGATTCGGCATGTCGTCGGTACGTTTTATTTGCGGCACGCAGGATATTCACAAAACCCTTGAGGCCAAGATTGCCGATTTTTTTGGCACTGAAGACACGATTTTGTACGCTGCCTGTTTCGATGCGAATGGTGGTGTGTTTGAGCCATTGTTTGGCGCCGAGGATGCCATCATCTCCGATTCGCTCAACCATGCTTCTATCATCGACGGTGTGCGTCTGTCCAAAGCACAGCGTTTCCGCTACCAGAATGCCGACATGGTGGATCTGGAAGCACAACTCAAAGAAGCTTCAAAAACAGCACGTTTCAAGATTATCGTTACTGACGGTGTGTTCTCGATGGACGGAAACGTAGCTCCAATGGACAAAATCATAGCCCTGGCCGAAAAATATGACGCCATGGTAATGGTTGACGAATGTCACAGTGCAGGCGTGGTTGGCAAAACCGGCCGCGGCGTTACCGAACTTTTCAATATCCGTGGCAAAGTGGACATCATCACCGGCACGCTGGGCAAAGCCTTTGGCGGTGGCATTGGTGGTTTTACTACCGGTCGCAAAGAGATTATTGAGATGCTGCGTCAGCGCTCACGTCCTTATCTCTTCTCCAACTCGCTGATTCCCGCTGCTGTAGGCGCCGGCATCGAAATGTTCGACATGATGACCGAAACCAACGAGCTGCAGGACAAACTGCACGAGAACACCGAATACTTTGTGAAAAAAATGATCGCCGCCGGCTTCGACATTAAACCTACCAAATCGGCTATCTGCGCTGTAATGCTTTACGACGCCAAGCTTTCGCAGGATATGGCTGCCAAGCTGCTCGAAGAAGGCATTTACGTTATCGGATTCTATTATCCGGTAGTACCCAAAGGGCAAGCCCGTATTCGTGTTCAGCTCTCGGCAGCACACGAACGCGAGCACCTCGACAAAGCCATCAACGCTTTCGTAAAAGTAGGCAAAGAACTCAAAGTGATAAAATAATTGTTGCAAAGTAATCGCTGTCGCTGACAGTGATTATTATGTAAAGTTTTTCATGATAGGAAGGGCAAAGCCGAGAGGCTTGCCCTTTTTTGTTTTTTGTAGCCAGGGTTATCGACATGCTGAGATGAGTTA
>CAZTCX010000101.1:0-12403 GCA_964612515.1 uncultured Lentimicrobiaceae bacterium | reverse complement strand
CCCGCTAATCTGTGACCAGGTGATTACAGCGGGTCCGTCAAATAATCCTGATTTCTCACCATACAAAAATAGCGGGTTCTCCACGCAAATGGTTTCTTTCACCCCCGCATTCACTGAACAGTTTTGGCTGTACAGAATGCCGGGCGCTGCTGCCAGCAGAAGCGCGATTAAAACAAATAATGATTTGGTGAAGCCCGTTTCTTTGCGGCTTGTGATACGCGAAGCAAGCGTACTGTTTCCATTAAAAACACAGAGAGTGTGTAAATTTTTTTTCATATTCCGTAAGGTTTAAATATCATTCTATCCAAATCATTTAATCATCTTTCCTGAAGATTCAGGGCACTATTTTTTTAAATCACTACTCGATTTTAAGGGAGCAAACAAAGATATTTCTATTTAACTCTGAAATTTATTTCATTAAAATTTATAGCGTTTCTAAATAAGCTAAGGTTAAAATTTCGCGTGAACAGTGGAGCTTCCCGTTTTGGTTGGTAAATTATTGTTAAATAGTGAGTGTTTGTAAATCAGTGGAAGCGGCTGGTTGGCATGATGATTATTCGCTGTTTTCTTCATCTTTCTATCGGTTTTTGCTATTTTTGGCCTTTAATTCAGACGGTGAATTTTTATCTTTTTTGAGATTCTCAGCTAACTTTTCCAACACCTTTTTACAAACATTCATTTGTTTCACGAGATCATCCACATCCTGCTGGTGGCGTTTCTTTTTCGTGTACAGATGCAGCTTTTCCCTCCGGATCATATCACAATTTTATTAGCCGACAAAAATAGTTTCGGATACTCAGCTGGACAAAAATATCGGTAGTACAAATCATTTACAAACCCCAAAAAGCACCCATACATTACCAATACAAGCAGCCTGACATAATTTTATATTACAGCATATCAGTTTGTTAAATATTTGGCTTACAAAATACGGTCTAAAATTGAGAAAAGAAACTCACCAAGGTTGTACTGGTATTGTCGATTCCCAGTTTTTTCCGCAGGCGGGTACGGGCAGTTTCAATGGTGGCTACGCCTTGCCCGGTAAGCTCAGAAATTTCTTTGGAGGAGAGATTTAATTTTATGAAAGCGCTCAGCTTTAATTCATTTGGCGTTAGCGTGGGGAAACGACTGATAAGGTTCTGATAAAAGCTCTCGTGGACTTGTTTGAAGAGCACCTCGAAATCATCCCAAATCTCATGCTTACTAGTTTTTTTAAGTTCTTTGGTAATGGATTGTATCGTCTTTTTGGTGTCTTCATGAACGGCTGTATCCTGAATTTTCGACAGCTTATCCAACACATCCGTGATCACTTCATTTTTTTTCATCAATGACATCACATTGAGCGTAAGCTCTTTATTCTTTTGTTCCAGCACATTTTCCAATTCATTTTTTTCAACCCGCGCATTCTTGTTTTTCAGTTTTTGTCTTAATACCAGTAAAACAATCAGGATAACCGAAACAAAAAACAGGCTCAGCATCCATATCGTATATGTAAAAGCTTTCTTTTGCTTATCCAATTGCAACTGATCGATTTTTTTATCGAACTGGTAAAGTATTTCCATTTGTTCGATTCGGTTGTTGTGCTCAGCAGATGCAACGCTGTCTTTGAGACGGTAATACAAAAGATCGAATTCATTGTGTTTCGCCACGTCATTTCTGATGAGATAAAGATCGCTCAGGCGCTTTGCCATTGCAATTTTTGAAGAAGTTAACCTGGCGGAATCGGCAATATGCATGGCTTTTTCTGCATAGTACATGCTTAGCTCTATACTTCCGGTGGTTTGATAGAGCGATGATAAGTTTTGGTAAACCGCAGGTAGTTCGGCAATATTATTAATCTCCATGAAAAGGTTTTCGGCCTTTCGGAAATAGAACAGACTGCTGTCAGGATTGGATTCCTTTTGGTACAATATTCCAAGATTATTATAAATAATGCCTTCCCAGTATAGTTGCCCCAGTTGTTTATTGATTCCTACAGCTTCATGAAGTAACTGTTTGCGGTGAGCCGGTGCCAGTTTGTTGGTATCGAACATCACTACGTTGTTCAATCCCCTTGCAATGCCCATTAGATCGCCTGTTTCACGCGATATCTGCAATGATCTCATGAAGTATTCGTATGCCTTTATCGTATCCTTCTGCACGGCTGAAAGCGTACCGATACTGTTAAGCGCTTTACTGATTCCATCCTGATCATTAAGCTCCTCGAAAATTTTATAAGCTTCGAAAAGGAATTCTGAGCTTCGTTGATAGGCCTGGAGGTTAAGATAAATTACTCCGAGTGACCGCGATATCATAGCCTGCTCCATTCTGTTTTCCTGAGTGATGCTCATTTCAAGCGCCTGGTGGCCAATAATGAGTGCCGTATCATACTGCGATAAATTCCAATAAATAGCGGCAATCCTGCGGTGCGCCTCAAGATACGCATCGTCCTGATGAAGTGCTTTGGCCATGTCAGAAGCCTTCCAGGTCATTTCAAGTGCCCCTTGTGGATTGGTTTGTCTCAACTTTTCGGCAAGCTCCATCAAAATGGCAGGGGTCGGATTATTTTCCGATGAATTTTTGCTCGCAGAATCCTGTTCCGTAAAACTTAAAGTGATTAAACTTATGACTGAAAAAATAACTGCTAAAAACATTCTTTATCACATTTTACTTAAAAGCCACAACCAAGTGCTTACAAAAATATTCATTTTTTAAAACAAAAGCCACATGTGGCTCTTTGGGTCATTGCAATTTCAAGCTTTTAAAAATTTAGAACTCCTGACCCATCGTAAATCCATTGTCGTGAAATAAAATTTCTGTGCAGATACAACCAATAAATTCTCAACCTGAGTAGGCCCAAATCCTGGATGCGGGAAATAAGGTAATAAGGTTGATGAGGACAGGGTGCAATATTGCGGCTACTAAGGTTATTATGAAGGAGATAAGGTTTTATTCCTTTGTTTTAAAACAGCAATTTCTTAAAAACCTTATCCCATTCCCCAACCTTAGTAAAGAGGCCACAACCCAATGCTTCACAACCTTATTACCTTATCATGCGTCATGGCTATCTACGAGTGGCATAAACTAAGTCATTGAAAAACAGTTCTCGGATCAGGAGTTCTGAAATTGCGATACAAGCTTTATCGTTTTAAGATTTAAAATTATCTCCCACAGAATTTGATTTTAAAAAGTATTATTCTTACAAAACAATCGTTTCATTAAGCATCTAAATCGTGTTTACACTTTTTGAATAATTATCAACTTGGATTAAAATCGAATGGATAATTACCAATAAACATTTTTTGAAAAACGATGTTATTTGCAAATAATATGTTTATCAATAATGTATTTAAATTAAACAAATACTTTTTATGACCTGGTACTTTGCGATCTTAATAATAATTGGCGCGTTTTTCTTTATGGAATTTACCGCCTGGTTTACGCACAAATACGTGATGCACGGCTTCCTGTGGGTGCTGCATCGCGACCATCACCAGCGCGACGGGCGCAAATGGGAGTGGAACGATGTGTTTGCCGTTATCTTTGCCATCCCCAGCATCGTGCTGCTTTGGGTTGGTTATCCATCATTCGATTACCGCTTTTGGTTGGGCGTGGGAATTTTCCTCTATGGCTTTGCCTACTTCATGTTTCACGATGTGTATGTGCACCAGCGTGTTAAAATGCTTAGCGGTCTGCGCAATCGTTATCTCGATGCAACCATCAAAGCACACATGGATCATCACGGCCCAAAGTTCTACGGCAACTACGGCTTCCTCATCGCACCTTTCGATTACTACAGAGCAGTTTTTTCAAAAGGCAACAAAACGCGAAAGGCTAATGCCTGATGGCTCCCGTAACGATATTTTGGTTTCGCCGCGATTTGCGTATTGACGACAATCGCGGCTTTTTTAATGCCCTGACCCAACATGGCAACGTGCTGCCACTGTTTATTTTCGACACAGATATTATCGATAAACTCCCTGACAAATCCGACCGACGCATCGCATTTATCTACGAGCAACTGGAGATTTTAAATCAGGCTTTCGCCAAAAAAGGAAGCACATTGCTGATCAAAGTTGGAAAGCCCGCCACGGTATTTGCCGAGCTGTTGCAAAAGTTCGTAATCGGTGCGGTAATTGCCAGCGGCGACTACGAACCCTACGCTATCGCGCGTGATATGGAGGTAAAGGATTTGCTTTCGCAAAATAATGTTTCATTCCATCTTTTTAAAGATCAGGTGATTTTTGAAAAAGCCGAAGTTGTAAAAGACGATGGAAATCCCTACACCGTTTTCACTCCCTATTCACGCAAGTGGCTTTCACGACTTAATCCGCAGCAACTCAAAGCTTATCCTTCAGAGCTGTATCTTGACAATCTCTACCAAAAAACACCAGGTGAAAAGTTTGATCTGGCAGAAACAGGATTTAATTATCAGCCTGCCGGAATTCCGGTGCCTTCAATTGATAGTAATCTGATCAGCAATTACGATCAAACGCGCGACATTCCGGCACTCGACGGCACCACACGCTTGGGCGTACATCTGCGTTTTGGCACCCTCAGCATCCGCCGTCTGGCAGCGGCAGCTCAGCAGCTTAACCCAACATTTCTCAACGAACTCATCTGGCGCGAGTTTTATATGATGATCCTTTGGCATTTTCCGCGCGTGGTCGATCAATCGTTTAAACCACAGTACGACAACATCCGCTGGATTAACAACGAAAATCATTTTGAGGCATGGTGCCAGGGACGTACCGGCTATCCCATCGTAGATGCAGGCATGCGTCAACTGTTGCAAACCGGCTACATGCACAACCGCGTGCGCATGATTACGGCCAGCTTCCTTACCAAACATCTGCTCACCGACTGGCGCTGGGGCGAACGCTGGTTTGCCGACAAGCTGCTCGACTACGAGCTGGCCAGCAACAAAGGCGGATGGCAGTGGGCAGCGGGAACCGGATGTGATGCCGCTCCCTATTTCCGGGTTTTCAATCCCTGGCTGCAAACAGAAAAGTTTGACCCGCAGCATAAATATATCCGACGGTGGATTCCTGAAATCGATTCTTCATCCTATCCACAGCCCATCGTCGATCACAAGCCCGCACGTCAACGCGCCCTGGATGCCTATAAAAAAGGACTCAACACAAGGGAGTAAAAAGAAATTGTCGGATTATAGAGTTAGCGGTGGATTCGCAACCCTGAGGTTGTGACGAGGTTGTGATGGCTGAGCGTAGTCGAAGCCCTCGTCCTCTTTATTTTTACAGGCTGTGCCTGTTAATTTAAAATTTGAAAAAGCAGGCACAAATAAATTGAAAAATGAAAAACCTTATTTTTTAACACATTAACCTGAGTAAAAAAGTAAACAAAAGGCATCAACTTTATTATCTTATTTTTTAGGATTTCAAAAAAAATAAATTATGAAAATTTCAATAGGTTCTCCGCTCCCTTCCTTCTGCCTGCCCGACCAGAATGGCGAAATAATCGACAGCACGCAATTGGTGGGCGAGCGTCCGCTGGTGCTTTATTTTTATCCAAAAGACGATACGCCGGGATGTACTGCGCAGGCCTGTAGCTTCCGGGATGCGTATCAGGATTTTGTGGACGCAGGCGCTCAGGTGGTTGGCGTTAGCTCCGACGACGCAGCCACGCACAAGGCTTTCGCCGAAAAGCACCGGCTGCCCTTCACACTTTTGAGTGACGAAAATAATAAGTTACGAAAGGAAATGGGCGTTCCCTCCGATCTTTTGGGGCTACTTCCCGGTCGCGTTACCTATGTGATAGATCGCAATGGAATCGTTCGGCATATTTTTAAATCCCAACTCAACGTGAATCGACATATCAGCGAGACACTTGCGGTTTTGAATCAGCGGTGAGAGAACAGAGTTGAGGAGGAAGAAAGAGGTGAGCGGTGAGTGGCGAATTGTCCAGAAAGGCAATGCCACTATCCCGCATGGTTAATGTGAAATTTTTAATTCAAAACTTCATCTCATTTCTCACAATCCGGATTTGATATTCATTTCGACAAGCTGGCTGGCTTCGACTACGCTCAGCCACCACAGCCGCCGAAACCACCGCTGCAATCGTGCATTAAAATGAGTCGTTTCCGATTTAAAAAATCTTTCCAAAAAACCGTTGGTTAACAAGGCTTCTTACGCTCTCATTCGGCCTTTAGCACCAATGAAAAAGATGTTTATTTTTGACAAATAAATTTATAACAGAATTCATCATCATGAGGATTGTCATTATCGGTGCCACGGGGTTTATTGGCAGCCGTTTGTTTTCGTTTCTCGACAAGGAAGAGTACGACCTGACCGTTGTGACGCGCGATACGGAAAATGCGCGTGAACAGCTTGGCGATCACGCCGAGTTTTGCTCCTGGGACGGTGAAAATAGCGAGGGGTTGGATAAGATTTTTAAAGGTGCGTGGGCAGTGATCAACCTGGCGGGCGAAAGCCTGAGTGGCGGACGCTGGACGGAAGCCCGCAAAGAACGTATCCTCAAAAGCCGGCTTACCTCCACCCGCGCTGTGATTGAAGCAATCAATCGCGCCGAAACGAAACCCCATGTCCTCTTGCAGGCCTCTGCCATCGGTTATTATGGCTCGCAGCCCAAGGAAACACTGGACGAGGATTCTCCGGCAGGAAACAATTTCCTAGCTGAGGTTACCCAACAATGGGAAGCCGCCACAGCAGGACTGGATGAGTCAGTAAGGCTGGTGATTTTGCGCACCGGTATTGTGCTCGGGACAGCAGGTGGTGCTCTGCCACAAATGGCGATGCCTTTCCGGTTTGGTGTAGGTGGCAGAATAGGTTCCGGCAAACAATGGTTTTCGTGGATACATCTCGACGACGAAGTACGCGCCATCCAGTTTTTGCTCGAAAACAAAGAAGCCAGCGGCGTATATAATCTTACCGCTCCCGAGCCGGCGAAGATGAAAACTGTGGCAAAGGAGCTTGGACGTGTGCTGCACCGTCCCAACTGGCTGCATATTCCCAAATTTTCGATACGGCTGGCGATGGGACAGATGGGCGATGAGATGCTGCTGGCCAGCCAGAAAGTTATTCCGAAACGGCTGGAAGAAGAAGGCTTTTCATTTCACTTCAAAGACCTTCGGCTCGCACTAACGAATATTTATAATTCCTAAAACATTCTTGTTTATCAATTGTTTGTAACGATTAAACAATAGGAATGAAAAATAAAGGTTTCAACCAACCGGTTATCGGGCAACTTGCCATTGTCATTTTTCTATCGATAATCCTTACATTGGAGTCGATGGCGCAATCTGGCCGGATAGAAGGTCGGGTGTTTGATGCCCGCACCAACGAACCGCTCCCTTTTACAAACATTATCTTGCGCGGCACCAACATTGGCACTACAACCGATCTGGATGGAAAATTCATTTTTACTGGTGTCACTCCTGGTTACACGCAATTGATGGCCAGCTCGGTGGGTTATGAGGTTTATACCTCAGAGGATTTTCTGGTTACCAATGCTAAAACTTCGCTTGTTAACCTTCCGATGACGACCACTTCGGTGGATCTCGAAACTGTGGTTGTAAGGGCTTCGCCGTTTGTGCGCGAGCGGGAAAGTCCGGTATCGCTGCGGCGGCTTAACATTTCGGAAATAGAGCGCAATCCGGGCAGCAACCGCGACATCTCCAAAATGCTACAATCATTGCCGGGCTTGTCTTCTACGCCAGTGCAGCGCAACGATTTGATTGTGCGTGGTGGCGGCCCAAGCGAAAACTCATTTTATCTGGATGGCATCGAAATTCCTACCATCAACCATTTTTCGACGCAAGGCGCTTCGGGTGGTCCGGTAGGGATTCTTAATGTGGACTTCATCAGGGAAGTGAACTTCTATTCCGGCGCTTTTCCGGCCAAACGCGGAAATGCACTTAGTTCAGTCATCGATTTCCGGATGATTGACCCCAACAAAGACCGCTGGAACTACCGTGCAACTTTGGGAGCCACCGACATTGGCTTTACGGCCAACGGACCGATCTCAGATAAATCAGGCTTAATTTTTTCGGTTCGCCGCTCCTACCTGCAGTTTCTTTTCGATGTGCTCGGCCTCCCGTTTTTACCCACCTACAACGATGTTCAGTTTAAATACCAATACAACATCAACAAGAAGAATCAGCTCACCATCATCGGTCTGGGTGCGCTCGACCACAACACGCTCAATACCGGCATCACCAACCCCGACGAAGAGCAGCAGTACATTTTGGGCTACCTTCCTACCAACAACCAATGGAGTTATACCCTGGGCGCTGTTTACCGGCACTTTTCGGCCAACGGCTTTCACAGCGTGATCCTAAGCCGTAACATGCTTGACAACAAAGCCTATAAATACCTCGACAACATTGAGGTATCCGAAAACAAAACTTTTGATTATAAATCGAACGAAAGTGAAAACAAGCTTCGCTATGAATACACCGGACAGCGCTCTGGATGGGATTTCAACTACGGAGCAGGGCTGCAACTTTCCAATTTTACCGACAACACTTTTCAGAAACAGTTTATTCAGGATCAGGTGGTGACGTTTAATCGTGACGCCGATTTGTGGTTGTGGAGCTGGAATGCTTTTGGACAGGTGAGCCGCGCCATTTTGCAGGAACGCCTCACCCTTTCGTTGGGCGCACGCATGGATGCCAACGACTACAGCAGCAACATGTCGAATATGCTGAATCAATTTTCACCGCGACTTTCAGCATCCTATGCACTGGCTGAAAAATGGTTTCTAAACGCCAACATCGGCCGCTACTACGAACGTCCGGCTTACACCACGCTGGGCTTTACCGATAATAGCGGCGACTTTGTAAACAAAGATAATGGCTTAAAATACATCCGTGCAGATCATTTGGTAGTCGGATTGGAAAATCGTCCGAATGACCAGGCGAAGATTACACTCGAAGGCTTTTATAAACTTTATAACAACTACCCATTTTCCGTTCTCGACTCGGTGAGTATTGCAAGCAAAGGGGGCGACTTTGGGATTTTTGGCAACGAAGCGGTGGTTTCGACCGACAAAGGGCGTGCCTATGGTTTTGAGCTTTATGCACGCGATGCCGACTTCTTTGGCTTCAACGTAATCCTCTCTTACACCTTTGTGCGCAGCCAGTTTGAAGATAAGGGCGGAGCCTACATACCGGCAGCCTGGGACAACAGACACTTGCTGAACCTGACGATGCTGCGCCCGTTGAAGAAAAACTGGAATATTGGTGCAAAATGGCGTTTTATAGGAGGCCCGCCCTATACTCCCTACGATCCGGTGGAGTCGAGCCTGGTGGAAGCGTGGGAC
The DNA here is from genome assembly GCA_964612515.1 of uncultured Lentimicrobiaceae bacterium. GTDB lineage: Bacteria > Bacteroidota > Bacteroidia > Bacteroidales > 4484-276 > SABY01. Next base: position 3,124 of record CAZTCX010000101.1, on the reverse strand, counting down.
GTACAAGGCGGTCCCTATCTGGACTATGGCCGCTTCAACAGCCTGCGCCTTTCGTCGTTCAACCAACTCGACGTGCGGGTTGACAAACAATACTTTTATGATCGCTGGTCGCTGATGGTTTACGTGGACATACAAAACATCTACAATTTCCAGAGTGAGAGTCCTCCGATTTTGATCCGGCAACTTGACGAGCAGGGTCAGGCCATCATCGTTAACCCCACGGCACCACCCGCCGAACAGCGCTATTTGCTCAAAGAGCTACAAACCACCTCCGGCACGGTATTGCCGACTATCGGCATAATGATAGAGTTTTGAGAATAGAAGTTAGAGGTGAGAAGTGAGAAGTGAGAAGGTGAGAAGTGAGAAGGTGAGAAGTGAGAAGGTGGAAGTTGGGAGGGCAGATGGTTATAGTTGGAATTGAAGGAAAATAACACATTATAATTATGAAGAAGTTTTTAGGAAAAAACAGTTGGCTGGTGATACTGCTGCTTCTGACGACACTTTCGGCCGCCGGTCAACGGAAAAAAGCCGAACAGACTGAGGTCATCCGAACCAATGTGGACGGCTTGGGGCGCGAGATAGTGCTGACGGTGACGCCTGGCGAGGCGCACAATCATCCGATGATGGCCGTATGGCTTGAAGATTCAGCGGGCAATTACCTGCAAACGCTCTTCGTGAATGAATCGGTGGGCAAAGGCTATTTTAACTATGCGCAACAACAGCAAGGCAAATGGCAGCCGGGTGAGTTGGTACGACCGGCGTCACTGCCAGTATGGGCGCATCAACGCAATATCAAAAATGCAGCAGGCAACTTTATGCCTACTGCACAGGCGCCCGTTCCCGACGCCTACACCGGAGCCACACCACCCGCAGGCTTTGTGCTGAAAAGCCGTGCCGACCAACCTATTCAGGGCAAAGTAGTGGTTCTGATGGAAATAAATCAGTCGTGGGACTGGAACGAATACTGGACAAATAATAAGTTTCCCGACGATGCCGACTACAAAAGCTCGGCACAGCCATCGGTGGTGTATGCAGCCACTATCGAGATGGATAAAAGTGACCAGAAAGTAACAATGGCTGCCATAAGTCACGGACATCCTTCGGGTAGCAATGGCGAGCTTTTCAGCGATCTTAGCACGCTTACCACTGCTCTTCAGATCGTAAAGCAGGCAACAGTAGAGTTGGGGAATTAAAACACAGATCGGATGGATTTACGCGGATTTTTTATCTGTGACTATCTGTATAATCCGTGTCATTTGTGCTGAGCGTAGTCGAAGCATCAGCCTTCATGTTGCCAGATTCATACTACCACAAGGCAGCTTTCTTAAGAGCTTCCCTGATTTTCGTATCCTCTTTGGCGAGCATTCTTAGCGCTTCCAACATCTTGTCCTGTTCTCGTTTTACGGGAGTGATGACTGATCTCCGATCGTAAATAATGAAACCAAACAACCCGAAAATTCCGGCCAATACCATTCCGAAACCCCATGTAAAATAGGTGTCAAATTTATCTTCCAGCCTATCCATTCGCTTATTAAGGTTTACATCAACTTTATCGATCTTATCGTTCAGCGATTGTTCCACCTTGCTGATATCCCGAGTAAGCCCATCAAGCTTGGTCTCAATTTGTACCATTTTATCACGATCAGCAAGTGTGTAGGGCACTTCCTGAGATTGTGCCGGCATAATATTCAATGTGAATACAACGAAAACAAAAAGCAGTACCCGTTTCATGCCTATAAGATTTTTAGCAAAATTAAATAATTTAATCAGGAATACGCATTTATTATCTGTGATTATCGGTAAAATCCGTGTCACTTTTGCTGATCGTAGTCGAAGCATCAGCGTTCTCTTAATAAACGGGAACACGGATAACACGAATCAGACGGATTTACACAGATTTTTTTCATCTTTGATTATCGGTAAAATCCGTGTCACTTGTGCTGAGCAAAGTCGAAGCATCAGCGTTCTATTCACAGCTTTGAAAGGTAACCTGAAAGGCAGAGGTTGTCTTCACCAGATAGGCACGGCCGGGCTGCAACATCTGCAGATCATAAATTCCCATCGCTGGCCAGTAGCATATCAGGCCTAACTTATCTCGGATAAACTCGACCTGAGGCAAGTTTTTACCAAACAAAGTAGTGATGCTGACAGGGCATTCCGATAGTACCGGCATCAGGTTGTAGCCTGTGCTGAGTGCTACAGTAGCCTTGGTCTGCCTGTTGCCAGTAAGTACCAGCGTGGCCTCGTTTTGTAATTTGATTGTATAGCCGGCAGCCGGATCAAAATTGCCCATTGTATTCATATTCCCGGAAGGGTAATAGACACCCGCGTCGGAAGCAACAATAATCAGATTTGCCTCTATGCCGGCAAATACAGCTTCGGGATTAAGATTTAATGGTTGAATAAAAGTAGAAAGGCTGTTCCATCCCTTCCGCAGCACAACCGACTGGCTGGCGTAAGGAGCCAGCACCGTGAGTTTGGCTGAAGCTGAAAAAAGAGTGCATCCATCGGTAGTGATTTTACAACGATAAAGCCGATTGTTGTGGGACGGGCTGGTAATCTGCAGCGTCAATTGTGGCGTGTTTATGCCAGAGACGCCGATGGCAGGGCTCAGATCGATGAAGCTTAGTCCATTGTTGGTGCTATGCTGCCATTTGAAGGTTGCGGCAGCAGGTAGCGCTGTCACCTGAAAAATAGCAGGCTCCGGCTGATGTACCGTAACATCCATAGGTTGCTGCGTGATGGTGATCAGGTGTTTTACACTACCGTCGTTGTAAAGAGCAGGCACCAAAACAAGACCGGTTGTATATAATTCGCACGTGGGCAACAGGTCAAGCAGGGTCGCTCCGTTTTTGTAGGTGAATACCATATCCATGAGTTTTCCACTGGTAAGGGTAACCCCTGCCATGTTGGTGTAAACGATGCTCAGGTAAGGTTGCGGGACATAGTTCATATTGTAGAACATTCCGGCAAACAGCGGGTGGATGTTTTGAATACTTTCATAATGCAGCACCGCTGTATCAAAAGCAATGTTCAGCGTCATTGCGCCAATGCTGTTAAAGTTCTGCACATTTACAGGTACTTCCACCACAGTATTATTACACGATGAGATGTTGCCAATGGT
>CAZTCX010000100.1:0-12564 GCA_964612515.1 uncultured Lentimicrobiaceae bacterium | reverse complement strand
CCATTACCATCCCTTCGGCATCATAGGCATATCCGCGCAGGTAAAATCCCGATGGACCGGCAATAAGATCACTAACTTGACTTAGAGGTGGATAAGCTCCGGGAGTTACCTTTCGTTTTGCCCACACTACATTTCCGGATGCGTCGGTCTGGGTGAGGCTCATTTCAGTGCTGTGAGGCTCGATGCGTTTGGTAGATCCTCCTATAATCAGGTGTCCATTGGCCAGTTCTGCAACCGCTATCCCACCATCGTATGATGAAGAGCTTTTATAGGTTTTTGCCCATAAAATCTCGCCGTTAGCTGTAAAACGTAATAACAGCAGCTTTGCTGTTGCATTGCCTGTTACCAGAATATCGCCACCTGAAGCAATACCAATTCCTGAAGGAGTGACATCAGGTTCGTCTTCAAACTTTTTTACCCAAAGCAGATCTCCTGCTACATTTATTTTAATCAATAATATTGATTCTTTGTAAGTATCAGTCATGGTTTCGGTGGCACAGATAATGAAGTTCTGGTCTGACGTGCGTACAATGTCAATGGGCATAACCCAACTTCCTTCCCTCACCAGGACTTTCGACCAATGCATTACTCCCGTGGCATCCATCAAATGCACTCCACCGCTATTGCCCCAACCTTGTTTGCTAATCATCATCAGACTATCCTGACCAGCTTCGGCACTCGCCAATACATGCATCCCTGCTTCAGGGTGGTAGAAAACTTTAGAGAATCGCGCGTCCTGCGCCTGAGACACAACGGCAAATTGCATCAGCAAAAGAATCAAAAGAAATGAAATGTTTAGATTTTTCATAATGTTTGTTTTTTGGTGTGGATGCTTCAATGAAACTGTACAAAGGTAAATATTCCAGTGCCAAAAGAAAAAATTAAAATATTTTCCCTTTTCAGAGTAATAAAAAAAGCTGCTCCGATTCTAAAAATCAAAGCAGCTTTTTATTTTTAAAAATACGGTGAATTTATTCTTTCACCAGCTTTTGGATGTTGGTTTCGTTTTCATTTTTAATAAAAACAAAATACAATCCTGCCGGCAGGTTGCTGATGTTGATCATCTGCTCATTGCTGCTGATGGGCATTTCCATCACCAACAGTCCTCTTTGGTTGGTAATGCGAATGGTTCCGGTTTCCGCATTGGTGATTACAAATTGCTCAGAAGCAGGATTTGGCGAAATCTTAATGATGGCTGAGTTGTCAGCACCAAGACCCGTGAGTGTTTCATCATTTCCAGGTTGCAGATAGAAAGTATGTTCTGTGTTCTGACCCGCTACCACCATAACCTGCGTAGCCTGGGAGGTTTGATAACCCTCTGCCGAACAGGTCAGCGTGTAGGTTCCTGCTGGCAATAGCATCGAATAGTGTGAACCAAACGGCGTGGCGGTGGCCACAGCGCCATTGTCGGTATTGATGGCCATAACCTGTGCATCGGTTATGGAAATATTGGTGACGGCATCGCGTACAAAACCTTGTATTTTTCCGGTTTCACCACCAATGGTTACCTGAGCAGGCGCCGAATGAACCGACTCGCCCATGTCATAAACCGCCGTGACGGTGTAAATATGTGTTCCGGCTGCTACATTTGCATCAGCATAAGCAAGCGCTGTTATTAGATTTGTATTGACTTTTTGCCCGTCGCGATAAGCATTATAACCCTGCAACTCAACTCTGGCAGGCGCTTCCCACGTGAGCGCCACATCGTTGTTGATTACTGTAGCCGTGAGATTCTGCGGTGCATTGAGACCGGGAACAGGATCGCTGGAAATCTGCACATTGTCGATGGCCCACCAATAGTCATAGTCGCCCACATAATTCCATTTAACCCATACGGTTGACTTATTAGCAGCTAATGCCGAAATGTTAAGTTCGATCGTTACGGCTGGATCGGGATAACCGCTATTGGATGAAACCTCATAAACGCTCGTCCAGGTGCTGCCGTTGGTGCTCACCGAAACGGTGCCTTCAGAACTTTGGTATTGACTGAATGACTGGTCGAATTTTAAAACTACAAAATCGGCATCACTGCAATTGATGGGAGGTGTGATAAGATCAGCGTTCTGGCCGGAACCGCTGCCATAAAAGTCGCTGTCGAGGATGGCGAAGTTGTCGTCAAAACCCGCTCCGGTAAAAGTGCGGAAACCTGGATTGTCAAATTGCCAAATTTGCCCGGCAGTAGCATTATCAATATTTTGCCACCCCTCGGGAAGCTGCTGACCGTCGAAACTTTCGTTGAAAGGCAATCCAAAAGCAGGGATAATATTTAGGCCATAAGCATAAACACTGTAGCCGCGTGTGCCGGCAAAAACCACATCGGAACTATTGCCATAAGCCAAATCCCATATTGCCATGTATTCGATGCCAGTGTTGAAAGGCTGCCAGGTTTGTCCCTCATCGGCGCTGTGAAATACGCCATTGCCGGCACCGGCATATACGTCGGTACCTATGGTTCCCAGAACGCTCCAGGCCATCCCGCTAAGGTTGGGACATTGCGTGTAAGTGGCTCCGTCAGATGATTTATAAATTCCTTTATCCGTCGATTGATACACCATTTGCGGCAACGCTCCCGCCGGGCGAACGGATTGATCGGTGAAATAGCTCACGCCTGTATATCCTGTGGCTGCTGTATAGTTGGCGCCCAGATCATCCGAATAATAAGTGGTGGTTCCCAGTTGTTCGTAGCTGATCAGCACGCGCAGTCCACCGCTACTATTTTCACACATATTAAAACGAGGATAAAAAGCAAAAGGTAAGCCTTCCGAAGCATTCCAGGTGGTGCCGCCGTTGGTGGTATATTCTACCGGCCCTGTAGAGCCGCCCACCCACATGATATCGGCATTGTCCGGGTGAATCATCGCTCCGGTATAATAGGTGGTGGTTTGGTGCAGCACTTGCCAGTTGTCGCCATAATTATCGCTGTAGAACACGCCATTATTGGTAGCCACCAGCATCCTTCCGTTTTGCCAGTCGTAGTCGTTAGTAGGAGCAAACCCATAAGCCCACCAGCCCTGCAAGCCTGTTGATTTGTTTTGCCAGGTAAGTCCCATATCCGTCGAACGCCATACGCCGCTGCCTTCAGAGCCTGCCCAAAGTTCATTGCGGTCGGCATAGTTGGCGATGCAGTGAACATATACATTGTTGAGTCCTTCCACGCTCATCACATACTGCTGACCCGTTCCGCGGATGACGGAACCCCAATTACCAAAGAGTGGACCCGCAGCAGAAACGCCCACCGCCTGCCAGGTTTTCTCCGGAAAAGTACTGGAAGCTACTGTCCATGTATCGCCATTGTTGGCACTTTCGTAAATTTCGCCACCATACACCACAGTTCTGAAAACGTTGTTATATTTCACTATGCCGCGGGCAAAATTGCTTGTCGTTAAAGCCTGTGTCCAGTTAGCGCCGCCATCTGTGGATTTAAAAATTCCAAATTCTGCACCCAGCAGGAGAAAATTTGCATTTGTGGGATCGACATATACGCCATAGCATTCGCCTGAAGTTGCCGGGTTGATAGCTGTCCAGGTGGCACCATCCACGGAAGTGTAAAGCCCCGAACCTGTCGCACCCGACACCGCCAGAAACATCTTAGTCGGGTTGGCAGCCGACACAGCAAAATCTTTCATAAAGCCAGCCGCAAGGTTGGTATTATTCCAGGTCGTTCCACCGTCAGGCGAATAACGAACGCCCTGGTTGGATGCGATACCGGCAACCATAAGCTGCGGATTGGCAGTTTGTACGCCAACGCCAATGATGGTGGTAGAGGGATAGGCGATCTGGCTCCAGTTGAGGCCGCCATCGGAGGATTGGTAGATGCCATTTTTGCCGCCGGCATAGAACTTCCCGGCCTGCGTGGGATGAGCTGTTACGCCATACATGATCTTGTTGTCGATGTTGGAAGAATTCCAGGTGACGCCACCATCCACCGAAAACCACATGCCACCGTTGCCGGCCGTTGAGCTTCCGCAGGCTACCACCACATGCATCCCGTTGGTGGGATCAGTAGCAAAACCCCGGATGTTGCCACCCCACGGACCATGTGCAGTCCATTCGCTACGCAGCGCTTCTGGCACCATTGCAAACGATTCCATAGCTTGCGGCTGCAGATCGCGGGCAATCATGGCCTCGGCGGGGATAATATCGCCGTTGAGGTCGAGCGTTAAGGTTTCTTGTGCCTGCACAGCGATGCCAAGCAGCAAACCAAAGAAAAATGTCAGGTAAATGTTTCTCATAATGTTCAAAGTTTAAATGATTAGAAATCTATAGAAAGATAAACACAAGTCAGGCAGAAAAAGATTTAGTAAAACTATAAAAGTTTTACGACGCTAATAATTTTAAACTTGGGCGGCTCACGGGCTTTCCGCTATAGCTGGCTTGCGCCGGCTTTATTTTGGTCGGCGGTGCGGGGGCTTCCTTCGTCAGCCGCCACCCGCCGCCAAAATAGTTACCGCCGCTGCGTCATCTGCCGCTGCAATCCCTGCCGCTGCTCAACGGCTACTTACGGCTACTTACTGACGCTCGAAAGTCCTGCGGACGTTTCGAGGTCTCGTCCGTGCGCATACGATTCTCATTCAACGCATCGTGGCGGTTACGTTGCATCTGGATGGGTTCGGACGAGGCTGTGCCTCGTTCGGTCTATTTTTACAGGCTCTACCTGTTTTAAGTCCGGAAAGGAAGCAGGCACAGCCTGCTACAATTTTTGACGCTCGAAAGTCCTGCGGACGTTTCGAGGTCTCGTCCGTGCGCATACGATTCTCATTCAACGCATCGTGGGCTTGTCGAAGCCCTCGTCCGGTTTATTTTTAAAGGCTTTACCTGATTCAACTCTTACAAATCAGCAAGCCCAGCCTGCAAAAATAGATACAGTTTAGGCTAAGCCATAGCTGAACGTATTCAGGGGCAAAAGGTACTTGGTTTAATCAGAGCGGGAATTCCTTTTTTTTCTACTACTTCCGATTTCTCATCGCTCATCGCTATTTCTGCCTTTTCTGCGTAAGCGTGATGCTTACAACTTCCGGGTGGTTGCCGATACGAACCCGTGGCCCCCAAGAGCCGGCACCTGTTGAGACGTAAAAATGGGTATTCATGATTTTCATATATCCGCGGCTGAGTCGGAAAACGCGACGGGTGATGGCTTGCAGCGGCCACATCTGTCCGTGGTGGGTGTGGCCGGAAATCTGCAGATCGGCACCGTTGTCGGCAGCTTCCTGCAATGCAATGGGCTGATGATCCATCACGATAATCGGAAGCTGAGTATTTACCTCCGAAAGGATATTTTTTAGCGATTTCCTTTTGGTGCCAATGAAATTGCTACTACTGGCATCTTCGCGCCCCGCCAAAGCAAAAGCGCCGTCGATCTCGATAGCTTCGTCACGCAAAAAACGGATGCCATGCCTGCTCAGATATTCTACCGCTTTGTTAGCACCTCCAATGTATTCGTGGTTTCCGGTAACGGCAAATACGCCGTATTTGGGTTTTAACTGTTCGAAGATCACACCCAGGTCTTTATCGATGACCGGCTGCAGTTCTTCGTCCACCAGGTCGCCGGGAAAAAGGACAAGGTCAGGGTTTTCGTCATTGATAGCATCCACCAGTCGCTGTAAAGTGCGTCGTCCGATGATGTGCCCCAGATGAATGTCGGAAGCAAATACAAGTTTTAACCTTTGCAAGCCTGGAATGGGTTTATCGATGGCAAGATTTATACGCTGCATCCGGATACGAAGCGCATTTTGATATCCATAAATCAGCAACGAAACCACGACCAACAAAACTCCGAAAAATGTGTAGGCATTAATTTGTGACAAATGATCGCTAAGATAATCAGCGGCAGGATCGATCCATTGCGCCAGCAGATACACAACATCTAAAACTATTAGCAGCAGCGTAAAGTAAAGCATGGCGGCAAACCACATCCCGCCTATCAACGACAACGCATCCGAAAGCTTCACGGGCAGCCTTTTGCCGACAATCCGCACAAAGGGATACATCAGCACCACCACCACAAAAACGATGGTGTAAATAGTCACTGCGGTTGCCGACGCAAAAGAGCGCAACGCCACCAGGCCATTCTGGAAAATGTAATAGCTGATGCCGAGATAAATTACAAAAAAGACGGTGAGGAAGATCGCGAGTTGTTTCCGGTTCATAGGTTTGCCAATATTATTGGCCCAAGCAACAGCTACGCTTTAAAATTGTTCGTCGTATTTTGTCCAGAGCAGGTCGCCAAGTTTCCAGGCCTGATCCACCACACGTGTCCCCCACTGGTTGGTATAATCGGTGAGCAACTGGCGGGTTTTTGCAGTGTTTTTTGGATTATAGGCGTCGAGTGCGTTTTTCTCAATGTTTTTCTGGTTGTCGAAAAGCTCTTGCTGCCATGGATTCCACACTGCATCCACATCGTGGCGCATATCGCCCCAGCGCTGTGATGCCAGCGTGCCGAGCCGGTTAAAAGCCCACCAGGCCGATTGCATGGTATATCCGTTGGGACGTCCGGGGGTTTTGTAGGGCATTGGCAAATCCGTCACCGAGCCATACACCGGGATATAGATGGAAGTAGCCACATTGTCCATCGCCAGCCACGCCACTCCGCCAATTTCGTCGGGCAGCCAGTCGCGGCACTGAATAATCGTAGCGTACATGGTGTACCAGCGTGCAATCGGTCGTTCGCCGCGCCAGCCCCAACCACCGTTAATTTTGAAGAGCTTGTTCATGTCGTAAGGCATCTGTGGATTTGCCAGCGGTGAAATGATCACCCGACCGGAATCGTCGGCAACGGTGAGGTCTTTTACAAAATTAAAAGGTGTTCCTTCGTAATAATCTTTGAAAACTGTCACCAGATCACTCAATGAAACAGGATTGTCAGGTTTTACAGAAAAAGGATAATTCTCCTGGTTAGGATCAAGTTTTAAAGAGGGTGCCAGCAAATCAAATACGCGCCATTCGCGGCGGCGTGAAGCCAACGAGGTACGGCTTTCGGGCGCATAGGCATAGCAAAAGCGGAAAGGCTCTTCGTCTTTTTTCCACCAGCCACTGTCGATGGCCATGGTGTAAATATTGGCCGAAGCCATAAAAAATTCTTTATTTTCCAGATCAATTTCTTTGATGGTGCTGGCATTGGCATTAACACCAATATGGTCGTCGGGAACGCGCTGTGCTACCCAGATGGCGCCTCGGTTTCCTTTGCCGGGGCCAACAATCTCCAAATGCCACACCTCCTTTTTGTCGGCAATGGTAAGGCATTCGCCATAGTCGTTCCAGCCATATTTTTCGAGTAGCTCACCGCTCATAGCGATGGCCTGGCGTGCAGTGGTGCAGCGTTCGAGCATGAGCTGGCACAAACGCTGGCAGTCGATCAGTCCGTCGTCGCTTTGCAACACATCGCGTCCGCCAAAAGTGGATTCGCCCATGGCAAGCTGATGATCGTTGAGGCAAGGATAAGCCGAGTTGATAAATCCGTAGGTGGAGGCTATCTGCGGAATCTCACCGATTTTGATATTTGCGTAAGTGGGCATCGCCAGCGTATCGCAGGGTTCGCGCTTGAACATATCCTGTGTGGCGCCTTTTGGATAGGTGCGCGCCGGCACAATGTCGATCCATGAACGGGTGCGGTGGCTGTCGTCGGTGTGTGAAGTAATCACGGAGCCATCGACCGTAGCTGTGCGCCCACAGGTGATGGAGGTGCAGCCGTCAGGAAAGCCGCCTTCCCAATCAGGGCGATCCTGGGCTGAAGTGAACAATGGCGTGGCAAAAAGCAACGTGGCAGTAAGCAGATTTCTAAAAGTTTTCATAGTAAAATTAGTTGTGTTTTACAGATGGGCGCAAATGTAACAGATTTTGGCCGAAAAGGCTTCGATTAATAACCTTACGATAGGTGTCTGAAATTTCTTTAATAAAAAACCTAAAGGAAAACCGAGAAGTTAGAGGCTGGATTTTAAGAGTTAAATTCTGCCCCACTAACTCTTTTACAGAAAAAGATAATGTGCCAGCATTACACCCACCCCCAGCAGATAGCCGAAATAGACCTCAGTAGGTCGGTGTGTTTCCAACTTTAATCGCGAAAAGCCTACCAGCCCACCGATGATAAGCGTCAGGAAAATGAAAAATAACATATTAATACCCACCCCAATTTGCAAACCAATGAAAGCGCCCGTCAACGCTCCGGCACCTGTGGCATAGATGCTTACATTGCTCACCATTAACAAAATGAGCAGCAGCACCGACAACGAGGCCATCCCCAGCACAAACAAATTAAAGATTGGCGAAAGCTGAATCTGATCAAACAAACGATACGTAAAATAATACATGGCAATGGCTACAACCAGTGCAGGCACATCTGCCACGCGGGGGTGCAGGGGGGCAAGCCGCTGCAGCAGCATTTTGCCAACATTGATGAGCAGAACAGGAACCACAAAAGTGGTGATGACCGTTAGTCCCAGAATCATCCAGCGTGCCTTTTCGGGCATGGCGGTGGCAAAATGAAACTGCAGGTTGAGGGTGATAACCAGAAAATAGGTGGTGATGATCAGTGGGTGGAATGCCCGTGAGATGATGGTGGCAATACGTTGTTCCATGTAAAAAAGCTACTGGTTATTTCCTTTCGTCCGGCTGGTTTCGGTAAGTGGTTTTGATTTCAAAAAACATCAGCGCGAAAGTAGTACTTCCTTTCGTTAAAGCTCCTTGCGCAGGCGCGCCACGGGGATGCCAAGCTGCTCGCGGTATTTGGCTACTGTGCGGCGGGCAATGTTGTAACCTTTTTCTTTTAGGAGGCTGGTGGCTTCCTCATCCGTCATGGGCTTCGATTTGTCTTCAGCATCTACACAGTCCTGCAAAATCTTTTTTATCTCCCGTGTAGAAACCTCTTCGCCCGATTCGGTTTGCATCGACTCTGAGAAGAAGCTTTTGAGCAGGAAAGTACCGTAGGCCGTCTGAACGTATTTGCTGTTGGCCACCCGCGAAATGGTGGAGATGTCGAGGTTGACAATCTCGGCAATATCTTTCAGAATCATCGGGCGCAGGCGTGTTTCGTCGCCGGTGAGGAAATACTCCTTCTGATAGTTCATGATGGCGTTCATGGTGACGGCGAGCGTGTTTTGCCGTTGGCGAATGGCGTCGATAAACCAGCGTGCCGAGTCGATCTTGCGCTTTACAAACATGATGGCATCCTTTTGCTGGCTCGACTTCTTGCTTTTGTCGGCGGAATAGGCCTGCATCATCTCGGTGTACGTTGGGTTGAGTCGCAACTCAGGCGCATTGCGTGAGCTTAAGGTCAGCTCCAGTTCGCCATCACTATTAGAAATAAAAAAATCGGGCGAAATGTATTGACTCCCTTTGCTGCCCTCGCTCATCGAGTTGCCCGGCTTGGGGTTTAGCTTCAATATTTCGTCGATGGCCTCCTTGAGTTCTTCTTCTTCAATTTTAGCCCTTTTCAGGATTTTGTCGTAATGTTTTTTTGTAAACTCGTCGAAGTATTCTTCGATAAGCTGGATGGGCAATTGCAGGTCGTTATCGGGCTCTTCTTCCTGTCGTCTGCGAAGTTGTATCAGCAGGCATTCTTTCAGGTCGCGGGCACCTACGCCGGCAGGATCGAGTTCCTGTATCATTTGCAACACCTCAACGATTTCGTCCTGGGTAGTAATAATATTTTGCGTAAAAGCCAGGTCATCCACCATGGCGGTAAGATCGCGTTGTAAATATCCCGCGTCGTCGAGGTTGCCGATGATAGTGTTGGCAATCACCATCTGCTTTTCGTCGAGGTGGCGCATGCTTAGCTGAGTAGCCAGATTTTCGTGAAAGGTACGCCCGGAAGCGTAAGGAATTTCTTTGTGCTCATCATCGCGGCTGGTGTTGTTGGCCGCGAGTTTATAGGAAGGAATGTCGTCGTCGCCCATGTAGTCGCTCAGGTCGAACTCATCGCTGTCTTTGCTGTCCATCTCATTCTCGAACTCCTCTTCCTGCTGATCATCAATCTCATCTTCAAGCTCGTCGCTCTCGTCAAGGGCGGGATTTTCTTCAATCTCTTGTTTTATGCGCTGTTCCAAAGCTATAGACGGAATCTGCAGCAGCTTCATCAGCAGTATTTGCTGCGGCGACAACTGATGTTGTAGTGTTAATTTCTGAACTAAGCCTTGTTTGCCCATGATTCCTTTTCCGTTTACTCTATTTATTTATTAATAAGCGTTTGCTGATATTTTCTGCTAAAGTAAAACTTCTTTTTTAAAAACATTTATTAAAATTCCGCGTGCTTGGGTGTGCGTGGAAATGGGATGACGTCGCGGATGTTTTTCATGCCGGTTACAAACAGCACCATGCGTTCAAATCCCAGCCCAAATCCGCTGTGTGGAACGGTTCCGTAGCGGCGTGTATCGATGTACCACCAGAGGGTTTCTTCGGGGATGTTCAGCTCATGGATTCGTTTGGTAAGTTTCTCCAGATTTTCTTCGCGCTGCGACCCGCCGATGATCTCGCCGATGGTGGGGAAAAGCACATCCATGGCGCGAACGGTTTTGCCATCGTCGTTTTGTTTCATATAAAACGCCTTGATTTCTATCGGATAATCGGTGAGGATGACGGGTCTTTTGAAATGTACCTCCACCAGATAGCGCTCATGCTCAGCCTGCAAGTCCACGCCCCAGCTCACCGGATATTCAAATTTACGATCGCACTGCTCAAGGATTTCTACGGCGCGGGTGTAGGTGAGGCGTTCGTAAGGCACCGCCACGATATTGCGCAGCCTTTCTATCAGCTCTGCGTCGAACATCTTGTTGAGGAAGGTCAGGTCATCCATGCAATTATCCAATGCATACTGCACCAAATATTTCAGAAAGTCTTCGGCCAGATCCTGGTTGTCGGTGATATCATAAAAAGCCATTTCGGGTTCTATCATCCAAAACTCCGCAAGGTGGCGCGGTGTGTTGGAGTTCTCGGCGCGAAAGGTAGGCCCAAAAGTATAAACCTGCGACAACGCCAGTGCGCCAAGTTCAGCTTCGAGCTGCCCGGACACGGTCAAATTCGTGGGTTTGCCAAAGAAATCTTCCGCAAAGTTTACGGTTCCATCCTCTTTCAGCGGTGGCTTTTGCGGGTCGAGGGTGGTTACGCGAAACATCTCGCCGGCACCTTCGGCATCCGATCCTGTGATGATGGGAGCATGCAGGTAGTAAAAGCCGTGATCATTAAAATATTTGTGGATGGCAAAAGAGAGCGCATGACGTATGCGCAGCACTGCGCCAAAGGTGTTGGTGCGTGGCCGCAGGTGGGCTATGTCGCGCAAAAACTCCATCGAATGGCCTTTACGCTGCAGCGGATAAGTCTCCGGGTCGGCGGTACCGTAAAGCTCTATTTCGGTGGCTTGTATCTCGTTGTTCTGTCCGGCACCTACCGATGGCACCAACTTTCCGGTTACGGAAATGCCCGAACCGTTGGTAACCTTTTTCAGCATCTCTTTGTCAAATGCATTTACATCTACAACCACTTGTATGCTGTGGATTGTGGAGCCGTCGTTGAGGGCGATAAATGCAATTTTTCCGCTTCCGCGATGGGTGCGCACCCAGCCTTTTACGTTCACCTGGCGGTCGTAGTTGGTGTCCTGCAGCAAAGCCGCAACCATTGTTCTTTTGATCATGTTCGTCATAAAAATGCTCTTATTTAGAAAGGTGCAAAAATAAACACTTTATCCTGACCGGCTATCTTCTGGCCAAATTAATGCGGGGAGGGAGTGGCGGCAGCTCAACCAACAAAAGGAATAGAAGCGTTGATCCTGGATTTATAAAAAGTACTGGTACGCGTAGCTGCTGGCATCTACCACTACGCCGCCTTCGGGGGTGATGATAGCTTGTAACTGACCGTTCTGGAATATGAAGCTGCCGCAGTTGTCGTTCCCATCTCTGATGGTAAGGTTCGTCTATGTGGCCTTTCCGTTTTCTATTTCTAAGGGGAGAAATTTAATGACGATCCTTCCATATTTTCGGACTTCTGCTCGTATGCTGGATGGCCAAAACATAAACAATGGAATCCTCTATGATAAAAAATAGTCCATAGGGAAAGCGTGCGGTTAAAGCTCTTCTCACATTTTTATAAACGATCTGGTAATGATATGGATTCCTTTGAATTGCATTAAATGCTGCATCTAAAGCCAACAAAAATTCATCGCCTAAGCCTTGTCGTTTATCGGCGTACCAATCGAAAGCATCAGTAGCATCTAACCCGGCAAAGGGTTTAATGATAAGGCTATGCATCTGATTTGTGTTTTATCCTGGCTTTAACCTCGTTCCAATCGGAACCTTCATGCGGGTGGTTTCGATGGTTCTCAAGCCTTTCATCCAGCATTTGCCTGGTTTCCACTGATAGTTCTAAATGCTCATCACTTTTTGCAATACTATCCCAAATGGCTTCAACCATTAAAATGCGTTCCGAAACACTGAGTCTTAATACGTCATCTAAAATTTTTGTCATGCTGCAAATTTAATATTTTTCTTTTTGGTCAGTTCAAGATACCCTCACCTAACGCCGAAACGTCGTTGATATTGGTGAGCCAACTGCGGATGTTGTAGGCGTAGAAATTACTTCTTA
>CAZTCX010000099.1:0-12710 GCA_964612515.1 uncultured Lentimicrobiaceae bacterium | reverse complement strand
CATTACCACCGACCACGGCGAGATACAAACGCCGATTTTTATGCCCGTGGGAACGGCAGGCACTGTGAAAGCCATTCATATCCGCGATGTGCACGAAGATGCACAGGCACAGATCATCCTGGGCAACACCTATCATCTTTATTTGCGTCCGGGGCTGGAGGTTTTGGAGGAAGTTGGCGGGCTGCACAAATTCAATGGATGGAACCGGCCCATCCTCACCGACAGCGGCGGCTACCAGGTTTTTTCGCTGGCGGCACAGCGCAAGCTCACCGAGGAAGGGGCGCAGTTTCGTTCGCACATCGACGGCTCCAGGCATCTTTTTACACCCGAAAACGTGATGGACACGCAGCGCACTATTGGTGGCGACATCATCATGGCTTTTGATGAATGTACGCCCTGGCCCTGCGACTACGATTATGCCCACAACTCACTGGAACGCACGCACCGCTGGCTCGACCGCTGTATCGATCGCTTTAGCAATACGCCGCCACGATACGGATACAGCCAGGCACTTTTCCCGATTGTGCAGGGCAGCACCTTTGCCGACCTCCGCCGGCAGTCGGCGGAATACATTGCTTCGCGCAATGCCGAAGGAAACGCCATCGGTGGATTGTCGGTAGGCGAACCCGCCGAAATGATGTACGAGATGACCGAACTGGTCTGCGGCATTCTGCCCAAAGACAAGCCGCGTTACCTGATGGGCGTTGGCACTCCGGTGAATATCCTGGAGGGGATTGCGGCGGGAATAGATATGTTCGACTGTGTGATGCCCACGCGCAATGGCCGCAATGGGATGCTTTTTACCAGCGAGGGAATTATGAATATGAAAAATGAAAAGTGGAAAAACGACTTCTCACCACTCGATCCCAACGGCCTCTCCTTTGTCGATAGCCAATATAGCCGCGCATATCTGCGACATCTCTTTATCGCCAACGAATATCTGGCACCGATGATCGCCAGCCTGCACAACATCGCTTTTTATCTGTGGCTGGTAAAGACAGCCCGCGAAAAAATCCTCAACGGCACCTTTACCTCATGGAAAGCGGTGATGGTGCAAAAACTTGAAATGCGGCTGTAAATTTTCCTTTTGGAAATTTCGACGTTTTAAAAATCGCAATTGCTAAGGTGGTGACGTTATCAAAGTTTCCGATCCTACCACAGCTTTTCACATCCCCTCCCCTTTCTGTCAGAATGAAAGAACCCTGCTTTCTGATTGCTAAAAAAAAGCTGATGGATGAATCGCCATTCCACAATTCTGTTTTTCAGCGCCGCCAACATCAAAAGCACTATTTTTGCTCAAAAATAATAACATCATGGAGCAGATTCTCACGCTTTACAACACGCTTACGCGCAAAAAGGAAAAATTTGAACCCATTCATCCTCCGCACGTCGGGCTTTATGTTTGTGGCCCTACGGTGTATGGCGATGCCCATCTGGGTCATGCACGGCCGGCCATCACCTTTGATTTGGTGTTTCGCTACCTACAACACATTGGCTACAAAGTACGCTATGTGCGCAATATCACCGACGTGGGGCATTTGGAAAATGATGCCGACGAAGGCGAGGATAAAGTTGGTAAAAAAGCACGGGTTGAGCAGCTCGAACCCATGGAGATTGTGCAGTTCTACGTCAATCGCTACCACAAAAACATGGAGCAGCTCAACGTGCTGCCGCCTTCCATCGAGCCCCACGCTTCCGGGCACATCATCGAACAGATCGAGCTGATCAACAAAATATTTGATGCCGGTTACGCGTACGAGAACCAGGGTTCGGTTTATTTTGATGTTAAAAAGTATGACCACGACCATAACTACGGCAAGCTTTCAGGCCGCTCGATAGATGAAACACTTGAGAACACACGCGTGCTGGCCGGTCAGGATGAGAAGAAAAACCAAGTGGACTTTGCCTTGTGGAAAAAGGCAACGCCACAGCACATCATGCACTGGCCGTCGCCGTGGAGCGAGGGCTTTCCGGGCTGGCATCTGGAATGTACTGCAATGGGTTGCAAATATCTGGGTCAAACTTTCGACATTCATGGCGGGGGGATGGACCTTGTTTTTCCGCACCATGAGTCGGAGATAGCACAGGCGGTGGCGGCTTACGGGCACGACCATGTGCGCTACTGGATGCACAACAACATGATCACCATCGACGGACAGAAGATGGGCAAATCGTTGAATAATTTTATAACCCTCGACGAATTTTTTACCGGCACACACGAAGGGCTGCATCAGGCATACAGCCCCATCACCATCCGGTTTTTTATCCTGCAGGCGCATTATCGCAGTACCGTCGATTTTTCGAACGAAGCGTTGCAGGCAGCCGAAAAAGGTCTCGACAGATTGCTTACTGCCGCCGAAACACTGAAAAAACTTAAGCCTTCCGATAAAAATAGTGTGGATGTTGCAGCGCTTGCCGCGAATTGCTACGAAGCCATGAACGACGATTTCAACAGCCCCATCGTGATTGCCCACCTTTTTGAAGCTGTGCGCATCATCAACTCTGTAAATGACGGAAAAGAAACCATCGATGCTAAAAATCTGGAGCAGCTCACCACCACATTCGACACCTTTGTTTTTGATATCCTCGGATTGAAATCAGAAGCTGATGGTTCCTGTGCCGACGATCACACCACCGACGGGCTGATGAACCTGGTGCTCGACTTGCGTCAAAATGCTAAGACGAACAAGGATTGGGCTACAGCCGATAAAATCCGCGACAGCCTCAAAAGCATCAACATCGAAGTGAAGGATACCAAAGATGGTGCGGTTTGGAACCGAATGTAAAAATGCCCCCACTACCCCTCAATCCTCTAAAGGGAAGCCAGCCCAAACACTTCCGATTGTGCGGTGGCAGCTCCCGCTTTTGGGGGTCGGGGAGTGCGCGAAGGGTATCTCAAAACAATAGGGTTTATTAAAATTATTATAAAAATGAAATTTAAAACTTTAAAAATGGCCGGCACTATCCTTTTGCTGGCCATTACTTTTTGTAGCAATCAGGCAGCAGCGCAACAAGCTGAAGATTCATCCAAACTTTCGATGGATAAGATTTTCCTTACAGGCGAATTTTATGGTGAGCGCTTTAGCCAGCCGCGCTGGATCGATGGCGGCGAAGGTTACACCACACTGGGAATGGCGGGCGGAGCAATGGAAATCGTAAAGGTTAATACAGTCACCGGTGAAAGCAACGTGCTGATAACTGCCACCCAGCTAACGCCCAAGGGCGCCGACAGCCCGCTGTGGATCAATGATTACGAATGGTCGCACAACCGAAAATCGCTTCTGATTTTTACCAACACCAAGCGCGTGTGGCGACTCAATACGCGCGGCGATTACTGGGTACTCGATGTGGAAAGTGGTAAGCTCACGAAACTTGGCAAAGGCTTACCCGCCTCCTCGCTGATGTTTGCCAAATTTTCGCCCGACGACAGTCAGGTAGCTTATGTGAGCAAGCACAACATTTGGGTAGAAAATATGAGCAGCGGCAAAATCTTACAGCTCACCAAAGATGGCACCGACGATCTGATCAATGGGACTTTCGACTGGGCTTACGAAGAGGAGTTCTTCTGCCGCGACGGTTTCCGCTGGAGCCCCGACGGAAAAACCATCGCCTACTGGCAAATCGATGCCTCGGGAATTCGCGACTTCCTGATGATCAATAACACCGACTCGCTTTATTCATTTACCATCCCTGTGGAATATCCAAAAGTAGGAGAAGAACCTTCTTCGGCGCGGATTGGCGCTGTTTCGGCAGCAGGTGGCAAAACCGTCTGGATGAAAATTCCAGGCGACCCCCGCGAACATTATTTGGTACGCATGCTCTGGACACCCGACTCCGACGGCTTCCTGGTGCAGCAACTCAACCGAAAACAAAACACAAACAATGTGTGGTTTTGCAAACCAAAAACTGGCCTGGCCGCAAATGTTTATACCGACCGCGATGAGGCCTGGGTCGATTTGGTTGAAGACTGGCAGTGGGTTGGCGAGAAATATTACACCTGGCTCAGCGAAAAAGATGGCTGGCGGCATTTGTATCTTGTTTCAAAAACTGGTGACGAAGAGCGACTTTTGACGCATGGAGATTTTGATGTGGTTTCGATAGAAGCCATCGTGCCCGAGGCCAACGAAGCCTGGTTTATTGCTTCGCCCGACAATCCGACGCAGCGATATCTCTATCGCGTGGCAATGGATGGCAATGGAAAGCCACAGCGCATAACGCCGGAGGATCAGCCAGGCACGCACCAGTATAATATTGCGCCCGACGCAAAATATGCTTTTCATACCTATAGCACCATCAACATACCTCCCGTGACAGAACTTATTAGTTTGCCCGATCATAAGGTGGTGCGCAGTCTCATAGAAAACACAAGGCTAAAATCATCGATAGCAAATCTCGATCAGCGTTCGATAGAATTTTTCAGCGTCACCACCATTGACGCGGTGACCATGGAAGGCTTTATCATTAAACCTCCAGATTTTGACTCCACCAAAAAGTATCCGGTACTTTTCCATGTGTATGGCGAACCGTGGGGCCAAACCGCCACCGACGATTGGGGAGCCGCTACCTTATGGCACCGACTGATGGCGCAGGAAGGTTATCTGGTGATATCGGTTGACAACCGCGGAACGCCGTCGCCCAAAGGACGCGCATGGCGCAAGAGCATCTACCGTAAGATTGGAATCATCAACAGCCGCGACCAGGCCATGGCGGCCCTAGAAATTATGAAATGGCCTTTTGTGGATTCTACACGCACGGCGGTGTGGGGCTGGAGTGGCGGCGGCAGCATGACGTTGAACCTCATGTTTCGCTATCCCGAAATCTACGAAGCGGGCATGGCCGTGGCTCCGGTAACCAACCAGCTTTATTATGACAACATTTATCAGGAACGCTACATGGGATTAAAAACAGAAAATCTGGAAGACTTTATAAAAGGCTCACCGATTACCTACGCCAAAAACCTGGAAGGCGATCTGCTGATTGTCCATGGCACCGCCGACGACAATGTTCATTATCAAAATACCGAAGCACTCATCAACGAGCTGGTGAAGAACAACAAGATGTTTCAGGTAATGCCCTACCCCAACCGCTCGCACGGCATCTACGAAGGTGCCAATACCTACCGGCATGTATTTTCGCTGTTGCGGAATTATCTGATGGAACATGTGGAACCGGGAGGAAGATAATGGCAATGACAATCACCTTACAAAAACTTTTTCCTTTAAAAAATCGTTCAAAACTCCTATTTTTGTAACTTTTTAACACAAAGCTTTTATTAATCGATAGTAAATAAATATTTAGAAAATTATGAAGAAGCGTATTCTGACTGCTATTTTGCTTGTTGCCTTCGTGGCAGGCACAGGAATTTTCCGTGCCGAAGCCTGTACCAACTATCTCATCACCAAAGGCGCCTCGGTGGATGGATCGACGATGATTTCTTACGCCGCCGACTCGCACGTATTGTATGGCGAGTTGTATCACTGGGCTGCAGCTACCTGGCCCGAAGGAACCCTGATGGATGTGTACGAATGGGATACCGGGAAATATCTTGGTAAAATAAAACAGGCAGCACAAACCTACAACGTAGTGGGCAACATCAACGAGTTTCAGGTTTCGATTGGTGAAACCACCTATGGCGGACTGCCGGAACTCGAAACTCAGGAAGGCGCCATCATGGATTATGGCAGTCTTATTTACATTACGCTGCAGCGTGCCAAGACTGCCCGCGAAGCCATCCGCATCTATCACGAACTCACCAGCACATACGGCTACGCCAGCTCCGGAGAATCATTTTCAATTGCCGATCCCAACGAAGTATGGATTCTGGAACTCATCGGAAAAGGCAAGGGACAAAAAGGCGCCGTGTGGGTAGCACGCATGATTCCCGACGGATACGTGAGCGGCCATGCCAACCACGCACGCATCACCACCTTCCCGCGTGCCGATGGAAAAACTTCCGTTACTTCCGACAATTTTGATCAGTTTTTGAAAGATAAAAACATACAAACGATTTATTCTACTGACGTCGTCAGCTTTGCCATCGACAAAGGTTTTTTTAAAGGAAAAGACGAAAACTTTAGTTTCTCCGACACGTATGCTCCGGTTGACTTTGGCGGCGCCCGCTTTTGCGAAATCCGCGTGTGGAGCATGTTCAACGACGTAACTGACGGTATGGATAAATATTGGGAGTATGTAAAAGGAAACATTGAGCACGATAAAAAGCTGGCCAATGGCGACGATAATGTGAATGGCTACGCCACCAACCGCATGCCGCTGTGGGTAAAGCCTAACAAAAAAATAAGCCAATTGGATATGTTCGAATTTATGCGCAACCACCTCGAAGGCACCGAGCTGGATATGAGCAAAGACGTGGGTGCAGGACCTTTTGAACTTCCGTATCGCTGGCGTCCGCTCACTTTCGAAGTGGATGGTGTAACCTATTGCAACGAACGCGCTACTGCCACACAACAAACCGGATTTTCATTTGTGACTCAGATGCGCAACTGGCTGCCGGCTCCCATTGGCGGCATCATTTGGTTTGGGTTGGACGATGCTTCATGCAGCGTTTACATGCCCATGTATTGCGGTATCACCCGCGCGCCCCACTCCATCGAGCGCGGCAACGGCGCCCTGATGCGCTGGTCGTCGGATGCGGCTTTCTGGGTTTTTAATCAGGTTTCTAATTTTGCCTACACCCGCTGGAATGCTATCTATCCCGAAGTGAAAGAGAAAATTGACGGTTACGAACAGGAATTTGTAACCCTTACCCCCATGATCGATGAGAAAGCCAAAGTGCTTTACGATACAAATCCCAATCTGGCAGTAGCTTATCTCACCGATTATTCTACTTCCGTCAGCGACCGCGTTACCAACGAATGGCAAGACTTCTACCACCATCTCTTCATGAAATTTATGGATGGTAATATTAAGACTCCAAATCCCGGCGAGCAAAATCCAAATGTGGTTCAGCCAGGTTATGGAGAAAAGTTCGAACGTTTGATTGTTACCGAAACCGGCGATAAGCTGAAAGTAAAAGGCAGCGCGCACTAAGCAGTCTTTTTTTATAATGATATTAAAAAATAGAGCGGCGGAGCAATTCGTCGCTCTGTTTCTTTATTAATGGTCAAAATTTTACAAAACCTATTATAAAATATCGCGAATGCAATAAGAGGCCTTTGAAAACATTTTTAATAGGAGCTTCGAAAATTGACCAATCGAAATTTGCTAATTTTGCCGCCGATAATAATTAACTACCTGACTTTTTAAACTATAAAAAAGCATATCAAAAAATGACTGAACAGGCACCAAAAAAATCGAAACCGATCATCTACATTATCCTTCTGGCCATCCTTCTGTTGCTGGTTTTGCTGCTGGGATACATGTACATCAGCACCGCTACAAAGGTTGAGGACATGACCGTAGAAAAAGAGATGATGCGCACTGAGCTGCAAAACGAGCTCAATGCCTTGCTGCTGGAACACAATGAGGTGAAAAGCAACTATGGGCGGTTATCGGATACGCTGGCTTCGCGCGACAGCCTGATACAAGCCAACGCTTCGGAGATAAAGGATCTGCTGAATTATAAATGGGAATATTTTCAGATAAAGAAAAAACTCGACCGCCTGCGTGATGTGGCCAAAGGCTACGTAATCCAGATGGATTCACTCTATCGTGTGAACGACGACCTGAAGCAGGAAAATCAGCGCATCCGTGAAAGCTATAAAACCGAACAGGTGAAAAACGTAGCGCTCCAGGAGCAACGCACCGAGCTGGAAACCATCGTGCAAAACGCATCGGTACTGCGCGCCTACAACATCAAATCCACCGGCATCCGCCAGCGAGGCTCGAATCAGAAGGAAACCGACAAAGCCAGCCGCACCGACCGCGTTCAGATATGCTTTACGCTGGGCGAAAACATGCTGGTGAAACCGGGAACCAAAACCCTCTATTTTCGCATCGCACGCCCCGATGGCGTAATACTCGTTTACGATACCGGCGACGAATACACCTTTATGGCTAACAACGCCAAGCTGCAATATTCCGTTAAACGGGATGTAAAATATGAAGGCAAATCAATGGATTTGTGCGTTTATTGGGATAAGAAAGCAACAGATGGAGACGCCATGCAAGGCCGCTATCTCATCTCTGTTTACATGGATGGGCAGGTCATCGGCGAAAGCTCATTTGACCTACGATAGAGAAACCTTCCAGAAATATTATACCAGCAAAGGCAGCATTACGATGTTGCCTTTGTTTTTTTGGTCATAAGCCTGTAGCGCTCTACCCACCAAACCCAGAGCGAAAATATTACCACATAAAAGAAAGGCCGGAACAAATAGTCGTGGCTAAAATCCCAGTAGGCGGGCCAATTAACGATTACCACCGACAGCCCTGTGATGCGGAATAGATTGGTAAGATGAACAATGAAAAGCCCCATGGGAATAAACCAGAGTTTGTGGCGCCATGGACCCGGATAAATCAGCATCAACAGCACAAATTGAAGCATTGGCTTAAAACCGGAGCAGCTTGAATTGACGGCAATGTAACCGCTGTTGGCAAAATACATCGTACGCGTTTGTTCTACTGTAGTAAAAGGAATCCGCAACACATGCTCCACAAACCAGATGCTTTGCACATACACCTGACCCGACAACCAATCGCTTAGGCCGTAATAAAGATCTTTGACAGGATAAAAATGCAGTTGGCTGCCCCAAAAGCGAAAGCTAAAATGAATCACCAAAGTGATGACGACGAACAGCGCCACATCGGTAAGTGCGTCGAGACGGTGCCGGCGAACGAATGCTTTGACAGTACGTTTTTGTTTTTCTATAAATCCTTCCTTTGTTGTCATGCGATGATTTTTGGGCGGTGAAATTAATAAAATTCATTTGCGGTGGCAATTAACCGCTGAGGCGCAGAGGCGCAGAGGAAAAACAGAAGGAGATATCTTTATTAATCTCTGTGGTGAAGAAAACAAAATAAACCGCTGAGGCGCAGAGGCGCAGAGGAAAAACAGAAGGAGATATCTTTATTAATCTCTGTGGTGAAGAAAACAAAATAAACCGCTGAGGCGGAGAGACGCATAGGGAAGGTAGAAGAAGGAATCTCTTTATTAATCTTTGCGCCTCAGTGCCTCCGCGGTAAAACAAAAAAAGACGGAGAGTCGCACTATTATTTAGTAACGCTGCTGCCGCAATGCCTGCAAAGTACGGCTGCCACGATTAACAATTCCCGCCGATCCCTCCTGCATTGCGACTTCTATGGTGGTGCACAATTCAGGAATTATGTCTGGAATGCGTTGACTGATTTGTTGCAAAATATTTATGCTATGGATTTTGATGGCAATAGGCTCAGTGGGTGCAGCCAGATAGCGGAAACAGGTTTCGAGCAAGATGCCCAACAAATCATCATCATCCGGCAGAGGGATTTCAGCAATGATTTTTAAAAACTCCCTTTTTACACCATCTTTCGTCAACGTCGGCAGCACGCTGATCATCTTTGTATGCCAGGGCAGGATGAGCGCCGGTTGTAGCTCCCAAATACTTTTCATAACCCATGCAGCGCGCCAGTTTTCGGGTTCCGCATCGCTTATGGCAATATCCCAAAGCTCGCTGATAATTTGCGGTTCATTGGCCGCTTTTGTCGCCAGGCGGTCGGTGTGGCTCTTGGACAGATCGTCAAGTAAATAATCGGTTAGTGTCACGGATCAGAAGTTGATAAATCAGGAAATAGGTTTTTAAAACTCTGTTATAAATACACCACCATCTCCGAAAGGTCATTCCTGATTTTCTGGCTGCTTTTGAAAGTTTCCTTATCGGGATAACCAAGCGGCGTAATAGCAAACACGATTTCGTCTGGTTTAAACAAGCCTGACGCTTTGAGCTTCTCAGGGTCGAAATTGGAAATCCAACAGGTGCCGATACCTTCGGCAGTGGCAGCCAGAATCATGTGATCCATTACAATGGTGAGGTCGGTCTCAAGCGAATTGTAGCCATCGGCTTTGCGCGTCCAGGCGGCATCGCGCTGACCTGCTACTGCCAGGATGTGCGGGGCATCATACATCCAGGTTCCGCTGTAGCATTGGTGCATCAGTTTCAGATTTTCAGATTTGGAAATGAGGTAAAAAGTCCACGGCTGACGGTTGCATGCCGAGGGAGCAAGCCGCCCCGCCTGAAGGATAAGCTGCAACTTTTCGGTTTCTACCGGGCGGTGGTCATAGTTGCGGACGCTTTCGCGCTTTCGGATAAGTTCGTGGAAGGTCATAAGCAATATCGAATTTTTGGTAAAAATAATAAAAGCCTACTTTTGCGCTGGTCACATAAAATTTGAATTATGAAAATTGATTTAAGAAGCGATACTGTAACCCGTCCCACCGAAGCCATGCGTCAGGCTATGTTTGCCGCACCGGTTGGCGACGATGTGTTTGGAGAAGATCCATCGGTGAAAGAACTCGAAGAATATGCCGCAAGGCTTTTTGATATGGAAGCGGCGTTGTTTTGCCCGTCGGGCACCATGACCAACCAGCTTGCAATAAAAGTACACACGCAGCCAGGCGACGAAGTGATTTGCAATCATACTGCCCATATTTACATTCACGAAGGGGGCGGCATCGCTTTCCATTCGGGCTGTTCGGTGCGTCTGTTGCCCGGAGATCGCGGGCGCTTCACGGCGCATGAGGTAATTGATAACATCAACACCATCGATGTACACCATCCCGTTACGCGGCTTGTATCTATCGAAAATACCTGCAACAAAGGAGGCGGCAGCATCTGGGATTTTGATGAGATCATCCGTATTCGAAGGGTATGTACCGACTACGATTTGAAATTGCATCTCGACGGCGCCCGTATTTTCAATGCATTGGCAGCCACCGGCGACGATCCTGCTCAATTTGGCCGGGCATTCGATTCCGTCTCTGTTTGTCTTTCGAAAGGGCTGGGCGCTCCCGTTGGTTCCTTGTTACTGGGGCACCGCGACTTCATCCGTCAGGCACGACGCTTCCGGCGAATGATGGGTGGCGGTATGCGCCAGGCCGGCTATCTTGCCGCCGCAGGCACCTACGCGCTGAAAAATAATATCAGCCGCCTTACCGACGACCACACCAGAGCCGTGGCTTTGGGCAAAATGGTGCAGCAGCTTTCTTTTGTTGAAGAAATTCTACCGATAGAAACCAATATCGTACTTTTCCGCCTCAACGATGCGATGTCCGCAGCCACATTTATTAAAATGCTGGCCGAAAAAGATATGCTGGTGGTGCCTTTCGGCAAACAATACATCCGCATGGTTACGCATTTGGATATCGACGATGATCATCTGGCGGAAGCTGAAAAAAAGCTGAAGAAAATTAGAGGATAGAAGTTAGAAAGTAGATGGAAAAGATTAGAAATTAGATTTTTAAATATCAGATTCCCCGAAGACTGAGAACTAAAAATCAATAGAAAATTTTCGGCTCTGCGTAAAACAAAAAACAAATAATGAATTGTCAGGAATCTATTGAAGAAGTTTTTGAGATCGTCAACACGGGCGGCGACCTGGGTAAACCGGCATCATACATTCCGGAGTTAGCTCTTGTAAATGCCGACAGCTTTGGCGTTTGCCTCACCACCATCGACAACCGGCAATTCAGCTATGGCCATGCTCATGATAAGTTTTCGATACAAAGTATAGCCAAAGTTCTGTCGCTGAGCATGGCTTACAAAATGCTGGGCAACAATTTCCTGGAAAGGATTGGTGTCGAGCCGTCGGGTTCACCGTTTAATTCGTTGGTGCAACTGGAATTCGACAATGGCATTCCCCGAAATCCGTTTATCAACGCGGGCGCGCTGGTAATCTGCGACATGCTGATCAGCCATTTAAAAAATCCACTCGACGATTTTATTGCTTTCGTGCGGCATGTCTCCGACTGCCCGCATCTCGATTATTCAACCAGGATTGCCGAATCAGAAAAATCGGTGGGTTACCGCAACATAGCGCTTTGCTATTTTATCAAATCATTTGACAACATAAAAAACCACCCGCAGGAAGTGCTTGAGTTTTACTTTAGGCTTTGCTCCATCGAAATGACTTGTGTTGAGCTATCTCAAACCTTCCTGTTTCTGGCAAACCAGGGGCGAAAGACCAGCGACGACGAGGAAATCTTAAACCTGAGCCAGGCCAAAAGAATCAATGCCATTATGCAAACCTGTGGCTTCTACGACGAGTCAGGGGAGTTTGCCTATGAGGTGGGTTTGCCCGGGAAGAGCGGTGTTGGCGGTGGAATCATTGCCATTCATCCCAACAAATACAGCATTGCGGTGTGGAGTCCACGGCTCAATGAAAAAGGCAATTCGTACCGTGGAATGAAGTTTTTGGAACTTTTTACCACCCGGACGGCTTCCTCCATTTTTTGATTTATTTTCATGTAAAATACACATCTAAATTCTAATTGCATCCCTTATTTCATAGGCCTTTCAGAATCCATTTCCAGCATTCATCTATGTCTATAAAGCTGATGTGCAACAGGAAGCTGCTTATCTTACAATTTTCCATCAAAGTTCCAATTTTTAAACCTCATTCTTAATAGCTTAAATGTCAGCAAAAGAAGTTATTGCACGCCAATCTATCCACTAAAAATAGGGTTATGAAGGCACTCATAACATGTTAAATAATCATTAAATGGCTCGGGTTATAAAATTATAATATCTTTGCCGGCTTTTATTAAAACAGCAAAAGAT
>CAZTCX010000098.1:0-13015 GCA_964612515.1 uncultured Lentimicrobiaceae bacterium | reverse complement strand
GGCCTAAAGACCGGGGTTAGTGAATCATTTTGCTTTCTTCTGATTTGTCCTCCAGGATCAATTTGATTGCTTCCTTTAGGTTCTCCCTGGTTTCATCAACGCTTTCTCCTTGCCCATTAGCTCCGGATATCTCAGGGCACCATGCCCAATAACCGCCCTCCGGGGCTCTTTCTATAATTTGTAACGGAAAATTAATATTCCTGCCCTGGAAAATAGTGACCTGGAAATTGAAGACACCTTTACAATGATTTTCCAGCAAGCCTTTTTTATCTTTTAACAACCATTTTCTTAATTTTCTGTTAATGTTCTTTTGCCGAATAAATTAAAAATTAGATTTGTGCCTCAAAACAATTAACATTCTTTGCTTATGAAAAAACTCATTTACACGCTGATAGCTTTTCTTGTGCTACAGTCTGCCGCTATTTCTCAAACCGCCATCATTTCGGAGGATTTCTCTTCTCCGGTTAGCTGGGTGATGGAGGGCAACTGGGTGCAGGAAGATGGCTACCTGATGCTTTATTACTATCCCATTGTGCCCAACTACGACTTTTCCACCTACACCGAGGCTTTCGATGTTCCGGCAGGTGGTGGCGAAGTGGTCATCAGTACCTTTCTGGACGTTTACATTGCCAATACTACAGATGAAAGTTGTTCCATTTCAGCGATCTCCGGCGACAACGAAACTGAATTATGGCATCGGGATCTTACCGAGGGACCTTATGGCGATTTCCAGGGAACTGACCTGTCAATCTCGCTTGACGAATTCAGTGGTCAGAATATTCAGCTACGTTTTCGCTCACACGGTGCTTCTACAAGTGCATTGTGGGGATGGTTTATTTTTAATATAAACCTCACTACCTGGTTCGATCATGAGCTGTGTGCGATGCAGATCAATGGGCCATCTCATCTCGGAGTTTCTCAGGAAGGCATCTGGGAAGTGAAAGTTAAAAATCAGGGATTGAGCGAGGAGACAGGATTTGTTGTAAACCTATACAGCTTTAAAACTTCCGAAAAACTTGCTACCACCACTTACAACGGGATGCTTGGCTCGGGTGAAACAACGACACTGAATGTTAGCTACACACCCGACAAGGTGCACAATACCATGCTTTATGCTACTGTGGTTGCACCTATCGATGAGTTTACCCACAACAACAATTCAAAAGGAAGCTTTCTGCGCGTGAAGCCTGAAACCCAATACACTGTTTTGTTCTGGGACAACGACAATGGCATCGAATCGGTGATATCGCCCGAAACGGGAAATATGCAGCAGCCGCATGTCGGACTGTTGAAAGCTTTGCAGATGTCAGGAATTGCTTTGGATTATGTATTTGACCTGCCCGAAGACATCACCACGTATGATCTTGTGGTGACTACGATGGGTAACTATTGCCTGAGCTGAGGTCAGACCCCGCCCGGTACTGTAAGTGAAGCAGACCAGGCCAAGCTCATTGATTACCTCGAAAATTACGACGGTAAACTCTACATCGAAAGCGTTAATCTCGGTTTCGATCTTCGTGGCACCGAATTACTCAATCTGATAGGACTCAAATTTATGGATGATGGTATCGAGGATAACGTGCGTAACCTAAATCCGTTAAGCGACACTTTGTTGGCATCCGTTGGCTTCGATTACCGTGGCGGCGACTCGCCCCACTTCAGCATCGACCGCCTGGCACCAACTAACAGTACGCCTCTTTATGCTTCGGGAGATGGCTTCGATCGCATCTTCGTTAAAGAAGAGGAGCTTTCATACCGCATCGTTTCTTCGGCGGTTACTTTTGGTGCCATAGCCGATGGCGACAGTTTGAGCACCAAGGCATACATGATATCCGAAATCGTAAATTACCTGCTTAATATTTCTACCATCACCGATCTGCAGGAGCTCTTTAAGCCAGCGGTGCAAATGGCAGTAACTGCTTTCCCCAATCCATCTGCAGGGCTTACCCATTTTGAGTTTAAGCTTGCAAACGCTTCCGCGGTGTCAATTTCCATTTACGATCAGGCCGGAAGATTGGCTTATCAGGATGCAAAAGATTTGTCAGCCGGAACGCATCAATTCCATTGGCAGGCCGCCGATATGCCGCAAGGAATTTATTTTTATAATATTAAAACAAATGCCGGCAGCCATACCGGAAAAATCGTGGTTCGTTAAGCGTAATAGATTTCATTTAGCGAAAGCGAAAAAAGGAGCCTGGTGATGATTGTCAGGCTCTTTTTTTATCCCAACAATTGCGGTATTGGTTATAAAACAGCTTATTCCGGATCGCTCCACAGCGCTATTTTCCCATCGAGCTGCAGCGCAATTACCGTAATATTTTCGTCAACTGAAGTTGCCGGGAGGTCGATATAAATTATTCCGGGCTTCTCGCTCCAGTAGGCTTTCATCTTCTCGTCCCAGGCCAGTTTAGTGCCCTCTCCGACTACCCTTATGCGGTTGATTTTATTTTTGAGGCCTTTGAGAGCAACAGGTCCGGTAGGCCGGTTTTCGACAAAAAGAAAAAGCGTGGTGCTGTCGGGCGAAAGTGTGGAGGGGCCGGCGAAATAATCTTTGGAAATGCCTGCTTCGGTTCCATAGATGGCCTCCTGGTTTTTGCTGATCCATCGCCCCAGCTCCTGCATTATTGCTACCTGCTCAGCCGGAATGGTGCCATCGGCTTTTGGCCCGATGTCGAGCAAAAGGTTGCCGCCTTTGCTTATCACATCAGCAAAAATCCGGATAATCTGGTTGGCAGTTTTGTAGTTGTGGTCGTTATGCTGAAAACCCCAGGAGTCGTTCATGGTCATGCACAGCTCCCAATATTCATCCTTCGGTCTGGTAATAGGAATACCCTGCTCGGGAGTAGCATAATCGCCATAATCAGCCAAACGTGAGTTTATGATGACATCAGGATTGTTGTCCAAAAGTAATTCCCTGATTTGTTCGGCTTTCCAGGCTTCGGGAGTTTGCTCCCAATCGCCGTCGAACCAGATCAGGTCGGGGTGGTATCGTTGCGAAATTTCATTGATTTGATCAAAATTAAAATTCACAAACCGGTTCCATTTCACTGTATCGGTTTCGTAGCGTTTTGTATTTCGTGTAAGGTTGGGATAGTCGGGGTGCGACCAATCCAAAAGTGAGTAGTAAAGACCCACTTTCAAATTCTGCTTACGAAGCGTTTTTACCAGCGGCTCAATCAAATCTCTGGCCGCGGGGGTTTTATCCACAACGTTCAAATTGCTGAAATCCGAATCCCAAAGCGCTACTCCATCGTGATGTTTGCTGGTAATTACCACATAGCGGGCACCACTTTTGCTTATGAGGCTGCCCCACAACTCAGGGTCGTATTTTTGCGCAGTGAAACCATCAAGTTGTTTCATGTAATCTTTGTGCGAAATGTATTCGTTAAAAAACGACCAGGATTCGTCGATGCCATCCACTGCATAGATACCCCAGTGAATAAATATCCCTAGTTTGGCATCTTTAAACCATTGCATTTTGTCAGGTGTCTGTGCTATGGTTTGGCTATAGAATCCTGTAGTTGCAACTAATAGCAGTAAAAGCGAGCGTGTTATGTTTTTCATGACGTGAAAATTTCGCACAAATGTAAATATTATGACAATGAAAAAACCTATTATTGCAGGGTTGTTTGTTGATGAACAATAACGCGCTAATTTTATTTAACAATAGCCTGATTTCATTAGAGAGGTTGGAACTGGTGTTCCGGTTGGTCTTCAAAACCAATATCAGACGGATAAAACCGGCTGTGGCAGGTTCGATTCCTGCTCTCTCTGCACTTTTTTTTGATGATGATGTAAAACCTCAGTTATGCCCATTCAAGACGAACTAAGAAAACTGCCCGGCGTCGATAAGGTGTTGCAGCAGGAGCCTGTTCGACTACTGATGCAAAAATTCCCGGGCAATTTTATCACCGGTATTATTCAGGATACTTTGTCAGGTCTTCGCGAGGCTGCGTTGCAGGGTGGCGAAGTGCCACCGCTTGCGGATATTACAAAAGCAGTTTCGTCGATGGTTGAGGAGCTGACCACCAAAAGCCTGAAACCAGTAATAAATGCCACGGGTATCATTATTCACACCAACCTGGGCAGAGCGCCTTTTGGCAAAGTGTTGCTTGAAGAAGTGGGGGAGGTATTGTCGGGGTATAACAATCTGGAATTTGATCTGGAAAATGCACAACGTGGAACCCGATACGCCCACGTCACCCGATTGCTGCGCCATCTCACCGGCGCCGAAGATGTGCTGGTGGTAAACAACAATGCGGCAGCCATCATGCTGGTGTTGCGAACACTGGCGAAGAACCGTGAGGTCATCATTTCCCGCGGCGAGCTCATCGAAATTGGCGGGTCGTTCCGGATGCCCGATATCATGGCTGCCTCCGATTGTCGGATGGTGGAAGTGGGCACCACCAACAAAACCAGGATCTCCGACTTTTCCAATGCCATCACCTCAAATACAGCTTTGTTGCTGAAGGTGCATCCCTCCAATTATGTCATCAATGGTTTTACAACCGAAGTCTCGCTACAGGAACTCATTGCATTAGGAGTGCAGCATCATTTGCCAGTAGCTTATGATATGGGATCGGGATTGTTGCGCAAAGCGGATATTGCTTTTCTGGCCGATGAGCCCGATGTGCGATCTACGCTGGCTACGGGCATCGATCTGGTTACATTCAGCGGCGACAAACTTTTGGGCGGATCACAAGCCGGAATCATTGCCGGGAAAAAGGAACGTATAGCCAAATTAAAAAAGGAACCACTCACGCGCGCACTGCGTGTTGGAAAAACAACGCTTGCCATGCTCGAAGCCATCGCACTGGCTTATCTTGACACCGAAAAACTTATTGAGCTAAGCCCCATCTTTGCTATGATGACGGCCAAAGCAGACGGGTTGCGCACCAAAGCCGAAAACTTGTGCCAGCAGCTCGAAACCGCGGGAATAGCTTGTTCGGTGGTTGCAAGTCAGGGACAGGCTGGCGGTGGATCGTTGCCCGGAAAAATCATCGATAGTTTTGCTGTTGTCATTCATTTTAAAGATGCTTCACGCAAAATAGCTACCCGCAATGCCGAAAATATTTATCATAGTTTGCTCGCTGGTAACCAGCCATTGCTGGGCATTTTGCGGCAAGGCGAGTTGCAGTTTGATGTGCTCACCTTATTTGATCACCAAATAAATACGGTGGCGGAATTGATCATCCAACGTTTTCGGGAGGTAACTGCCTCATGAGCAAGAATCTGATCATGGGTACCGCCGGCCATGTGGATCATGGCAAGACTACGCTGATCCGCGCACTCACCGGCATTGACTGCGACACACACAAAGAAGAAAAAGCCCGCGGCATCACCATCAATCTTGGCTTTGCGCATCTGGAGCTTTCCGATGATATTTCGCTGGGTATCGTGGATGTGCCAGGTCACAAAGATTTTATTAAAACTATGGTGGCAGGCGTTTACGGCATCGACTTCGTGCTGCTGGTGGTGGCCGCCGATAGTGGTATCATGCCACAAACGCGTGAGCATTTCAACATCATGCGTGTGTTGGCGCTTACCAAATCCGATCTTGCCGATGAAGAGATGCGTGAGATGGCCAAACTGGAGATCATGGAATTTTTGGATCATACTCCCTTAGCCGATGCGCCAATTGTGGAGGTTTCGGCAACGACCATGCAGGGGATTGATAAGCTAAAAGAGGAGATGCTTAGGATGGCGCAAAAGGTCGATGAAAAACCAGTGGCAAACATTTTCAGGATGTACATCGATCGGATTTTTAATGTTAAAGGGCATGGCATCGTGGTTACGGGTTCGGTGTTGGGAGGTAAAGTGGCAGTGGGGCAGGAGTTATTTCTTTTACCTGATAATCGCGACAAGCTCCGCATTAAATCTATTCAGCGTCATGGCCAGGCTGTTAAAGAAACCTCAGCCGGTGATCGCGCGGCCATCAATGTATCCGGCCTTAAATATGATGATTTTGAGCGGGGCCAGCTTCTGGTTGATCGTCCGTTGGACAAAACCATGATGGCCGATGCACTGGTGGAATATTTTGAGCCGCAGGCGCAACCTAAAACCTGGTCGCAAGTACTTTTTCATACGGGTACTTTTACTACCTACGCCCGCATGCATTTGCTCGCTATTCTGGAAAGTGAAGCAGCCACACAAATGGTTGTTCAGATGCACTTTGAGAAGCCGGCGGTATTAATTAATAAAGACAAATTTGTTATCCGCAACAGCTCCAACGACCAGACCCTTGGCGGCGGTACCATTCTCGACGTGAAGCCGCTACACCACCGCCGTCGCACCGAAGCACTGAAACAACGAATGGCGCAGCTTGCACTTGCGGCAGTGAATGAAGAGAATAAATTACAGCATATTTTTATTGAAACAGAAAAAGAAGGAAAGCCGCTGCTCCTTTCGGAAATCGTGCATCGTACCGGCGTTACTGCTGACGAAGTAAAACAATTGGTCGGTGATAACGCTGACAGGCTCGTTCTGCTAACGTCCGGTTCCGATGAATACCTGGTCACGGCGGCTTATCAAAAACAGCTTACCGAAAAGATTTTAAGAATTCTTAAAACATGGCATCAGGAGAACGCGCTTTTTGAAGCTGGTCTGGAGATAGTTGAATTGCAGGGAAAATTGGCGCTACGTTCGCCGGCTGAGCGGGAGCTGCTCAATTTGATGCTTGGCGCAATGATAGAAAGTGGCGTGTTGAAAAATGTGGGCAAAACTTTCGCCTTGAAAAGCCATCGTGCCGCAATGGACAAAAAACAGCAGGAAGCGCTGGAGTGGTTGCGCGACACGTTGAAATTTAACCGACTTGACCGGCTCACCCTTAAAGAGCTTGAACAGAAAGCCCATGAGCGAAACATCAAAAAAAGTACGCTCACACAGTTGATTCAATTTATGCTTTCCTGCAAGGAACTTTACACCGACAGTGAAGACGTGCTGGATGCTGCTATCGTGAATAGCACCCGCATGAAATTGTTACGGGCTCTGGCGGAAGCACCGCGCGGCCTCAACGAAAAAGAGTTCAGGGAGATGACAAATGCGCCCCGAAAAACGATTCAGATGCTGATTGAAATCTTCATGAAAGAAGGCGTTATTACAAAAGAAACTTTCTACCTGCACATCACCTCGCTCGGAAGAGGAGTGCTGGGCAAGGAATAGGGAGCCTTCTTTTGGTTTGCATCTTAACTTTGGCTAACGGGTATGTTTTCAAATTCAATAACGCAGCAAACCTAAACCGCATGTAAATTCAAACAACAATGCACACTTAGAGATGAAATATGCTTTGTTTTAAAGTAAAATCCATCACCACCAATTCTTCCCAATACATTTCCTCCACTTTTACCTTCCTCACTGTTGCGCCATTTCAAACAAAATCGACCAAACGATTTTCTGTAAGGATTTGTAACAGCCACAAAATGAAGCATCTGACGTCGCTATCTTATTGATAAATAAGGGGGTGCAAGGGGTGCTTTTTAACAATCTTTAAAATCTGAATGTTACTCGCGTAACACTGTTATGTTATTCACAGAAAATTGTAATTTCGATCAGGTTTCGTTCTAATTTTGCACCGTGGAAGGAAGAAGGAATTTAGATAAGCGACTGTAAGGAAACGACATACTAATTTTTTTGATACAATTAACTGAATTAACAAATAAAACAAGACATGGCAAAAATTAAAAATTTAGCCGAGTTGCGCAAGATGAGGGAGGAGCAGCAGAAGCAGCTCAACCTGCGCGAAAAGAGCAATTATCCCGAGAAATACGTCCAGATCAAAGTAGGCATGGCTACTAGCGGAATTGCCTCCGGCGCCAAGCGTATCATGGATTTTCTCATCGAAGAACTCGACAAACGCAGCATCGATGCTGTAGTAACACAAACCGGCGACATGGGCTATTGCTATGCCGAGCCCACAATCGAAGTAACCCGTCCGGGTGAAGAACCCATCGTTTTTGGTTACGTCGATACCAAACGTGCTGATGAGATCATCGAGAAGTACATCAAAAATGGTGAGCTCGTTGAAGGTATCATTCCGGTGAATTATGAATCTATCTGACAAAAAAATTAACAAGCAACATGGCACAACAACTGAAAATGCAACTGCTGGTTTGTGGCGGCACAGGCTGCCGGGCTTCCGAAAGTGAGTCGATAGAAGCGGCGCTTGCTCGTGAGCTTAAAGCCCACGGACTAGAAAATGAAGCTAAGGTGGTGAAAACAGGATGCTTCGGCTTTTGCGAAAAAGGACCGATTGTAAAAGTGCATCCCGACAACACCTTTTACACACAGGTAACACCCGCCGACGCGCGCGAAATTGTGGAAGAGCATGTGTTGAAAGGTCGTAAAGTAGAACGCCTGCTTTACACCGATCCTGAAAACAAAGAGCACGTCCCCGACAGCCGGCACATGGGTTTCTACCGCAAACAGATCCGTATTGCACTGCGGAACTGCGGCTTTATCAACCCCGAAAATATTGATGAATATCTGGCACGTGATGGTTACGAAGCTCTGGGCAAATGCCTCACAGAGATGACTCCTCAAGGCGTGATCGACATTATAAAAAAATCGGAATTACGCGGTCGTGGCGGCGGAGGTTTCCCCACAGGTCTCAAATGGGAGATTACCCGCAAGAGCGTAGCCGATCAGAAATATGTTGTTTGTAACGCCGATGAAGGCGACCCGGGTGCTTTTATGGATCGCTCCATATTGGAAGGCGACCCTCATGCAGTGCTCGAAGCTATGGCCATTTGCGGCTACGCAATTGGTGCAGACAAAGGCCTTATTTACATACGCGCCGAATATCCATTGGCTATTAAACGTCTAAAGATTGCTATCGATCAGGCCATGGAGTATGGGCTGCTGGGTAAGAAAATTTTTGATTCAGATTTTAATTTCGATATAGAACTGCGTTATGGTGCCGGCGCTTTTGTGTGCGGCGAAGAAACTGCGCTGATCCACTCGATGGAAGGCGGCCGTGGTGAACCTACATTCAAGCCTCCGTTCCCTTCGGTGGAAGGCTATCTGGGAAAACCCACCAACGTGAACAACGTCGAAACTTTTGCCAACATTCCTATTATCATCAACAAAGGTCCCGAATGGTTTACAAGTATTGGTACTAAGGGTTCGAAAGGAACCAAAGTATTTGCTCTGGCTGGTAAAATCAATAATGTGGGACTGATAGAAGTACCCATGGGAACTACCCTGCGCGAAGTAATTTTTGAAATTGGCGGTGGTATCAAAGACGGCAAAGAATTTAAAGCTGTACAAACCGGTGGCCCTTCGGGTGGATGCCTTACACAAAAGCACCTGGATATGCCCATCGAATACGATACACTGATAGAAGCCGGCTCCATGATGGGATCGGGCGGTATGATCGTAGTGGACGAAGATGACTGTATGGTTTCAATGGCTAAGTTTTATCTGGAATTCACTGTGGAAGAGTCGTGTGGTAAATGCAGCCCATGCCGTATTGGCAACAAGCGCTTGCACGAGTTGCTTGAAACTGTGACCGCCGGTAAGGCTACCATGGAGACGCTGGAGAAGATGAAAAATCTGAGCAACGTCATCAAAGATACTTCCCTTTGTGGCCTGGGACAAACCGCGCCTAACCCGGTGCTTTCTACCCTCAACAACTTCTGGGACGAATACGTGGAGCACGTGGTTGATCATAAGTGCCGCGCCAGCGCCTGTAAGTCGTTGATGCGTTACGTGGTAATTCCCGATAATTGCGTGGGATGTACTGCATGTGCCCGCAACTGCCCCGTAAACTGTATTTCCGGCGAACGCAAACAAGTGCATGAAATCGATCAGAGTACCTGCATCAAATGCGGAACCTGCGTGGAGAAATGCAAATTCAATGCTATCGAAATTGTTTAATCCAACTATTAAAAAAGCATTATAATGGAATTGATTCGTCTGACCATAGATAAAAAAACTGTAGAAGTTAAAAAAGGCACCACCATCCTGGATGCTGCCAAAAGTATTGGTATTCACATCCCCACCTTATGCTATCTTAGCATGGGCGATATGAATATCGAAAACAAACCTGGCGGCTGCCGTGTATGCGTGGTGGAAGTTGAAGGACGCCGCAACCTGGCTCCCTCTTGTGCTACTGAATGTATGCCTGGCATGGTTGTGCAGACACATTCGATGCGCGTTCTAAACGCTCGAAAAACCGTTGTTCAGCTTATCCTTAGCGACCACCCGTTCGACTGTCTGGTTTGTGCCAAGTCTGGCAACTGTGAGCTACAGGATCTGGCAATTAAACTCGGCATCCGCGATGTGCCTTACCAGGGTGTGCAAAGCACTTATCGTGAAGACACTTCACCCTCTATCATCCGCGATGTGGACAAATGCATCATGTGCCGTCGCTGCGAAGTGATGTGCAACGAAGTGCAGACTGTAGGCGTGCTTTCAGCGATAAACCGTGGCTTCCAATCAGTAGTAGCTCCCGCTTTCGAGATGAACCTCGACCATAGCGTTTGTACCTACTGCGGACAATGCGTAAACGTTTGCCCTACCGGTGCCCTCACGGAAGTTGACCACACCAACAGGCTTATCAACGACCTGGCCAACCCTGACAAAGTGGTGGTAGTGCAAACTGCTCCTGCCGTACGTGCAGCTTTGGGTGAAGAGTTTGGTATGAAGCCGGGAACTCTCGTTACCGGAAAGATGGCCACTGTGCTGCGTGAGCTGGGATTTGATTATGTATTTGATACCGATTTCGCTGCCGACCTTACCATCATGGAAGAAGGTACCGAGCTGCTGGGACGTCTTACCCAACACCTGAACGGTGATCCCGACGTGAAGCTACCCATGCTTACTTCCTGCTGCCCGGCCTGGGTAAAGTTTTTTGAACACAACTTCCCGGAGATGAAGGATATTCCTTCTACAGCCCGCTCACCACAGCAAATGTTTGGTTCGATAGCCAAAACTTATTTTGCAGATAAAATTAAAGTAGATCGCGAGAAACTCATCGTGGTTTCCATCATGCCTTGCGTGGCCAAGAAATACGAATGTACCCGCGACGAGTTTAAGACCGAAGGTAATCCCGATGTCGATTACTCAATTTCTACCCGCGAATTGGCACATCTTATCAAGCGCGCTAACATCGACTTTGCAGCATTGCCTGATAGCGAGTTCGACAACCCGTTGGGCGAATCTACCGGTGCTGGCGTTATCTTTGGCGCTACCGGTGGTGTAATAGAAGCTGCCGTTCGTACAGCTTACGAAGTTTATACTGGAAAGACACTCGAAAAAGTTGACTTTGAACAACTCCGTGGCCTGGAAGGCATCCGCTCGGCAACAGTCGATTTTAACGGACTTCCTATCAATATAGGCATAGCCCACGGACTGGGCAACGCACGCAAACTGCTTGAAGACATCAAGTCAGGCAAGAGCACCTACCACGCCATCGAGATCATGGCATGCCCCGGCGGCTGTATCGGCGGCGGCGGACAGCCTTACATTCACGGCGACACCAGCATCCTTAAAGCACGCATGAAAGCAATCTATGCCGAAGACGCTGGCAAGGTACTGCGCAAATCGCATGAGAATCCTTATATCATAAAACTTTACGAAGAGTTTTTAGGTAAGCCACTCAGCGATAAATCTCATCATCTGCTGCATACCCACTACTTCGACCGTAAGAAAGAAGTGTTTATCGAGGAGTAATCCGGTAGGGTTTAATTTAGGAAATAGTTTGTAAAAATTTCTGATGTAAATATCTTTGAAATATGTCATCAATAAAAATAAAACTTAAAGAAAAGGACGTCGCCAAGATCATTGAGATATGCGATTCGTTCGACAACCATCCAGGCGATTTAATCAACGTGCTTCACAAAGTGCAGGGTGAGTTTGGATACCTTCCTGCCGAGGTGCAGGAGGTGGTGAGCAACCAGCTCAAGGTGTCGCTGGCCAAGATTTATGGTGTAGTAACGTTTTATTCGTTCTTCACCATGATACCCCGAGGCAAACACCCCATTTCTATTTGTACCGGTACGGCCTGTTACGTGCGTGGCGCCGAGAAAGTGCTTGACGAATTTAAAAAAGTGCTGGGTATTAAAGTAGGTGAATCGACAGCCGACGGCAAATTTTCGCTCACCTGCCTGCGTTGTGTGGGAGCCTGTGGGCTGGCACCGGTGGTACAGATTGGCGACAAAACCTACGGCCGCATGGCGCCTGACGATGTAAAGCGCATCCTCAGCGAGTACGCTGACAATTAGAACAGGCGGCTTTCACCTTTTGGATTTTGGTTCATAGTCATAGTTTTTGTTAATAAATCACTACGGAGCTATCGATGGCCTGTGCGGAAACATCGCACAGATTGTCGGTAGCTTTTTATTTATTGCTTATCCGGAATAAACAGTGCCCTGTATTTACCCTGTGAATGGCTTTTGAACATTGTACAAGATTTCGCGGATTTAGGTTTTTACCTGGAAAAATATCACAGGGTGAATTAAAGATGGAGAACCCAATGTTAGCTTGAATTATAAAAAATTACTTTTGTAAAAATCATTATTGATATGATAATTGAAAAAACAAATAATGAGATTGTTATCAGACTGCCGCTTGATACCAATATCGATGCATTACAGAATTTAAAAGATTGGTTGGAGTACCTGGAAGTAACCCGAAAATCGAAAGCAAAGCAAAAGGATGTTGATGGGCTTGTTGATGAAATTAAGAAAGGCCGCTGGAAGCGACGGAAATCAGATTTGGTGAAATGAAAATTGTTGTCGATACCAATATTGTTTTCAGTGCAGTTTTAAACACCAACAGTCATATTGCGAACATACTTCTTCAATCAGAGAGGTTTTTACATTTTTACTCGACTGATTTACTACTTGCCGAAATTTCAGAACATAAACAAAAGCTTCAAAATTTATCAGGTTTATCAATAGAGGAGTTAGATAAATCGATTGCACTTATTACCAGAAAAATTCGATTTATTGATGCCAGGTTAATTCCTAACGATATCTTTAATTCAACTGAAGAACTTCTTAAAGATATTGATTTG
>CAZTCX010000097.1:0-13108 GCA_964612515.1 uncultured Lentimicrobiaceae bacterium | reverse complement strand
GCCACTGCAGCAGACGGTGCGTTGGCATTCTCCCCATCAAGGCGGAGTTAGAGGGGGTCTTAAATAGTAACATGGAATTGAGGTTAATTAAAATAATTAATAAATAAGAAATGAGAATTATTGCCGAAAGCGGATCCACCAAGACAGACTGGGTGATTGTAAAAAATCAGACAGAAGTAATACGGCTTACCACCGGCGGTTACAATCCGAACTATTTTCCGCCGTCAGCACTTGAGCAGTCGCTGGCAGAATTTGCCCACCAACTGGACACGGAGCAGGTGGCGTCGGTCTATTTTTATGGCTCCGGGTGTTCCACGCCGGAATCACAAAATCTGGTGAGCAATATCCTAAAGCAGCAGTTTACGGCAGCGCAGGCCGAAGTGCACCACGATTTGTTTGGCGCAGCGCGCGCGCTTTTTGGACGCGGCACTGGCATTGCCTCTATCCTGGGCACCGGCTCCAGCAGTTGCGTTTTCACGGATGGCGCCATCACCAGTGCCGTGCCTTCGCTGGGCTATCTGCTTGCCGACGAAGGTAGCGGTGCCAATATAGGCAAGCTGCTGCTGAATGCTTATTTTAAAAATGAGCTACCAGCAGCTATTCACCAGGAATTTGAAAAAACATTTGCCGGCGAGCTGCAGGATTTTATCCCGCGACTCTACGCACGTCAGGATCCGGCCAGCTACATCGCATCCTTTGTTCCTTTTGTGGTAGCACATCGCCAGGAGGATTTTGCGCGGAGGCTGGCACGAAGAGCGTTTGAAAATTTCTTTGATGAAATAATTTCTAAATATGAAATGGCGGGCAGCTATCCTTTGGGATTTGTGGGTTCGATAGCGCATCTTTTTGCAGATGTTCTACTTGAAATAGCCACCGAGCGCAACATGCACATTAGCACCATCATCCGCAAACCCATCGACGCGCTGGTGAAGTTTCATTCAGCCTAGTGTCGCGGTAAACCTGATTAATTTCCCTGGTGGTTTTGGATTCGCCCATCCACAGATTTTATCATCTCTTCCGTTTGATTTGGATGAAACCAGGTAATGGCCACATCGCGCTGAAACCAGGTGAGCTGGCGCTTGGCATAGCGGCGGGTGTTGGTTTTAATCTTTTCGACAGCCTCTTCAAGCGTCATTTTACCATCCAGAAAGGCAAATATTTCTTTGTACCCGACAGTATTCAAAGCATTGAGATGCTGGAGTGGCAGCAGGTTACGCACTTCGTCCACCAGCCCCTGATCGATCATAGCATCGGTGCGGCGATGGATGTTGTTGAACAGCTCGGCACGCGGAAGATTTAATCCAAGCTTTATAATATTAAAAGGACGGCTCTGTACTTTTTTCACCCGCAGCGACGAATAGGTTTTCCCTGTTTGCAAACAAACTTCTACGGCACGCTTGAGTCGGTTGGGATTGTTGCGATCGACAATTTCGTAATATTCCGGATCGAGCTGTTGCAGACGATGCTGCAAACCAATCAACCCCTGACTTCGATACATTTCGTTGATGCTTTCGCGCAAAGCGATATCCGGCTCAGGCAACTGATCGATGCCTTCACAAACGGCATCCAGATACAACCCGGAGCCGCCCGTCATCACCACACAGCGGTGTGTACGAAATAATTCTTCCAGAAGTTGGAGAACATCCTGCTCGTAGCGCGACACATTATAATAATCGTGGATGGAAAGGTGGCCGGCAAAATAATGCTTTACCGCGGCCAGCTCTTCGGCTGTGGGCGCAGCGGTTCCAATTTTCAGCTCTTTATAAAATTGCCTGGAATCAGCAGAGAGGATCACCGTATCGAAATGTTGCGCAAGCGCTATCGCTGTTTTTGTTTTGCCAGATGCCGTGGGGCCGGCAATTGTTATGAGTACAGGTGAATGTATGGGTTTTTGTTTAATAGTCATCATCGGTACCCGAGGAGTCGTCGTCGTCATCTTCCATATCATCACTTACCAAAGCATCAAATTCGTCCAGCAATTCCTGCTTCAGGCTCTCTTCGTCATCCGCTACGTCTAAATTATCTTCGAGTTCCAGGGTGCCTTCTGCTGCAGTAATGAATGGATATTGGCGGCGGGAAACCGATTCGGCAAATCCGATGAGTTCGAGTTGAAAAGTATGCATCTGCAGGAAATCGTATTCATAAATGAGCTGCTGCCCTATTTCTTTTACAAATCGTTCTATTTTAACCTCATCCATCAGGTAAATTTCCGGCTCTGCCTCCCCCTCTTCATCATCAGGCTTTGCCTCAACCGCCATATCTATCAGCGTAATTTCCACCATCCTGTTCCAATAATCGTCCACGATAAAAAAGGAAGCAAGC
The DNA here is from genome assembly GCA_964612515.1 of uncultured Lentimicrobiaceae bacterium. GTDB lineage: Bacteria > Bacteroidota > Bacteroidia > Bacteroidales > 4484-276 > SABY01. The sequence continues at coordinate 10,786 of CAZTCX010000097.1, read as the reverse complement.
TCGTCTTTTTTTAAGTTCAGATTTTTAATCAAAAAGTCGTGGAACTGCCTGAAAGTCTGACTGCCTTTGACTTCAATTTCTCTAAAGAAATCGTCCTGCTCTTCGGTAGTCAAATGGAATTTGTAAATATTCATGAAGTGTAATTTTTTTAATCTTTATTAAAACCAAAATAATCTTCAACTTCCGACCCAATGGCCCACTGCAAAAGTTCTTGCTGGGGGAGGTCAGAAAAAAAATCAAATTTAGAATAAAAACAAGAATTGCGACGGATTAGTAATTGTTTTTTGCAACTGGCGTTAAGCCATTATCGCGACCTATCTCCAACATCATCTGCCAGGCTTCTTCAAAATTATTGTCGATGCGGCCATCGAGAATGGCTTCGCGGATGGCGGTTTTTATCTCACCCACAATTCTTCCGGGCGGTATGCCGAAGGTTTCCATAATAAGCTCACCGGTGATGGGCGGCTGCCAGTTGCGCAGGCGGTCTTTTTCTTCTATCTCCACCAGCTTCTGGCGCACCAGCTCAAAGTTTTTGCGGTAACGCCTGATTTTCTCCGGTATCTTCGATGACATATCACAATCGCACAAAGTCATCAGGTCGTCGATATCGTCGCCGGCATCGAAGAGCAGGCGGCGCACAGCCGAGTCGGTGACCAAATCTTCCGACAACACAATGGGTCGTAGGTGAAGCAACACCAGCTTTTGAACGTATTTTAACTTATCGCCGGCGGGCAACTTCATGCGTCGGAATATGGCCGGTACCATTTTGGCGCCCACAAAGTCGTGGCCGTGAAACGTCCATCCGATTCCATCGGTCCAGCGCTTGGTGCGCGGCTTGCCAATATCGTGCAGGATAGCAGCCCACCGCAACCAAAGATTGTCCGATGCTGCTGCAACGTTATCCAAAACAATAAGCGTATGGTAGAAATTATCTTTATGACCAATATTATCTTTGTATTCGGCGCCCTGAAGCGCTACCATCTCCGGGAAAATCAGCTGCAACAAACCTGTGTCAAAAAGTAGTTTAAAACCTATTGATGGTTTGTCAGCCATGATGATTTTGTTGAGTTCGTCAGTGATGCGCTCCTGCGAAATGATGCTGATGCGCTGTGCATTGCGGGAGATAGCGTCGAAACTTTCCTTCTCGATTGTAAAATCCAGCCGTGTGGCAAAACGGATGGCGCGCAGCATACGCAACGGATCGTCGGAATAGGTGATATCGGGGTTGCGTGGCGTGCGGATGATTTTTCTTTCGAGATCGCCTTCGCCATCGAAAGGATCGATGAGGCGACCATAATCCTCTTTGTTGAGGCTGATGCTCATAGCGTTGATGGTGAAATCGCGTCGCTGCTGGTCGTCTTCCAAAGTGCCATTCTCCACAATCGGGTTGCGCGAATCGCGCTGGTACGACTCACGCCGGGCACCCACAAATTCGATTTGCCAATCGTGATAATGCAGCATGGCGGTACCGTAAGTTTTGAAAACCTGCACATGTTCGTTTCCAATCTTGCGCCCTACGGCTTGCGCCAATTCAATACCATGACCCACCACCACGATGTCGATATCCTTGCCGGGATTGCCCAACAAAAGATCGCGTACAAAACCGCCCACCACATAGGCCGGCAGATTCATCTGATGGGCAGTATCCGATACAAGCTCAAAAACGGGATGTTCTAAGTGTGACTTCACAAGAAAAGGAAATACGAAAATTTTAGATTTAATAGAGATTTCATTATTGGCATGCGCATCCAACTTTCAATAGAAAACTTTATGATTTAGTCGCCAAAGCTTATACCGATGCCACGGGCTGTTTTCATCAGTGCCGTGTCGTTGTCCACCAGATTGGGCTGGAGCAGCGCCTCTTCCAGCGAAGCGCTGGTGATGTATGGATGCCGGTAAGAGACCATGCGCCCAAACTCTCGGTTGAGAACCATCTCAAAAGCCTTTACGCCAAATTGAGTAGCAAGCACGCGGTCGTAGGCAATGGGAACTCCTCCGCGCTGCAGGTGGCCGAGCACCGTGGTACGGACGCTGTGTTCGCAGCCGGCTGCCTTGAGCTGGTTCATCAGCACGTTGGCAACGCCACCCAAACGACGGTTTTCGTAGCCAATTTCTGCCTGGCTGCAGGTGGAATAGTCGCTGCCAATGGCACGGGCGCCCTCGGCGATGACGATATTAACGAAACCGCGATCGCGCTCGAAGCGACTATTCACACGCTTGAGCACTTTCTCTACGTCGTAAGGAAACTCGGGCAGGATACATATTTCGGCGCCACCGGCAACGGCAGCGTTCAGAGCTATCCACCCGGCGTAACGCCCCATCACTTCGAGTATCATCACGCGGTTGTGGCTGGCAGCAGTGGTCACCAGCTTATCCACAGCCTCGGTGGCTATCTGCACTGCCGTTTGAAATCCAAATGTAGAATCGGTTGCGGAGAGGTCGTTGTCAATCGTTTTGGGTACGCCGATTATGTTGAGACCCATTTCGAACAGTTGCTGCGAGATGCGCTGAGAGCCGTCGCCGCCAATGTTGATTACAGCTTCCACGCCCAGATATTGCAACTTTCGGAGCATCTCTTCGGAGCGATCCACAGTGGACCACGACCCGTCGTTGTTTTTGATGGGCCAGGCAAAAGGGCCACCTTTGTTGGTGGTTTGTATAATTGTTCCACCGCGATAATGGATCCCCGACACTTTCTCCTCGTCGAGGATTACAATCTCCGTAGGCTCGCGCAAAATCCCATTAAAAGCTTCAATGCTTCCTACGATTTCCCAGTTCTTTTCGAAAGAAGCGCGTTTCACAATTGCCCTTATCACCGCATTCAAACCGGGGCAGTCGCCGCCACCAGTTACTATCAAACATCTTTTCATTTTATTAATAAAGATTTATTTCCAAATAAAAACCCAAACCTCACCGCATTACTACGCTAACCGATTTTTAATTTCAACTCCGGATAACGCAAGCTGAAATTTAAGTGTATCCAATTTTCTGATGAAAGTCTTACAATTTGCGGCAAAAATAACTAAACCTGAAGACTTGGCCACCCGACCTGCCCGATGCAAGCATTAAGAAATTGTAAACTCAACAAGCCTTGCAAAACGGGCAAAAAGCCTTTCCTTTGAAAATTCATCGGAAGTACGGTCTAAATTAGACACAATACAATTTGGGTTTCGACAAATTTAGCGACCATCAAAAGAAGTAAGTTTGCAGGCTGTTAAAGGCCTTCATCATATTATTAATATCATAAAACAAAAAAAAGCTGCTATGAATAAAAAAGTAGGCATCAGGCATGAAGACAAATATGTAATGGAACGTCGGGTAGCAATCCCACCTCCGGAGGTCGAAATTCTTACCCGCGCCGGCATGGAGGTTTTTGTTATGAAATCCCCAAAACGTGTTTTCAAAGAAGAGGAATTTAAAGCGGCAGGAGCCACAGTAACTGACAGCCTTGCGCCAGCGCCGGTAATTTTTGGCGTAAAAGAGATGCCGTTGGATTATTTTGAAGAGGGAAAAACCTACATCTTTTTCTCCCATGTCATCAAAGGCCAGCCCTACAACATGCCCATGCTGAAGCGCATGATGGAGAAAAAATGCAGTCTGATCGATTACGAAACAATTACCGACGACAATGGCCGCCGGCTGATCTTCTTTGGATATTATGCCGGTCTCGCCGGAATGATCAATTCGTTGTGGTCGCTGGGCGAACGCCTCAGGGTACAGGGCACCGACAATCACTTTACGTGGATACAGCAGTCGCACCACTATGCCTCGCTGGCCGAAGCTGAAAAAGCTGTGAAAGAAGTTGGGGATATGATTCGTAAAGAAGGCCTGCCTAAAAAACTCACTCCGATGGTGTTGGGTATTACAGGATATGGCAACGTAAGCAAAGGCGCTCAGGAAATTGCCGAATTGTTGCCCATCAAAGAGATTACACCAGCCCAACTGCTGACACTCCAGGAGTCGGGTGACTATTCTGACAAATTAATTTATAAAGTAGTTTTTAAAGAAGAAGACCTCTCAGCTCCGAATGATAAAAACAAAAAATTCGATCTGAAGCACTATTACGATCATCCGGAAGAATACCACAACCAATTTGAAAAATACGCACCGCACATCACCGTGCTGATGAACTGCATGTACTGGGACGACCGCTACCCGCGATTACTCACCAAAGACTTCACTGAAACGCTTTTCAAACAAGGCAAGATGAAACTGAAGGTAATTGGCGACGTGACCTGCGATCCCGATGGCTCGATAGAATTTACACACAAAGGCACCCCAATTGAAGACCCCGTTTTTGTTTACGATCCCGAGTCGCGCAAAGCTGTAATGGGCTTTGAGGGCGACGGCATTCTGGTGATGGCTGTTGACATCCTCCCAAGCGAGCTGCCACGCGAATCTTCGCTGGGTTTCGGTGAGGCTCTGCGCCAGTTTGTGCCCGCCATCATACAGGCCGACTACAGCGTCAGCTTCGACAAGCTCGATCTGCCCGCTCCGATAAAACGCGCACTCATCCTGCACAAAGGGAAATTCACGCCTGATTACGAATACCTCCAGGAATACGTGTAACCACTGCAAGTTAACAAGCCGGGATGGCTGCTGTCTGGCAGCATCCCGGCAAAATTCATTCATATTTTAATCATAAATTTTTTTAGAAATGAAAAATATTTTGGTGATCGGTGCGGGGCTTTCTGCCTCCACAATGATCAAGTATCTGCTCGACCATGCCGAACTGCACAACTGGAACATCAAGCTTGGTGACAAAGACCTAAGTTTGGCCGAACGAAAAATTAACAACCATCCACGCGGCAAAGCCATCTTTTTTGATGCCACCGATCGCAAGCAAAGCTCGGATGAAGTGAGCCATGCTGACCTCGTAGTGTCGATGCTTCCGGCTTCCATGCACACGCTTATCGCAACCGATTGCGTAAAGCAGGGCAAGCCAATGGTTACAGCTTCTTATGTTTCAAACGAAATGCGGGCACTCGATGCCGAAGCCAAAAAGGCGGGTGTTCTATTGCTTAACGAAATCGGTGTGGATCCGGGCATCGATCACATGTCGGCCATGCACGTGCTCGACAAACTAAGAGAACAAGGTGCTGAGATGACGGAATTCCGCTCCTATTGTGGCGGACTGGTAGCTCCGCAGTCTGACAACAACCCGTGGAATTACAAATTTACCTGGGCGCCACGCAATGTTATTTTGGCCGGTCAGGGAATGGCGCAGGCCATCGTTGATGGCACCTATCAATTCATTCCTTACCACCAGCTCTTCCGCCGCACGAGCCGGGTAGAAGTACTCAACTATGGCGAATTTGAGGCCTACCTCAACCGTGACTCACTGAAGTATCGCAATGTTTACGGCCTCAGCGACATCCCAACAATGATGCGCGGCACGCTGCGTCGTCCCGGCTATTCGCAAACATGGGATATTTTTGTTCAGCTTGGCCTAACCGATGATACCGTGACAATCGAAAATTCAGAAAACATGACCTATCTGGATTTCCTGAATGCTTTTCTCGAGCCTGATCCCTGCTGCACAGCCGAAGAAAACCTTGCTTATTTTACCGGTTTGGATATAAATTCGATAGAAATGTATCGCCTGCGGTGGCTCGGAATTTTTGATGACAAAAAGAAAATTGGATTAAAACAGGCCACACCTGCTCAGATTTTGCAGCACCTCCTTGCCAAAAAGTGGGCGTTTCTGCCACAGGACCGGGACATTCTCGTGATGCAGCATCAGTTTGGATATCGCTTGAAAGGGCAACAGCACCACATGCTTTCGTCGATGGTAGCGGAAGGCGATGATCCTGTTCATACCGCAATGGCCAAAACCGTGGGACTTCCCATGGGTATCGCCGTAAAGCTGATTCTTACGGACAAGATCAAACTTAGCGGTGTGCATATTCCTATCCTCAAAGAAATTTATCTGCCGGTGTTGCAGGAACTCGAAGATCATGGCATCCGTTTTATCGAAGAAGAAGTACCGACTGCAAAATAAACGATGTAGGTTTTAAATCTGACTGTTGATCTTTTTTCATCAAACTCAATAGATTTATAATTCAGCACTCGTTTCAAACGATCCCAAATAAATTTCAACTTTATTAATTCAAGACCAAAGCCGTTACGAATTTCTGAAAATTTATTTGGGATTCTTTTTTATAATTTGATTAATCATATTGATTTGGCGGGGAGTCTGAATTTTATTCGTCGTTTCCCGACCCTGATTTTGTATTTTTGCCGAAATTTTTAAAAGTTTATGGAAGAGAATTTTAATGTAAATGTTAACAGCGAAGTAGGCGATCTGGAAGCCGTCATCATCCACACGGTAGGCCGCGAGGTCGAAAACATGACTCCCGAAAACGCCGAGCGTGCCCTCTACAGCGACATCCTGAGTCTGTCAGTGGCACGGCAGGAATACATACAATTAAGCGGTGTGCTTAGCAAAATCTGTAAAGTTTTTGAGGTTGAAGATTTGCTTGCCACTGTCCTGCGCAACGATCAGGTTAAGAATGATCTGCTGTCGAAAGCCTGTCCCAACTGCACCGATCACCGCGTGTTGACATTCCTTGATTCGCTTGGACCAAAAGCTTTGGCGCAGCAGCTCATAGAAGGCGTGGAACTGCAACGCGACAGCCTTGCACGCTATCTGAGCCCCCAGCGATTTGTAGTAAGACCTTTACATAATTTTTTCTTCACACGCGATGCTTCGGTATCCATCGGCAATAAAGTACTCATCTCGAGAATGGCCAGCTCAGTACGTGAGCGCGAATCGCAAATTATGGAGGCCATTTTTGATTACTATCCCGACTTCAACACCAGCACCTTTACTGCTGCCAAAAGTGGCGTTAAACAAAAGTCGCTGAGCATCGAAGGTGGCGACATACTTATAGCCCGCGAAGACGTAACCCTGATAGGAATTGGAGCGCGCACCACGCCCGAAGGTGTGGATGTGATCATCGAGAAAATGAAAGAGAAAGAGACCGTGCATCACATCATCGTACAGGAGCTCCCCCTCGAAGGAGAGTCGTTTATCCATCTCGACATGGTCTTTACATTTTTGAGCCAAAACGAATGCATGGTTTACGAGCCTGTGGTGATGCAGCCCAATCGTTACAAAACTATTTATATAAAAATCGATAAGCGCAAGGTTACCATCAGCGAGGAGAAAAACATCCTCGAATGCCTCTCCCGACTGGGCATCGACATGGAGCCCATCTATTGCGGCGGCACTACTGACCTCTGGACGCAGGAACGCGAGCAATGGCATAGCGGCGCCAACTTTTTCGCCATGGGTCCTGGCAAAATAATCGGCTACAACCGCAACGAGGCTACCGTGGAAGAACTCAACAAACACAACTACACTGTCATCGCTGCCGAAGATGTGATAGAAGGGAAAATCGACCTGAACGACTACAAGAAATATGTCGTCACCATCGACGGCTCCGAACTTTCACGCGGTGGCGGCGGCGCGCGCTGCATGACCATGCCCATCAGGCGCAAGGAAATTTAAGATTGTTTGTAAAAGAGCTACTATTGTCAACCTAAGATGTACTTAATTGTTTGTATTGCATGATGCTACCATTGCGAAAAGAGCTTTTCTGGGATATCGATTTTGATAAAATCGACCTGACAAAACACCGGCGAATAATTATCGAACGGGTTTTGACGCTGGGTACACTTGATGAGTTTCGATTCCTGCTGAAAAGCTATGATGAGCAAACATTGGTGGATGAGATTAAGCAGATAGGTTACCTCGATCCTAAAACACTAAATTTTGTAGTTAATTTCTTCCCTGTCGAAAAAACACAACTCAAATGCTACACACGGAAACAGTTGACGGATCAACACTGGCTTTAATAAAGCAACTGCAATCTGATCCTCTTCTGGAGGATTTTCTGCTGGTAGGCGGAACCGCTTTATCGTTGCAAATTGGCCATCGCATCTCCATCGACATCGACTTTTTCACACGCAACGAATTTGATGTACAGGAACTACTTGAGCATTTGGAACAAAAACACCGGTTCCAGGAACAATACCGTCAGGAGGCCACTTTGAAAGGAATTATAAATGGTGTGTTTGTGGATTTTATCAGACATAATTATGGCAAGGTTAATCCAGACGAACAAATTGAAGGCATAAAAATGGCTTCAAAAGCTGACATAGCAGCAATGAAGGTGAACGCCATTGCGGGAAACGGGACGAGAGTGAAGGATTTTATCGACATTTACTTTCTGCTAAAAGAATTTAGCTTCTCGCAAATCATTGATTTTTACAAATTGAAATACAATAGCAGAAACGATTTTCATGCTATTAAAAGCCTGACATATTTTGATGATATTAAGGAAGCAGAATGGCCGCGCATGGTTCGTGAAAAAGAATTGACTTTAAAAAAGTTAGAAAAGACGCTCGTCGATAAAATGAACCTTTTCAGTAAATAAGGATTGCCTTGCAGGTTGCAATAGCGCTAGGATCATTCAAAACCTCTCACCTTTCAATTATTTCCATCAGCGGTGTTTGCCGAGGCGAAAAGAGGCTTAGCTTTGCACGCTGTTATCACAAACTAAAAAAAACTTTTGGTAATGAACATAATCGAGAAAATTTTGGCTAGTCATTCCGGGCAAAAATCCGTGCATCCTGGCCAGATCGTTGACGTAACGATCGACTGCCGCGTGGCACGCGACTTTGGGGGAGCCAACGTGGTAAAAAACATCATCGACAACGGGCTAACCGTTAACGATCCCAAACGCACCTTTTTCACCTTCGACTGCAACCCCGGCGGCTCCGATCAGAAATATGCCGCCAACCAGCACTTCTGCAGGCAATATGCCCGCGAAAACGACATCGAAATTTATGACATCGACGCCGGCATCGGCACCCACCTGGCCATCGATCGCGGACTGATCCTGCCCGGCGGCACCTTCGTGTCAACCGACTCGCACGCCAACATCATGGGCGCCATCGGAGCTTTTGGTCAGGGCATGGGCGACCAGGATATCGCAGCGGTATGGGCCAGCGGCTCTGCCTGGTTTAAAGTTCCAAAATCCGTCAAATTGGTTTTTCAGGGTGAACGCCCGGCAAATGTTACTGCCAAAGACATTGCACTGAACATGCTTAATATTTTCGGCGCCAATAAACTCCTGGGATACTCAGTAGAATTTTATGGCGATGCGATAAAAAAACTTACGCTGGCCGAACGCATCACCATTTCGTCGATGGGAACAGAGATGGGCGCTATCATTTTACTTTTCCCGCCTACCGATAAAATAGTAAGCGATCTGGAAAAAATGCACGGCAAAAAAGTTACCAGCATTTATGCTGACGACGATGCTGTGTATGACAAGGTGATCAGTATTGACATCAGCAAGTTCAAAACGATGGTTGCCAAGCCTGGCCATCCCCACGACGACATCGACATCAATGAGGTGAAAAAGATTAAGATCGACTCTGCATTTATCGGTTCATGCACCAACGGACGCATCGAAGATATGGCTGCCGCAGCCAAAATCCTGGAAGGCCGCCGCGTGGCACCGGGTGTTGTACTTAAGATCGTTCCATCAACTGACCACGTATGGCAGCAATCGCTGGAGCTGGGATACATTAAAACTTTTAAAGATGCCGGCGCGCTGGTTTCCAACGCCGGATGCGCAGGCTGTGCAGCAGGGCAAGTGGGACAAAACGGCCCCAACGAAGTAACTTTAAGCACCGGCAACCGCAACTTTGCAGGCAAACAGGGAAAAGGATATGTTTATCTTACCTCACCTGAGGTGGTAGCAGCTTCGGCTGTTGCCGGATACATTACCACTGCCGATGAGATTCCTGAGGAGCCTGCAATTTTCGAAAAAACCGGAAAAGTCATGCAGGGTGCCGTTAAAGAAAAATCGGACGAAAAGCAGGCCACTTCCGTCGAAGGACGCCTTTGGATAATCCAAAAAGACGACATCGACACCGATATGATTTTTCATAATCGCTACCTCACCATCACCGACATAAAAGAGATGGGACAATATACTTTTGATAACCTGCCGGGATATGAAGACTTTTCGCGCAAAGCCAAGCCCGGCGACATCGTATTGACCGGCAAAAACTTTGGCGCCGGAAGCTCGCGTCAGCAGGCTGTCGATTGTTTTAAGTCGTTGGGAGTTTCGGCGATAGTAGCCGAATCGTTTGGCGCCATCTACGAACGCAACGCCATCAACGCAGCGTTCCCAATCCTCACCTACGACCCGGCCGTCATCAGCGAGTTGGATTTGCAGTCAGGTTCTATTGTAAAATTGGATTTTACAACAGGGAAAATTACCAACACCCAAAACGGTAAAACCGCCACCATCGATCCGTTCTCCGAAGTACAAGCCGACATCTACAAGCGCGGCGGACTGCTGGGATAAGCTTTAGCAATAAAAATCAATAACCGCAAAGGCGCGGAGACACAGAGAAATTAAATCTCAGCGTTTCCGCGCCTTTTTGTTTTAATTGATTTCATGCTCCCCTCTGCGTCTTTGCGCCGCTGCGGTGAATTTGATTTCATGTTCCCCTCTGCGCCATTGTGGTGAAAATGATTTTTTGTTCCTTTGTTGTGAATAAAAAAGAATATGGCTCAACTCATTGATCTCACCCATACCCTGGAAAATGATATGCCCGTGTTTCCTGGCGATGCATCACCAAAATTTTCACTGGCGATGACCCACGCCCGCAATGGCGCCCAGGTTACGCGCATGCAACTCACCACCCATCACGGCACGCACCTCGATTGCCCGATGCACTTCATCGACGGCGGCGCTACAAC
>CAZTCX010000096.1:0-13243 GCA_964612515.1 uncultured Lentimicrobiaceae bacterium | reverse complement strand
ACTGTTGTCCAGCTATGTCAACTATTGCGTACATGTTCGTGCTTGTATTGATAATGTGTAACTAAAAAAGGAGTGCAAAAGTAAAACAATTTTTTAACCAGCAAATGTTTTCTTGCTTTTTTTATTCGATGCGTTATGATTTTTCCTCCGATTCACCAGAACGACACCCAATAGAATTACTGCTGCAAACCCGAACGCACTTGCCGGAAAGCGCTCCCCGTCAGCCATTCCCCACAACAGGGCTACCACCGGAACAAAATATGTTACCATCGAAGCAAAAATGGCGGTGGTGGTTTGTACGAGTTTGTTATAAAATATGATGGCGATGGCTGAGCCGAAAATCCCAAGCATGGCAATGTAAACGAAAGCCATCGTTGCGTGCGAGCCTGAAACGATGACTTGCGTGAAGTCGGTGAAGAAAAACAACAAAATTCCTGCTGGGATGCCAATGAAGAAAAATCCTACAGCGGCGATGGCGGCAGCCTTCACATCGTTCAAATAATATTTGATCATGTTGCTTTGGATGGCGTAGAACACAGTAGCGATCACAATGTAGATGGCGTACGAAAAACGAAATTCGAGGGTGCCACGGCCGGTAACATAAATTAGCCCGATGGCTCCGGCCAATCCTATCAGGATGCCTGCAACATTTACAGCTCGTGTCTTCTGGCCAAAAAAGGCAAGTCCGGCCAGTAGCGTAAAAAGCGGCATCAGCGAGTTGAGAATTCCGGCCACCGCGCTGTCAAGACCCGTTTGTGCTTTAGCAAAAAGAAATGCCGGAAGGCCGGTTCCCAGCAATCCTACCACAAAAATGTATTTCAGCTTCGACCGGGGAATCCTACCGATGTGGCGGATTGCCACCGGCAAAAGAACCAGAAAAGCCATGAATATCCTGATGGCACCCACCTGAACACTGCTGTAAACCTCCAGCCCCCGCTTCATGAGAATAAAGGAACTTCCCCACGTAAGCATCAGTAAAATTAGTAGCACCCAACCTCCCAGGCGGGTGTTGTAAAGAAAGTGGGCAGCCTTTGAAGTCATAGCTAAATCAGCGTTGTGGATAACAATGTCATTGTGTTAATAAGTTGGGAAAAGAAAAATATTATTCGTCTTTGTGAAGGTATTGATGGTAAATTTCTAACTTTGCTGCAAAAATAAGTAAGGATATCAATTGAGAGAATAAAAAATATTAGGTGGAACAGCAGAAAAAAAATAGAAAAATGAAGTGAAATTTAAAGATTGTTCTATTTTTGCAAGTTAAGAAATGTAAAATGCTGGATATTGACAAAAGCTCATTAGCAAACAGAGAATAAGTAAACAACAGACAAGGACATAATTACTAACTTTTAAAATCATAAACGGAATGCCACAAAAAACAACTAAGTACCAACCACCCTAGCTCGCCAGGCTACAAATGGCGATTTTTTTTTGCCCAAGCAATTTTGGATTACGAACTCAATAATTTTATGAATTGATTAATTTACTAACTAAAAACAATTTCTTATGAAGCAAATTACAAGCTTGTGGTTGCTGGTGCTATTTATGGCATCAACAACCCTTATTGCGCAAAACACCAGCACAGGCTTGGCATCACAGAAAGCTGCAGCAGCGAAGTTCAAAACCGAGCAGCAGCAGAATCTTAATGCTGAGATTCAACCTGGGGTTATTCCCGGTGTAAATCAGACCGGCGGCGACGACTACTCCAAGTACGTGATCTATCATGGTTCACGTGCAGAGCTGTACGACAATGGTCCGCTAATTACCGCCGAAGGCGTAGGTCCTGGTGGTACCGACTACAGCGAGCTGCAAGACGCATCGCTGGGTATGGGTACCTATGGAGCCGGATGTCAAATATCTGCAGGCAACTCAATTGCCGATGATTTTGAAGTTACCGAGACCTGGAACATTGACTCGTTTACCTTCTACTCGTATCAAACGGGTTCAGGCACAACCTCAACACTCAACGATGTTCGTGTTCAGATTTATGATGGCGATCCATCAGCCGGTGGCACTGTGATTTGGGGTAACCTTACCACCAATCTGATGACATCGACAGCGTGGATTAACGCATATCGTGTACTTGAATCATCACCGGATGTAGCTCGTCCAATAATGGAAATCGTAGCTGGCACATCTGGCTTGACACTTTCTCCGGGTACTTACTGGGTTGAAATGATGATAGGTGGCACCGGTACTTCCGGTCCCTGGGCTCCTGCCGTTACCATTGTAGGCCAAACTACTACCGGTAACTCCATCCAGAAAACTTCTACCGGATGGGCTCCACTCATGGATGTTGGCCCACAGGGTCTTCCCTTTGTAATCAACGGAACTGGTGGCCAGCAGGCTAACAAGGATGTTGGTATTTCAGCAATTCCACAGCCAGCTACCGGTGTAAACCTTACAGCTACTGAAGCCATTGCTATCACCATTAGAAACTATGGCCTCAATGCACAATCCAACATTCCATGGACAGTAAACTGGAACGGCCCAACAGGCGCAGGTTCTGCCAACGGTACCTTTGCTGGTCCGCTTGCACCAGGATCCACAGCTACTGTTAACCTTACACAAACAGCAAACCTTTCCACCCACGGCTCATACACCTTTACAGCTTGTACTGCGCTGGCCGGTGACGAAAATGCTGCCAATGACTGTAAGAACAAAACCGTTTCCAATAATCTTCCTGAATATTGCCCGGCTTCCACTACAACCCAGGACGAGTACATCGCAAATGTATTGTGTGGAACCATCGACAATAGCAGTGGCTGGCAAGGTGGCGTAGCCAACTATACCGCAATTTCCACAGCTATTGCTGCCGGACAGTCAGAAGCCATCATCGTTACCAATGGCAATCCCTGGTCTTCCGATAAAGTTACCGTCTGGGTTGACTGGAACATGAGCTATACTTTTGATGAAGGCGATGAAAAATTTGTTCTTGTAAGCAGTGGTGGTGGCTTAACATTCACTGGCGCTATCGTTGTTCCTACCGGAACTCCCGAAGGCGACTATCGCATGCGCGTAAGGATGAGCTACAGCACCGATCCTACTCCTTGCGGAGTAATGAGCTATGGTGAAGTAGAAGATTACACCATTCATGTAGGGCAAGCTGCTGCAAAAGATGTGGGCGTTTCAGCTCTTAATATGGGCGGTTTCTATCAGCCAGGTGTTGTTAGCCCTAAAGCTACCGTGAAAAACTTTGGCTCGGCAACACAAACCTTCAACGTAACCTTGACCATTGGTAGCTACACCTCAACCAAGAGCGTTGCTGCTTTGGTGTCAGGCGCTACCCAGGAGGTAACTTTTGACAACTGGAATGCTACCGTTGGTAGCTATACCGCCGAAGCTTGTACGCAACTTGCCGGTGACGAAAATCCTGCTAATAACTGCAAATCAATGGGAATTACCGTAGCCGAAGGCAATTTTGTATTTGGATACAATGCCTACGATCCTTCAGGCGTACTGGCCGAAGGTCCCGTTACCTTTGATATTGTTAATCCGGGTGGCATGAGCCTGTTGGCTCCCACTTCAAGCGCTGAATTTATTGCCGGCGCTACCTATGCCAATGGCATCTGGTACGGCTGTATGTACACCGGTGGACTTTACACAATCGATACCCAAACCGGAGCAATGGTTCTGGTTGGTCCGAGCGCTGACCTATCGGGTCTTGCTTTTGACGGTACCACCATGTATGGCGCAAGCGTAACCGATCTCTATACGGTTAATATGGCCACTGGCGCAAGCACATTGATTGGTCCGATGGGCAATGCCCAGGGATTGATGATTGGTATTGCCTGCGACGCTGCCGGTAACCTGTATGGTTATGATATTGGCGACGACAATTTCTATAGCATCAACAAAACTACAGGTGCTGCAACAATCGTTGGACCACTGGGCTACAATTTCAACTATGCTCAGGATATGGCTTATGACAAAGTAAATAATGTATGCTATATTGCTGGTTACACTACCACTGGCGCATTGTTTAGTGTTAATGTGGCTACTGGTGCTGCAACTCAACTTGGTCTTTTCCCAGGTGGTGCTGAGATCACTGGTTTTGCTATTCCTGACGAAGGCACTACTCCTCCAGTAGGAACTCCTCCTATCAACTTTACGGCTAATTACACTGCCGGTACCGGCGTTGCAACCACGTGGGAAATGCCGGAATCCGGACAATGGGTTCGTTGGGATAATGGCGAAAACTGGGGTAGCTTAGGCCTTGAAGAGGCTGGTACCTTCTGGGCTGCTGCCCGTTGGGAAACCTCTGACCTCGCCGCTTTCGACGGACAGTATCTTACTCAAGTTAACCTCTTCCCCGTTAAGTACAACGTAAACCCAACTATCAAACTGATGATTTGGGAAGGCGCAAATGCTGCCAACCTCGTTTACGAACAAGTACTCACCGGCCTTACATGGGATGAATTTAATACCGTCAACCTTACTACGATGCATCAGATTGACGCTTCGAAAGAGCTGATGGTTGGTTTTGAAATAACCCATGAAGTAGGCGAATATCCACTTGGATACGATGAAGGTCCTGCTATTGCAGGAAAAGGTGACATGATTTCTTTAGATGGTATCGAATTCGTTTCGATGTCCACTGAATATGAAATCGACAACAACTTCAACATTGGTATCTATGTAGAGGAAGAAACTGATGGTATTGTAGGAACAAAACAGATTATTGCCCGCAATGCTATAAGCAATCCATCGGCTACCTTTGTTACCCAAACTCAAAAAGTGGGTGGTGCTAATCTTGCCGACGGCAACAGAGCACTCGAAGGATTCAACGTTTACAGAAATGGCGTGAAAGTAAATACTGATCCTATTCCTGCAGCAGCACGTGCCTATACCGATGTGTTCTCTGCACCGGGTACCTACACGTACAATGCTAAGGCTATTTACACCGCTGGTTTGTCCGATCCTTCCAATTCGGTTGAAGTAATCATCGGTGGTGCAGGTGGCGGTATCGTTGTAAATCCAACGTCGTTTACCGAGTTTCATCCTGTTGCGCAGATAACAACCAAGACACTCACGGTTACCAACACGGGAACTACACCGCTCACGTGGGGAGTTACTGCCAGCACCAATACCAAACAAGCAGGTTCGACTGTAAGTAGCGATCCTATCGAAGATCAGCGCATCCTCAATGAGAGATTAGCTGCTGAAGGTCATAGCAATGCTGTTGTTTTGAGCATGGCAAATACTAACGTAGCCACCCCATCACCCTATCAAACGGATGATGACGTGATCCGCTACGACAATGGTGTAAACGATGATGCTATTGGCCTGACCGCCGGTGGTACTTTTGAGGTAGCCGCCTATTGGCCTGCTTCCAGTATGGGACAGTATGCCGGTAAGAAGCTTTCGAAAGTAGAAGTTTACATCAACGATGTGCCCAACCCCTTTATCCTTAAGGTTTATGGCCAAGGCTCATCTACAGTGCCAGGTGCATTACTACACCAACAAACCGTTGCTGTAACTGGCACGAGCTGGAACGTCATCGATCTTTCGACACAAGTAGATATTACCGGTGGTGATTTATGGGTTGGTTACAGTGTAACCCATGCCGGAGGTACATTTCCTGCCGGATGTGATGCAGGTCCTGCTGTTGCCGGATTTGGCGACATGATTTCACTCGATGGTGTTTCTTTCGAGTCGATGGCAGGCTTAGACCTCAATTACAACTGGAACATCGCCTCAACTCTGATTGACGGTGGCCCCGCATTAACAAAGGATGTTGGTGTATCTGCAATTGTGCAGCCTACTACCGGTGTAAACCTTACAGGTGCTGAAGCCATTGTAATCACTATCAAAAACTATGGTACAGATTCACAATCCAATATTCCGTGGACAGTAAACTGGAATGGCCCTACAGGCGCAGGCTCAGCCAATGGTACTTTTGCAGGACCACTTGCAGGAGGAGCTACTGCTAATGTTAACCTTACCCAAACGGCTAACCTTTCTGCTCTTGGTAGTTACACTTTTACAGCATGTACTGCTTTGACCGGTGACGAAAATGCCGCCAACAACTGTAAAGACAAAACCGTTTCCAACAACCTGCCTGAATATTGCCCGGCTTCTACTACTTACGAAGATGAGTACATCTCCAATGTATTGTGTGGAGCCATCAACAACACCAGCGCCTGGCAAGGTGGCGTGGCTGATTATACTGCCATGTTTGCCGAGATCAGTGCCGGTGCTTCAGAGCCTATCACCGTTGCCAATGGTAACCCATGGGCTTCTGATAAAGTTACCTGCTGGGTTGACTGGGATATGAGCTATACCTTTGATGAAGGTGCCGAAAAATTTGTTCTTACGAGCAATGGTGGTGGCGCTAATTTCACTGGTAATATTGCAGTTCCTGCCGGAACTCCTAATGGCGACTATCGCATGCGCGTTAGAATGAGCTACAGCACCGACCCAACTCCTTGCGGAGTAATGAGCTATGGTGAAGTAGAAGATTATACCATTCATGTAGGTGGTGGAACAACAACCGCATGGCTGTCAGTACCCGAGAATACAGGTGGTACACTGGCTCCAGGCGGATCTGCTCCTGTAACCGTTACCTTCAACTCCAACGGTTTGCCCGATGGTACCTACAATGGTATCCTCGATGTAACCAGCAATGATCCCAACAATCCGTTGGTAATTGTTCCTGCAACACTTGTAGTGGGCGAACCCACCGTAGGTATAATTGTAACTCCTATGGTGCTTAACGAAACACACGCAGCCCCACCACAGCAGACAACCAAAAACCTCACCTTCAAAAATACTGGTGACACTCCTTTGGATGTAAATCTTACTGTTGATCTGGGTGGGAAAGCTCCCGATGCATTTACGATGAATCCGGAAACTTATGCCAAGATACTTGCCGAAAGACAAGCTAGCGAAGGCATCGTTCCCAGCACCGGACGTGCTCCTTATACTGAGTACATCCCAACTGGTGGAGATCTGCCTCTGATTACTTTAGGCCGCGAAATGGCATTTGCCTACAACGCTTATGATGCATCTGGTGCCCTGGTTGAAGGTCCTATTACATTTGATCTTGCAAGCCCAGGTTCATTGACCCAGTTAGCACCCACATCAAGCGGCGACTTTATTGCCGGCGCAGACTGGGCTGATGGCACATGGTACGGCTGTATGTATGGTGGCGGTCTCTATACAATAGATGACGCTTCCGGCGCAATGACACTCGTTGGGAGTAGTCCTGATTTGAGTGGTCTTGCATGGGACGGAACCACTATGTATGGTGCTTCTACTACCGCCCTTTACACCATCGACCTTGCCACTGGTGCAGGAACGATGATTGGACCAATGGGTAATAATGCTTTGATGATTGGTATTGCCGCTAATGCCGATGGCGAGATTTATGGTTATGACATTGGTGATGACAATTTCTATCACATCAATAAAACAACCGGTGCTGCAACAGTAGTCGGATCACTCGGTTTTGACTTCAATTATGCTCAGGATATGGCATTCGACAGAGACAATGGCATTTGCTACCTTGCCGGATACACAACCACTGGTGGCCTCTACACCGTGAACGTAAATACAGGTGCAGCTACACTGGTAGGCAACTTTGCCGGCGGTGCTGAAGTTACAGGTTTTGCAATTCCATACACCAGCGGACCTCCGTTGACTAAGGATCTGAGTCTATCTTCGATTGTTTCTCCATCTACCGGAGTTAACCTTACCAATTCAGAAAGCGTTGTCATTAAAATTAAAAATAATGGTACCGCTGCACAAAGCAACTTCCCCTGGACGGTGACCTGGAATGGCCCAACCGGAGCAGGATCAGCTAACGGAACTTACAGTGGCTCACTTGCCGCCGGAGCAACTGCTGATATTACTGCCGGAACTGCCAACCTCTCTACCTATGGCGTTTATACGTTCGAAGCATGTGTTAATCTTGCAGGTGATGAAAATCCCGCTAACAACTGCAAATCGAAAAACGTAACCAACCTTGAGCCCAGCTTATGTGTGGATGGTTTGTACTCTTCAGGATGCTCATTTGGTGACGGACTGATTGCATGGAGCCTGGCCAACATCAACGTTCCCAACATTCCATGTGCAGGTACACCTCCATGGTATCACGACTACAGAGATATGGTTCATGAACTCGTTGCAGGCGAAACCTACACCCTGACTGTTCAGGCAGGCTACACCAGCACTTACTTTGATGTTTGGATCGACTTCAACGACGATCTCGTTCTTACAAATGACGAGCTGATCATCAACGACGCTCAGTGTGCTTCTAGCAATACACCTTATACTTTTGATTTCACAGTTCCGGCTAATGCTCCCGCTGGAGATCACGTATTGCGTTTCCGCACCAACTGGACAGCTCCTGTTACCGATCCTTGTGCTACCTATAGCTACGGTAACTGCTGCGACTTCAAAGCCAATACCGGCGAAGGAACAACTACCGCATGGCTGTGGGTTGCTGAAGGCGACTTAAGCTTCACATTACCTGCTAATGGTGGTCAGAAAATTGTTCCAGTTCACTTTGATTCTGAAGGTTTGTCTATTGGAACAATCAAAAATGGTGGTATCAATGTAGCAAGCAATGACCCGAATACTCCTTTGCTTGAAGTGGATGCTACTCTGACCGTTGGTGGTGGTGGTACAGGTTTAACTGTTAATCCAACTGCACTCAACGAGACCCATGAAAATGCTCCAGAAATTACTACTCAGATACTTAACCTTACCAACAATACAGGCGCGCCTGTAAGCTGGACGCTGGCTACTTTTGCCGGTGCTGAAGGTGGCGTATTGAATATTGCTCCTGAGGTTTCTACCGAAACTCCCGTTTATACCGGACAAGTACAGGTAGAAAGTCAACCCGGTGTAACTCCTGGTGAGATAGTAGAAGGCCCTGCCTATACCAACTTTGCTTACTACAATGGCAACCGCGGCGAACTCTACAACAACGGTGGCTTTGTTACCGCTGTAGGTGTAGGTCCTGGTGGTACCGACTATAGCGAACTGCAGGATGCATCGCTGGGTATGGGTACCTATGGCTCAGGCTGCCAAGTATCAGCCGGCAACTCTATTGCTGACGACTTCGTAGTTACAGAGAACTGGACGATAGAATCATTTACTTTCTATTCTTACCAAACCGGATCAGGGACTACCTCAACGATTAACGACGCACGTGTTCAGATCTATAATGGCAATCCTTCCGCCGGTGGAACCGTAATTTGGGGTAACCTTACCAGCAACCTGATGACAAGCACGAGCTGGACCAACGCGTATCGCGTACTCGAATCAGCCCCTGCCACAAACCGCCCGATCTTCAAGGTCGTAGCTTCAACGCCTGGTCTTACACTTGCTCCTGGTACTTATTGGGTAGAAATGACCCTTGGTGGTACAGGCGCTTCCGGCCCATGGGCTCCTCCAGTAACTGTCGTAGGACAGACAACTACCGGTAACTCCATCCAGAAAACATCTACAGGATGGGCTCCGCTCGTTGACGTTGGACCACAAGGCCTGCCGTTTATCATTACGGGAACCACCGCAGTAGCCCCATGGCTCACCGCAACTCCTGTTAGTGGTACACTCGCTAATGGTCAATCAATTCCCATCACCGTTACCTACAACTCTGAAGGACTAAGTGAAGGTGTTCATAATGGTACCGTTACCATCAGCAGCAACCAGCCTGACATCGTTGTTCCGGTTACGCTTACCGTAGCTCCTCCTACTGGAATTGAACCAGGACCAACAAACTTGGCCTATTCTATCGTTGACTTCTTTGATGTTAACCTTACATGGGATGCCCCTGCAGGTGGTGGATTTAACCCCGCATGGATAACCTATTCTACTGGAGCCTTTACCAACTCCGTTGGCACCAATGGTGCAGCCAATTTCGACGTGGCAGCACGTTGGACTCCTGCTGATCTGGCAGCCTACCCAGGTGGTTCAGTAACAAAGGTTGACTTTGTTCCCGGCGAACCCGGTAACATTAGCACCTATACCATCAAAATCTGGCAAGGAAGCGGTAATCCTACACTTAAGTATTCGCAATTAGTTACAACTGTAACTGCTGACGTTTGGAATACGGTAGTGCTGAATGAAGCTTACCAGATTGATCTTACCCAGGAACTGTGGATTGGTTTCAATTGCAACACTACGGCTGGTTTCCCGGCTGGTTGTGACGATGGCCCACAGGTAGAAGGCAAAGGCAACATGATGTTCTGGGAAGGCGCATGGACTACATTAACACAACTTGCTCCTACGCTTACTTACAACTGGAATATAAAAGGTTACCTTGAGGCAGGTATGCAGGTTGAAGGATACAATGTTTACCGTAAAGGTACTTCAGGCAGCTTTGCTCTGATTGGTAGTACTAATGCCACCACACTTACCTACCTTGATAATAATCTCAATCTTGGTACGTACTATTACCATGTGAAAGCTCAATATGCTGCTGGCCTGTCAGTTCCAAGTAATCAGGTACAAGTAGATATTACCTCTATCAGCGATCCTTCAGGTGCCGCAAGCGCACTGCAGATTTATCCGAATCCGGCCAAAGATCAGTTCACCATCAAATCTGAATCAGAACTTCAGTCGGTGAGAATGGTCAGCTACACCGGACAGGTGATCTTCAACCGCAAGGCTACTGGTAACGAGCTGCTCATCTATGCTAACGAATTTGCAAAAGGTGTTTACACCCTGCAGATCGAGACCAAAGATGGCCGTTCAGTACATAAAGTGATCATCCAATAATCCTTAATTGGAATACAATTAGAAAAGGGAATCCGAAAGGGTTCCCTTTTTTTGTTTGTAATTATTTATGTGGTAAAAATGTCTTTCGTAGCCCAGGCGTTTACGTCTGGGTTTGCGTAATAAAATCAATACAAACTGAGGGCATTTATGCCTTTCCACAAATCCTTTGGAAAATTAAAATGGCGTAAACGCCCTGTAAGAAAGAGTTGTGCGATCGCGTTTGATTCCCAGCCATGAATGGCTGGGCTGTGGAGTCTGAGAAGCATCATACAAAACATGGTACACTGTGGTTCAAATTTGGGGATAGGCTGGAGGTGAGGCAAAAAAATGAATATCTCCCTCTCTTTAAGAATCAATTATTCGAAGCACCTAATTGGTTACGTTTATTCTTTACAAACAGCTTTCTTAATCTCGGTGGAACGTCATCATTAGCGTTTGTGGCTGCAAATCATTAATTTTGCCAACTTTTAAAAATGTAAACGTTCAGGATTTGATAGCTATTAATAACATAACAGTTCACTTTACCGGCGAAGATATTTTCACCGACGTCAGCTTCCTCGTCAACGATCGCGACCGGATAGGGCTTGTGGGCAAAAACGGGAGTGGGAAAACCACATTGCTGAATGTGATTGCCGGTGAGCTGGAGCCTGAATCGGGGAACATTGCTTCGCCATCGGGACAAAGCCTTGGCTACCTGAAGCAGGAGATGAACACCGAGAGTGACCTCACGGTGCTGGAAGAGGCCAGGCGTGCCTTCAAAGAACATTTGACGCTGGAACGGCAGATAGAGAATTTCACGAAGCAAATTGCCGAGCGCACCGATTATCATAGCGATTCTTACCTGGAATTGGTAACGCGTCTCAACGATGTCAACGACCGGTTTGCCATGTTGGGGGGCCACACCATGGATGAGAATTGCGAAAAAATACTCATGGGGCTGGGGTTTGAGCGAAGCGATTTTCAGCGGCCACTGGCGGAGTTTAGCAGCGGCTGGCAGATGCGTGTGGAGCTGGCCAAAATACTCCTGCAAATGCCCAATATTTTACTCCTCGACGAGCCTACCAACCACCTCGACATCGAGTCGATACAATGGCTCGAGGATTTTTTGATCAGTTATCCGGGAGCGGTGTTGCTGGTGTCGCACGACAGGGCTTTCCTCGACAACGTCACCAACCGAACTATAGAACTATCGTTAGGGCGCAGTTTCGATTACAAGGCATCCTATTCTGATTTTGAAGCCCTGCAGGAACAGCGGCTGGCCAAAGAGCGCGCGAGTTTCAACAACCAGCAGCAGCAGATAGCGCAGATCGAGCGGTTTATCGATCGCTTCCGTTACAAAAATACCAAAGCGCGACAGGTGCAATCCAAGATGAAACTGCTCGATAAGATGGACAAAGTGGAGCTGAGCGAAACCGACAAAGGCACGATCAGCTTCCGTTTTCCGCCGTCGCCCCATTCCGGTCGGGTAACGGTCCGCACCGAAAAAGCAGGCAAGAGCTATGGCAGCCATCTGGTGCTGCGCGATCTGGAATTTTCGATAGCTCGTGGTGAAAAGGTAGCTTTTGTTGGTAGAAATGGCGAAGGGAAATCTACACTTTCCAAAATGATCGTCGGTCAGTTGCCTTATGATGGAAAATTGGAAATCGGTCATCTTGTAAAGATTGGCTATTATGCCCAAAACCAGCACGAGATGCTCGACATGGACAAGACGGTTTTTGAGACCATCGATGATGTGGCTGCCGGCGACTGGCGACCACGTGTGAAAGGTCTGCTGGGCAGCTTCCTGTTTCGCGGCGAAGACCTAGATAAAAAAGTAAAAATTCTCTCAGGTGGCGAAAAGTCGCGTTTATCGCTGGCGCGCATGCTACTCAATCCCGTTAACTTTCTGGTGCTTGACGAGCCTACCAACCACCTCGACATGCGCTCGAAGGATATCCTTAAAAATGCCTTGCTCCAATTTGACGGAACGCTTATCATCGTTTCGCACGACCGCGACTTTCTTTCCGGGCTTACCGAAAAAGTTTTCGAATTTCGCAACCACGGTATCCGCCAGTTTATCGGCGATGTGCATGAGTTTCTGGAAACGCGACGACTGGAGCATTTCGATGAGATGAGCACAGCTAAAACGGCTTCAGCTTCGCGGCAGCCGGATGGCCCTTCACAAAACAAACTTGACTATGAGCGACGCAAGGAAGCTGAGCGCGAACAACGTAAAGTGATTTCCCGAATCGAAAAATGTGAAGCTGCCATCGATAAACTCGAAAAAGAGATAGCCCGCATCGACCAAAGGCTTTCTAATCCGGATCCCAATGACAAAAAAATCCAGTCAGGAGAAATCTATCAGGAATATGATGCGCTGAAGCAACAGCACGAGAAAGAAATGAAGGAGTGGGAGCGGCTGCACAATGAGCTGGAGGCAATGGAGGTAGAAAAGTAGATTTTAATTTACGATTGACGAAGGACGATTGACGAAGGACGATTTACGAAGGATGATTTACGAAGGACGATTTACGAAGGA
>CAZTCX010000095.1:0-13385 GCA_964612515.1 uncultured Lentimicrobiaceae bacterium | reverse complement strand
ACTTTTCCCGCGAAAGCGAACGTTTTTACATCATAATCTTTCTGAAGGTCGTCAATCAGTGCCCTGGCTATCTGCGGATATTGCTGCCGGTAAAAAGTGGTGTCAGTCCCAACAATTAGCGATGCGGTGTTGTCCTGAGCAAAGATGATAACAGGCTTTTCGCTAGTGCGGAAAATGGTTTTGAGCAGTGGCGAAAGGAGCAAAAAGGCGAGCAGAACGATGGCCAGAAACCTAAATGCCGCAAGCCACCTTGTAAGCGTTGCCGAAAACTCCTCACGCGGATTTCGAAAATATAAAATCCCTGCGTAAACAAGTGCCAGCAGAACGCACAAAGCAAAGAACCAACCGGAATATTCGGTGACTACACGCAAAGTTGACCTCCTTAGAAAATATTTTTGAAATGATTACATGTGCATGCCGCCGTCCACACTTATCACCTGACCGGTGACATAAGCTGAGAGGTCGGATGCAAGAAAAACGCATATTCCGGCCACATCTTCGGCTTTGCCGGCACGACGTAACGGGATATTTTTGAGCCATTCGTTTTTCTCCTGTTCGCTGAGCTGGTCGGTCATAGCCGTTTCGATGAAACCCGGAGCAATAGCGTTGCAGCGGATGCCGCGTGCACCAAACTCCTTGGCGGTGGATTTGGTAAAGCCTATCAGTCCGGCTTTGCTGGCGGAGTAGTTGCTTTGGCCAGCGTTGCCCGACAATCCAACCACAGAGCTCATATTTACAATGGCTCCACTGCGTTGTGCAAGCATGCTGCGATGGATAGCTTTGGTCATATTAAAAACCGATTTCAGATTTACCTTTATCACCAGATCCCAATCGTCTTCGCCCATGCGCATCAGCAGCTTGTCGCGGGTGATGCCGGCATTGTTTACCAGAATATCTACTTTTCCAAAATCATTCAGCACCTCTTTCACCAGCTCTTCGCAAGCTGCGAAATTACTTGCATCGGAGGCGTATGCTTTGGCTTGTACGCCGTAGCTTTTCAGCTCTTCGACAAGGGCGTTGGCTTCGTCGTCAATTTTAAGATCGGTGATGGCCACATCGGCACCATTTTTAGCGTAAGCAATGGCAATGGATTTACCGATGCCACGCGCTGCGCCTGTTATCAGCGCTTTTTTATTTTCAAGAAGTTTCATTTTATAATAATCTATTTTTTAATATTAAAACGGCCAAAGATATTGTTTTTCGACGGAAGCTGTTGGCAATCTACTCAACAGGTGCCCGGTATTTTCGGCTATTGATTTCATTTTAAAGTAAATCACAAAAAACAAATGTTCTGACATTAAATATCTATGTGTAAATCAATTGCAGAAGGTCAATAACCCTGCCCTTCAGGGCGGGGTCAGATAACGCTATCAGAAACCCGGGGCTTTTGCCCACAATACTTTTACATCAATCTCTTTCCATGAACTCTTCAAAGCATTCTATTTATTTGGGCTAAAGCCCACTGTTTTTTTTGACTTTTGTATCCCCGGCCTAAAGGCCGGGGTTAGTGATCAGATGGCTACATTATTTCAAATCAGAGCCAATAAATTTCATTGTTACGCCAATAAAGTTTCCCATTGCGCACCCCCTGACCCCCTAAAGGGGGAAACCCAACGCACTGGACAAATGTGTGCGGCTGTCATCCCATTTAGGGGATCGAGGGGTAGCGTAGGTATTTATTTGGAACTTGGGTTTTGTATTTTGGAATTTATTTGGAACTTGGGTTTTGTATTTTGGAATTTACCTCCAGGTTCTTCACTTTCCCTGCAGCTTCGAGAACTGTTTTTTATTTTGTAACAATTCCACTGCAGTGCTAAGTTCGGTGTCGATGGCGTTGATCACCTCAAAATAAGCCTCGGCGTCCCAAAGGTTGCGCGCCAGCAAGGCTTTTATCTGCAGTTTCAGGTCACTGTCAGGGTAGTAATACTTTTCGTCGGCATCACGCACCACCTTGGTTTCAGCAGCTTTGGCTTTAAAATCTGAATACATCTGCTCGTCCACCACAAAGCCAGCTTTGAAAGCAGCAAACGTAGGGTACTTCACGAGGATTTCAGCGCGATTTTTATCGAGGTAACTCATGATGTAATCATTAAAAACTCCTTTACGCACCAGGTCGGTGTAGTAATCAGAAAAGCGTGTGGAATCGATCGGGATAAAAACATCGGGCATGATGCCGCCGCCGCCATACACCGTGCGTCCGGCAGGGGTAAGATATTGGAGTGAGTCGGGGAAATGGATGCTGTCGGCACTCACCAGCTCGCCATGTTCGAGGCGATTTTTGAAATCTTTAAAATATTCTTCCACGCCTTCGTCGTAAGGTTTTTGGATGCAACGCCCGGTTGGCGTGTGATAGCGGGCAGTGGTGAGACGAATCATCGAACCGTCGGGCAGGCGGAAAGGACGCTGAACCAAGCCTTTTCCAAAAGAACGACGACCTACCACCAGTCCACGATCCCAGTCCTGAATGGCTCCGGAAACAATTTCGCTGGCAGAAGCAGAGGCTTCATTGATAAGCACAATCACACGGCCTTCCTTGTCAAAAGAACCGGTGGAGGTGGAATAGAAGTTTTCGCGCGCCTGGTGCAGGCCTTCGGTATAAACGATCAGCTTGTCGGCGGGCAGGAACTCATCGCTAAGCTCAACAGCCGTGTTGAGGTAGCCACCAGAGTTGCTGCGCAGGTCGAGGATGAGGTCTTTCATGCCCTCTTGCTGCAGCTCGCGCACACTCTCATGAAACTCGTCCATCGAAGTCTTGGAAAAACGTGTAAGCTTTATGTAGCCAATCCCTGGCGCTGCCATGTAAGTAGCGTCGATACTGTTGAGCGGGATTTTGTCGCGCACAATATCAAAATCAATCAAATCTTTTTTGCCATTGCGCTTTACAGCAACAGAAACCGTAGTCCCTTTTTTTCCGCGTAAGCGCTCCATCACATATTCGTTGTTTATTTTTTCGCCCACAGCGCTCACGCCATCAATTTTTACAATTTTATCCCCGGCAATAATTCCGAGCTTATCGGAAGGCCCTCCCGGCACGGGCGAAACCACAAGAATGGTATCGTTAAAAAGCTGAAACGTCACCCCGACGCCTTCAAAACTTCCTTCGAGCGGCTCGTTGACGCGCTCTACATCTTCTTTGGAAATGTAGGCCGAATGAGGATCAAGGTCTTTGAGCATCTGTTTTATGGCTGAAGCCACCAGGTCATTAGAGTTGACACTATCGACATAGGCGAAATTGATAATCTGCAAGGCAGTACCAAATTTCTGAATGCCTTCACGCTGTTCGTCTGACTGTGCCTGAAGATTCGGTGTCAAAAGCAATGTGAAAATTACCGCCAATGCTGTTAATCGAAATATTCTTTTTGGGAGATGCCCGATGGGATGAATCATTTTTTTGTTATTTAGCATTTTAATAATAAGTACCGACCTAACGGGAGGCCGGTTAAAAATATTTTGCACCTTTGGGCATTAACACTTTTTTTGAATGCTTGTTTAGTAGCCATGAAATTACAAGACCGCGCACGATTTTCTGAAAGTATCCTCTATCCTACCCTTCTTGTCATCATCATGTGGCTTGTCAAAGGCTTCGAAGCCATCACCGGTGAGTATCTGACACAGTTTGGGATTTTGCCGTTGCGCGCCGAAGGGCTAATCGGGATCATCACAGCACCATTTATCCACGGTAGTGTGGCCCACCTTTTCGCCAACAGCATTCCGCTGTGGGTTCTGGGTTCGCTTCTGTTTTATGTCTATCGGCCGGTGGCAGTGCGTGTGTTTGTTCTTATTTGGATCATCACCGGCATCTGGGTTTGGTTTTGGGGGCGCGAAGCGTATCACATTGGCGCCAGCGGCGTGGTTTATGGCCTGGCGTCGTTTCTGTTTTTTAGTGGCGTTTTCCGCCGCGACGGGCGAACGCTGGCCATCACTTTCCTGGTAGCTTTTCTTTACGGAAGCATGGTGTGGGGAATATTTCCGGAGATGTTTCCTGAGAAAAATATCTCCTGGGAGTCGCATCTGATGGGGCTTATCGCAGGTATTGTGTTGGCGTTATTTTATAAAAGCCAGGGTCCGGCACCTGCCCGATACAAATGGGAAGAGGATCCCGAACTTGAAAATATCGACGAAAACGATCCGGAGGCCTATTGGAACAAACCCGTCACCAAGACACCTACGCCGCCGCCACCGCCTGCTGAACCATTACAAATCAACTATGTTTACAAAGAGAATCCCAAAGAGGGAGAAAAGAATCAATAATCGGTTTTTGGCTGTAGCCAAATAGATGGAAACGAATAGGTTTTAATGCACTACTGTAAAAACAATAGATTCCTCGCTGCGCTCAGAATGACAGTGGTTTGCGATGAACTGGGGGGAGAGCTTAGCCTGTCATTCTGAGCGAAACGCAGTGAAGCGAAGAATCTATTTTAGTAAGAATTTTCTTTACCGAACAATAATGAATTTAACTTTAAAAAAACGATACACAATGAAAGAAGTTTATATCATTTCGGCCGTAAGAACGCCAATAGGAAGTTTTGCAGGAGCATTTTCAACACTCACCGCCACCAAACTGGGCGCTACGGCCATACAAGGCGCGGTAGCCAAAGCGGGCATCGAAGCCAGCCAGGTGGATGAAGTATTTATGGGCAACGTTTTGTCAGCCAATTTGGGACAGGCGCCCGCACGCCAGGCAGCTTTGTTTGCCGGACTGCCGAATACGGTTCCCTGCACCACCGTGAACAAAGTATGCTCCTCCGGGCTGAAGTCGGTGATGCTGGCAACACAGTCTATTCTCCTTGGCGACAACGACGTGGTGGTGGCTGGTGGCATGGAGAGCATGACCAACGCGCCGCATTACATCGACGTCGTGCGCAAAGGCATGAAGCTGGGAGATGGCAAACTCATCGACGGACTGATAAAAGACGGCCTGTGGGATGTTTATAACGATTACCACATGGGCAACGCCGCCGAAAATACCGCCAAAGAACGCAACATCACGCGCCAGCAGCAGGACGAGCTTTCCATAGAATCGTACCGCCGATCCGCCAAAGCGACCGAGGCAGGATATTTCGCCAATGAGATCGTTCCGGTAGAGGTGAAAACGCGCAAAGGCACGCAGATGATAGAGGAAGACGAGGAGTTCAGAAATGTGAATTTCGATAAAATCCCCGAGCTAAGACCTGTCTTCGTCAAAGACGGAACCGTGACCGCCGCCAACGCCTCCACCATCAACGATGGCGCAGCAGCGCTGGTGCTGATGAGCAAAGAAAAAGCCGACGCACTCGGACTAAAACCGCTGGCACGCATAATAGGATATGCCGACGCCGCCCATGCGCCCGAGTGGTTTACAACAGCCCCTTCCATTGCCATCCCGAAAGCCATCAAAAAGGCAGGACTACAACTTTCAGACATCGATTTCTTCGAGATCAATGAAGCCTTTGCCGTAGTTTCGCTGGCAGTGATGGGCGATCTGAAACTCGACAGCAACAAAGTTAATGTGTGGGGCAGCGGCGTTTCGCTGGGACATCCACTGGGATCTACCGGAGCACGCATCCTGGTGACACTCGTAAACATACTGCAACACCACAACGCCCGCTACGGCGTGGCCGGCCTCTGCAATGGCGGCGGCGGATCCTCTTCAGTAGTGATAGAAAATATGATGAGAAGGTAGATTTTGATTGACGAGTTACGAAGGACGAAGGACGATTGACGAAGGACGATTGACGAAGGACGATTTTTGATTGACGAGTTACGAAGGACGAGTTACGAAGGACGAGTTACGAAGGACGAGTTACGAAGGACGAGTTTTGATTGACGGTTTTTGATTGACGGTTTTTGAATTTTGAATTACTCGTCGAACGGTGGCTGCGGTGGCTGCGGTGGCTGAGCTTGTCGAAGCCTGCCTGTCGAAGCCAGCCTTGCCTGAATTAATATGTCGGAAGGAATCTCGAAATTCAGCCGGAACAGGGCGACATCGATTTTCTTATTTCAAGGCTGCCGCCGATGCCAACGCCGACAAAACCATCGACAGCCTCGACGTTGCAGCCATACAGCAGCACACGGTTTTTATGCACGGAGTGATTGGAAGTCCTCAGCTGCTGATCGATTTCCCCACGATTATAATTGCCGCCGGCGATTTGATTCATGATGTTAAGATTCGGGGACGGGGAGATGTGAAGCGGTAGAAATAATTTTGAGAGGGATTGGGTTTATTGAATTTGATAACGGTCGCGGGTATGAAACGTACCGGATTGCAGAGATGTGTCTGTATCCCATGATAAGAAACTTGATGCGGGGCGAAACGCTTGAAAACCCACTAAAACCGGCATGTTTTATGAACCGTTGTTATGTGGCGTTTTTATTTTCATTCCAAATAGGAATCTTAAAACATTAAATCGTTGTATGACTAGATATATCAATACAATTGAGATAAACGACAACAGCGTGATAATCAAAAATTTTTCAATGATGGATATCTCCAAAACTATAATATAGAATCCAATAGTTATAATTATCGTTTGATGTAGCATGTAAAACGGAAGGACAAATTCGTTTAATCGATATAAATATTTTGTTGAAAAATTCAAACCCGAAGCCCCTATACCCAACAGGGCAAGTGTCCAGAAAAACGCATTGAGTTTTAGAAGCGAAACGAACCCAAAGTATTGCAGGGTCCATGCTGGAGATGCGGAAATTGCCCTGATGAAATCTGTGAATATGGCTAAATAGCCCAGCACCAAAACAAAAACAATTGCTATTAAAAGATTTCTTGATGCATTTTTCTTTACCGTCTCAATAATCTCTTTATTTGAAAAAATCAGGAATCCAAAGATAAAAAAATATATAAAATCAAAAAAATCGGCCCAGTTCAGATATTCCGGGAAAGGAACCCTTAAGATAAAGTCGATGACCAACAAAGGAACACATAATGTATAGATGTAACTATGTTTACCTGCAATTTTTATAAAAAAAGAAGGCTTGTTGTTTATAAATCCATTTCTAATCCACCGAAGTATTGGATAGGCAATGATGGTGATGATAAAAAGAAAAGCCAGAAACCATAGATGATAGCCAAAGTACCCAAACCATATAGTTGAGAATCCAATCTTTACATTAGAAACATTAAAATAGCCTATAAACATATTCATCAAATTGCCATCAGAAATCTTATGGTATAACGATTCAAAATATTTCTGGGGCGGAATCAGCACAAAAATTCCGAACAAGTATGGCAACAGAAGTCTTTTTGATCGATCAGCAACTACCTGTTTAAAATTCCGATGGCGTATAAAAATGGTAGTACTTGCCCCCGAAATGGTAAAGAAAAACGGCATAATCCAAAGGAAGATAAAATTAGTAATTTGAGTTGCAATCTCGCACTGTTGGATATTTTTTAAATGCCAACCCGGGTAATCATAAAACTTTAAATTATGAAATAGAAAGACTACAAGAATTGCGAATAATCTCATCCAATCAAGATAAAAATATCTTTCACTTTGTTTTACATGATCTGTCACTGTACTCATTAAAATATGTGTTAAATTATTAAGTCTTGACTAACGGCAAAAATTAGTGTTAATAATTAGGAGGTTATAAAAATAACTTTTGTCCAGAAATTTGTCAAGGAATTATCAATTTTTGTCGTTCGCATGCGAATTTAATAGGAAATTTCGATGTGTGGAATGCCACATAACGGTTAGCAGCTACAAGAAGTTGGCGATTTCGAAGCACAAAACTGTCTGCAACCACAAAACTTAATACGAAGCACAAAGCTCCATTTAACCACCGAACCGCCAAATTCTTGTAGGTGCTGTTATAAGCCGTTTTTATTTCTGTCCACCAAGCCATATCTCGCCACGTTTAAATGAATATGATTCTGTTGTCTCGCCAATGGGTTCTTTAAACTTGTGTGTCCGATGTGGCTTTTTTAAAAGTTTGTCGAACCATTTTACGGTATCTTCATAGTCCTGTCTTGAAGCATAATTTTCTGGTTCGCCAACTGCGGTATTATCGTAATGGTCTTCGTCTAAACGGTAGTCCCAATTTAACTTAGATAGTTTTGTCTTTAAAGTTCCGTAACTGTCGAGTTGTATGGTTTTTTCGTTGTCTGGCTTGTAAAATGTATTTTCATAAAAGTCAACATTGTCGCCAATAGCACAAACAACTTGCGATTGTGAAAAACGTGGTTCAAAGAGCCAAACTTTTAAATAATATGGTTGTCCTAATTTGTCGAGTTGAGTCTTCCAGTTCTCGTAAATGTCAAGAAGTCCGTTGAGCATCTTTTGTTTAGTCTTTCCTGTCGGTTGTGGTATTACGCTATTTGTCAATGAAAGCCCACTCCAAGGATGCACTCTAATTTTTGCATAATATCTGTCACGCTGATTTTGTAAATAGTCGGTCAGGTCAATTGATAAATTGTCAAGTCGCCAATTGTCGATTTGCTTATGTCGTCTGTTATGTCCACGGATTTTCTTTTGTCTCACTGTCGTCTTTTAAAATGGCTTATAACGTCTGTGTAAATGTAATATTACGTTTATTTCTTCATTACTATTTGCAAAAGGTACACTTACACAGCAAATTTGGGCGTGTATGTGTACCTTTTGCAAATCTTATCCGAAATCATCCAGCGGATTTACAATTTTACCTAATTCCTTTTTCGATACGTGCGTGTAAATTTCCGTAGTTTTTGAACTTTCGTGTTGTAGCCTTTGACTGATGATTAAAAAATCCTTCTCAAAACTCACCCTCACCACAGGATTGCCGTGATGTAAATCATTAGCCAATGTGATGATAGAAGCCTTCATTTGCCTCGTTAATTAAATTGCAAGGCAAAATTAGATACAATTTCATTTGGAATGATTCTAAATTTTATGGTAGAACGCAAAGCGGAGAGAGCTTAGTGCAAGGCACATGAGGCTGGGTTCGCAGCCCCGCAGGGGATGCAACCCTAAAGTTTAGCCGACTCTTAACAAAAAGGGAGGAAAGTATAGTGCGAGGCGCAAGGCGTAGAAATCAAAAGCAGAGCGCAAGACGCAAGTGATCCAGGGATGCCCTCCCTTGCAGGGCTGGCATCCCTTTCGCCACTGGCCGCCGGCTGAGGACTGCCGGCTGAGGACTGAAGCCTGCCTGCTTTTCCAAAAGCGGAGCTGTTGAGCCGCGAGAGTTAGTTGAGATATTTCACCATGCTAATCCATCAATCCCTTTTTATCGGGGTTCAGGCTTTTTTTGGCATTTAGAGAGGTTACTACGTTTTTGCCGGTTTTAGCTTCCAGTTCTTTACGTGCTACTTTGGCAACATTACCGCCCTGTTTAGCTACCTCCTTGCTTTCTTCAAAATCTTTCGGGCTGGTTGCCGCTGATATGTCCTTTGTGGATGCTTCGGCAAGCATGTTTAAGATGAGTTCCGTGTTGGTCATGTTATCCCGCAGGTTTTCCTTTTTCAAACCTTTGAGAACTTTATATTCTTTGGTAGTTTTTTCACTCCAGGCTTTGGTAATAATATCGGTAAGCGTTGCAAACTGAACTCCTTGTTTCAGTCCCCGTTTTTTCCATTCATCCGTCAGCTCTTTTCTAATCTCAATACTTTTCAGTCGTTGGTTAATCCAGTTTTCTGAATAGCCAAGTTTCAGGTATTGTTCCAAAGCTCTATCAATAGAAAGTTCAGGGTCTTGCATTTCGTCCAATCGTTCAGCCGCCACAAGCGCCAGCCACTGTTTGAAGGGTTCTGCTTTTGGTGATGGAATAGATTGAATAAGAC
This sequence comes from uncultured Lentimicrobiaceae bacterium, assembly GCA_964612515.1. GTDB lineage: Bacteria > Bacteroidota > Bacteroidia > Bacteroidales > 4484-276 > SABY01. The sequence goes on along the minus strand of CAZTCX010000095.1, from coordinate 3,637 downwards.
GAAAAAGCTGTTCGGTATCAGCAACATCTGTAAGATAAAATTTACCATCAGCAGATTGCATTTTCAGTTGTCCCAATTTATGGGACAACTCACTTCCCTCTGCCTTTAGCTTCGTTTTCAAAGCGTTCCAGTATTTCCTGGGTCTTGGACTGCCGGTTAAAATTTCAATTACATCAATAATCGAGAAATACCACTTTTCCTGTTCTACATCCCAAATAGTTCTTACTTTTTGCTCCTCAAATATTTTTATTTCAATTTGCTTTTTCATTTATTGGGCTGGTTTTTTAGTTCTTTTCAAACCATTACAATCCTTCACGGTTTCATTTTATGCTGGTAATACTTTTTTTGTTAAATGTATTGCTATTGTGGATGCCGACTACCGCCTGCCAACTGCCTACTTCTCCGCTCCCAAAAACACTGGCTCTTCTACGAAAATGGTTTCATACAATTGGGCGTTGCTGCCATCGAATTCTGCGCCGGGGTTGGCCGACGAGGTCACGACATAGCCCATCGCGGTGTCGGCTACCGGAAAGGCTTCGAGGATAATCGGGACGAAGTTGCTGCCTTCTATGGAAAGCTTATGGGTTGCGCTGCCGGTTTTAACCACCGACGGATCAACAAAAGCATTGCTATTGAGCCGTGCAAGTTTGTTGAGGTATTTTACCATGGCTGCCGAGTCAGCGGGTTGGCCATTCATCAGCCAGTGGCCGTCGGTTTTTTCGAGATTGATGGTGCGGTCGGGATAGGTATAATTGAGCGTTGAGATGTCGGTGGGCGTAACTTTTACAAGGCTTTTGTTGCGATAAGCATCTACTTTATCCTGGTAGGCCATCTTCAGGAATCCATCGACGGCATATACGGGGGCTTCATCGGTGAGGCGAACGTAGCTGGTCATTTTGCCCCGCTGCTGCTGATAGGGATTTTGCTGTCCCTGTGTTTGTGGTGGCTGGGTGTAGGAGAATTTCCCAATCATCAGGTCGGCAAGCTCTTCGCGATTACCTTTGAGCGTGACGCGCGTTCCCAGCGAATCGTTGAGTTCATATTCAGCCCATTTTTCCTTGGTGGTAGCAGCCACGCGTTCGGGTTTCATCAGTGTAAACTGCGACAGGATATTGCGCACCATGCCCATATCGGCAGGATAGCTGTTTCCCTGGCCGCTCACCTCCCAGGTACCGGCAGCAGTGCGGTTGAGAATAATCGGTGAAGTGGCGTTTGCCGGACGAATATAAATACTTTCGACGTCGGCGGTATCTACTTCAACTATAACATTGCGAAACGAACGGTCACGACCGCCTGCCATCTCGGAGATAGCATATACGACTGCCAATATGATAAGGATGACTACAAGTGTTTTGACATCTAATTTTTTAAACATAACCTTCCTCCATTCTTTTGATGCGTTTTCTTCTTTTTACCTGCATGCGGACGATGCCATAAATTACTACCAGCAACAGTGGCAAAGCAAAGTTGATCCATTTTATCCAGTTGCGTTCGCCTTCGTCCACCTCTTTGAGCGGCCGTGAGGTAACAGCTTTGGTGCGCAGTTCTATCAGTCCGGTGTCGTCGGAGAGATAGTCGATGGCATTCACCATCAGGCTCACGTTGTCGGGCTGACGTTGCTGTGCTTCCTGCCCTTCGCCATTAATAGCAAAATCGCCATCTCCAATCAATACAATCGAAGCAGATTTGCTACCGCCCATCCGACCTTTGAGGACTGCGCCAACGGGGAGATCCTTCAACGGGAAATCACTGTTGTTCCACTGTTTTTGCACATCAAAAAATACCGGCAGTGGCAGCGTGCCCGATTTGTCGCTGGTAAACAGAAATGGTTTGTAAGTAAGCGATGTGTCGCCCTCATAAGAAATAGTACTCACCAGTTGCAGCATCACCTGCTCGAGGCCTTTGGTGATGGGCATGTCGTCCTGGAATTTGCGGATCAGCGGCCAGTACGGGAAAGGAATCTGGCGTGTGAAAGTCATATATCCGGTTTGCTGGCGCACACCCACCGTACCGGCTGTTGCATCTAATACGCAGTTATTTTCTACTTTCAGACCTTTAGAAAGCAGCCAGTCGCGCAGGTTGGTGTTGGTTTTGTTGCCGCGCATCGCCTGGAAGTCGCCAATAAAATTATTAAAAGCTATGTAAAGATTTCCTCCGTCGGCCAGGTAGCTGTCGAGCATGGCGAGCGCTTGTGGCGGGAATGAATCCGTAGGAGCTACAATGGTCACTGTTTTAAACTGCGAAAGGTCGGCAGCAGGATCGTTAAGATTTACCGGCTGAATATCGTAAAGCACCTGCAACTGTTGCATGGCTTGCGACATGGCGTTGGGCGAAGGCTCACCGTTGCCCTGTACAAATCCAATCACGGGTTTGTCAGTCACAGCCAGCTTTTTGATTGAGCTTGAAAGTGCATATTCCATAGCGGCACCTGGCTGTATCACCGGGATAATGTCAGTGCGTTCGCCCATCACTATTTTAGCACCCAGATAAACTTTTTGCTGCTTCACCTGATCCTTTTCGCGCACGCTGATCACCAGCGGCTGAATGCCAGCCTCCATGGCCAGTTGCTCGGCTTCAGCATCTTCGTTAGGATTGATAAATTCATAATTAACCATCCCGTCAGAAATGGCCGAATATTCGATGAGCATGTCTTTAAAATCATTGCGGGCTTTCTCGATCTCCTGCTGGCTGCCACGTGTAAAATAAGCCGTGACCGTTACAGGCTCATCCAGCGACTTGAGAATATCCTTGGTAGCCTTGCTCAGGGTATAGATTTTATCGGCAGTAAAATCGAGCCGCACAAAGAACTTTTCCGAAAGCACATTCAGCAACACCAGGGCTATGGCGATAAGGATGAGCTGAGAGGCGATAGATTTTTTCTTTTTCATATCTTCAATTCTCTTTTATTAATGGTTAATTAATTCCTGTTTTTTTGTAAAACGGCCTCTGTACTAATAAGCCCCAGGAAGATGATCGACAGGAAGAAGATGATGTCTTTGCTGTCGATGACTCCGCGCGATATCGACTCGAAATGGTTGCCCACGCTCAGATAATACAACACGTCGGCTGTGATACCACTGGCGCCTTGTGCGAGGAATGAAAACAGGAAATGGAATAAAATGCCAATGGCCAACGCCAGCATGAAACCTACGATCTGGTTGTTGGAAATACTGCTGGTAAAAATGCCGATGCTGATATATACCGCGCTAATGAGGATAAGGCCAAGATAGCCGGAGATGGTGGCGCCATGGTCGATACTGCCCAGATTGGCCACCGTAATATAATAAGGCAACGTGAACGCCAGCGCAATGACGATGAGCAGCAGCGTGGCCAGGAACTTCCCTGTCACCACCTGCCAGTCGCGTACTGGGCGGGTGAGCAGCAGTTCGATGGTGCCGGTTTTATTTTCTTCGGCAAACTGCCGCATGGTGAGCGCCGGAATAAAGAAGAACAGCGTCCAGTAGGCCACGCCAAAAAATGCCTGCAGGCTGGCTTGTTTTACAAAAAAGATGTCGGAGCCATAGAGCCACGTGAAGAGGCCGCTAAATCCCAGAAAGGCGATCAGCATGATGTAGGCCGTCAGCGAATCGAAAAACGACTGCAACTCCCTGGTAGTTATTACCCAAATCTGTTTCAT
>CAZTCX010000094.1:0-13400 GCA_964612515.1 uncultured Lentimicrobiaceae bacterium | reverse complement strand
ACTGAAAGGAGGAATCTATTGCATTCCAATTATTTACAAGAACTTGTCATTAGTAACGAAAGGGAGTGGAGTGAAGAATCTATTCAAAAGTAATTATGTTTACCGGACATCAATGACACTCAAAAAGAAACCTTTTCACTTTTGGATCATATTTGTGATTCGCATCTTTTGTAATTTTCCTTTGATTATTAAAATTTTATCCCATCAGGATTTTTGAAATAATTGTATATTGAGCCGCTATTTCGAAAACGAATTTTCTTTATTAATTAACACAAATCTTACGCTATGAAAAAATTGATCTTTACCTTTTTAATGCTGATGTGTTTACAACTCATGGCTGCCGACAAGGGCTTTGAGGTTGCTTACAACCAACCCGACGCACAAAGCATGGAGCTAATGTTTACTACCGGCGACGTGCAGCTCGAAGAGGTTGTTTACGATGGCATCACTTACCAGATGCTGGTTACTGATTTCAGGCTGCACACGGAACAGGCTGGCTGGGCTGAGATTCCGTTTGCCACTTCGGCGCTTCAGTTAGGAAACACCAAAAGTTATGATCTGAAGGTGAAAACGGGGAATTATACCGACTACCAACTGACCCATCCGCTGCTTCCTTCACGCGGTGTGATTTATCGTGATCAGGATCCTTCGACCATTCCCTACGTCATAGATCCAAAATCGGTTACTGACAGGTTTTATCCGGCTGAGGATGCCGACATCACTTCACCCTATATTATTAAAGATGTGAGAGGAGCCACCGTCACCGTTTATCCGGTACGCTACAATGCTGCGCGCAACATTCTGCGTGTTTATCACACCATGACCGTGCAACTCACCGAGAACGATGCACCTGCCGTAAATCCGCTTACGGTACAAAATAATATCCCCTTACGGGAAATGATCGGCATTTACGAAAGTGCTTTTATAAATTATACTTCACCAATCACCGATCTGACCATTGCCGACAACGGCGAAATCCTGATTTACTGCACCGCCCGCGACGAAGCTGCCATGCAGCCCTACATCGACTGGAAGCAGCAAAAAGGTTTTGTGGTACACAAAGAAGTGGTGGCCACCGGCACCAATGTGGACAACCTGGTGCAGGCCAAATACGACGCCAACAACAACATCCTTTATGTGCTGCTGGTTGGCGACTGGGCCGATATAAAATGCGCCAACAGTAGCGGCACGCCAACCGACCCGGTGACGGGCTGTGTGGTGGGCAACGACAACTATTTTGATATTTGTGTGGGACGTCTGGCTGCCAACAGCGCCGCAGGAGTAACAACGCAGGTGAATAAAATTATCACTTACGAAAAAACTCCCGACGTGGGTGCCGACTGGTATAAAAAAGCTACCGGCATTGCAAGTAGCCAGGGCACTGGCGACGATGGCGAGTACGACTACCAGCATATTCAAATCATCTACGACAACAAACTCCATCCATTCACTTATAATGTGCACAATGCTATTTACGATCCGACGGCCAATCCTACCATGGTGACGGCAGCTTTGCAAACAGGCACCAGCGTTATCAACTATACCGGCCACGGTTCCACCACATCGTGGGGAAGCTCTGGCTACAGCAACAGCCACATTGCCGGGCTGACCAACGGCACCAGGCTGCCCTTCATTTTCTCTGTTGCCTGTGTTAATGGCTCCTATCATAACAGCTATTGTTTCGCCGAAGCCTGGATGAATCAACAGGGCGGCGGCGCCATAGGTACGGTGATGTCCACCATCAACCAACCCTGGGATCCGCCCATGCGCGGGCAGGATTATTTTAATGACCTCCTTACTGGTGGATACAACTACAACTTGCATCCTGGCCAAAACGGAATCTCCACCACCGAAGGACGTCACAGCTTTGGTTCGATCGTTTTCAATGGCTTGGTGCTGATGATCACCGAATCGCCTGGCGATCTGGAGACAGCCCGCACCTGGATTCTCTTTGGCGACCCTTCGATGCAGGTGCGCACGGACACACCCGCCACCCTTGCCCACAGCAATAATGTGATGCTTGTAGGAACACCTTTTGAAACTACCATCACCAAAAATGGCGCTCCACTGGCTGGCGCTCAGGTTGCACTTACGCAAAATGGAATTACAGTTTCGGCTATGAGCAATGCCGCAGGTTTTGTTTCTATTCCTAACAGCTTCCTGCCCGGCGACGTACAATTGGTTGCTACTGCCTTCAACTGCACCACCATCGACGAAACCATTCAGTGCATTCCACCCACCGGTCCCTATGTTATTTATAACAATCATGCAATTAATGATGTGAATGGCAACAACAACGGCATCCTCGAATATTTAGATGGCAATGTATTGCTCGGTTTTACTATGAAGAATGTAGGCGTTGCTGTAGCTAATAATGTAACAGTAACCATCACTTCTACCGATCCATACATCACCATCACCGACGGGTCGGAAAGCTTTGGCAATATTGCTGCCGGAGCAACCAAAACTGTGAGCAATGCCTTTGCTTTTACCATCGCAGGCAATGTTCCCGAAGGGCATCCCATCACACTCAACGTTACTGCCACAGGCGCGGCTACCTGGGAAAGCCAATGTACGATTATAGCCTATTCGGCATTGCTCGAATACAATTCATTTGTGATTAATGATGCTTCGGGTAATAATAATGGGTTTCTTGACCCGGGCGAAACGGCTACCATGGTGCTGACAATCAAAAACAGCGGTTCGGCCGATGCTTTGAATGTGATGGCGCAACTCCTGAGCAGCGATCCTTACGTATCTGTGCTTACCGCCACTCCACAACAAGTCGGCAACCTGACCTCTGGTAATACCGGCACCGCAAACTTCACGGTGCATGCTGCTGCCAACACGCCCTTTGGTCATACGGCTGAACTAAATATCAATATGACCGCCGACATGGGCATCAGCCAACAGGATGTTCTGTCGATACTTTTTGCTGATTACTGCGAGGCTTCAACTACCTATCAGGACGAATATATCTCTAAAGTTGTTTGCGGCGACATCAGCAATAGTAGTTCATGGCAAGGTGGCGTTGCGAATTACACCGACATTACTACCACGCTGGAACCCGGCGTACCTGTGCCCATTACCGTCACCAACGGAAATGCATGGAGCAGCGACAAAGTTACCGTATGGATCGACTGGAATCTCGACAAAGAGCTTGGCAACAACCCGAACGAGACCTTCGTGCTGACAAGTAACGGCGGCGGCGCAACATTTACCGGAAATATTGTAGCTCCCGCAGGGCAGCAATCCGGCCAATATCGTATGCGCGTGCGTATGACATACAGCTCCGCACCGGCGCCATGTGGCAATTCAAGTTATGGCGAAGTGGAGGATTACACCGTTATTATTGGCCAGCCGATGAATTTGCCACCACCCGAAAACCTGACAGCGCAAATAAATGGAAACAATGTGACTCTAAACTGGACAGCTCCTGAACGACTAACGCTGACTGGCTATAAGATCTATCGGGATGGGAATATGATACATCAAATGACGGCACAAACCAATTGGATAGATACCAACTGTCCCGAAGGCAGTTACTGGTACGCCGTTACAGCGCTATACGCCGAGGGCGAATCCGCACATTGCAATCCGGTGCAGGTAACAATTGGCGGATTTATCGGCAAGGTCCAGGGAACCGTGCGCGATGCAACCACCAACCTCTCCATTCCTAACGCCTGGGTATCGGCGCTCAATACTGATTTTGGAGCGGTAACCTATGCCACACCTTTTGGTAGCCACTATTCGCTGAGCCTGCCCGGTGGCAATTACCAACTGGTTTGTAATGCACCCGATTACCTCCAATCTTCCATTTCTAATCTGACCTTGGTGGATGGCGGCACAACTACGCTGAATTTCTACCTCTATCCAGCCACTGAAGAATATGGCAGCCCACTCACCGGGGTTGGCAATGCAGATTCGCGCAGCATCAGCATCTGGCCCAATCCAGTTGACAAGATTTTGAATCTGGAAATCACCGGTGGAAGCACCATCGAAATAATAAGTCCTACCGGTATTAAAATGCTGAGCAAAATGAATTGCGACAATCATGAACAGATCGACGTAAGTCAGCTATCGGCAGGGATGTATTTTGTTAAAATCACCACAGGAGAAGTTGTTTCCGTTCATAAAGTAACGATTAGATAATCAACTCCAGGTTTGGTAAAAATAAAACCGGATCATTGCAAAAGGAATGATCCGGTTTTTATTTTTGATGATCTAACGCGATCCGCCGAGGGTTAATCTTCAACCGCTATTTGGATACCTTCATCCATTTTTCATTTCGGATGTTGCCGTCATTAAAGATAAAACGCAAATAATACAACCCGCGGGTAAGCTGCGAAACGTTGATGGCATCAGAAGGATTATAAATTTGGTTTAGCTCAATCCCTTTATTATCAAAAAAACTTATGCTTTTGATTTTTGCTGCATCATTAAGATAAATGCGGTCAGAGCCAGGATTGGGGAATAGCAAAGATTGCATTTGTGGCTTTTTATTAAAAACAGAATTTGGTTCTCCATAAATGTTAAAAGCAACAGTGCTGGTGGTGTCGGCACCATATTGCTCACTTTTCACAATCAGACGCAGATAGACCTGATCGGAACCATAATCGGGGATAACCCATTGGTGCCTGCCGTTGTTGGGCAAATCCTGGGCTACCAGCCACCACGACCCATCCGGACCAAATGCAGAAATTTCGATATCCACCAGGCTACTCTCTTCGCCGGGTACTGCAGAAGCCCATTTGATAAAATGTGCGGTACCTGGATAGAAATTTTCGCCACCCTTCGGGAAACGCGGCTGAATCCACAAACTGTCGGCTGCAGAACTTTCTTTAAAACAAAACATCTTATTCTTATAGCTAATCCATGAACCCGCCAGTGTTATCATCACCATGTCGGGGCGGCCATTGTTGTCCAGGTCGCCACCGACGCAGAAAGCCTTGGGGGTGCCACTTTCAGGAATCGTAACCGACGTACCTAAGACCCAGTTGCCGGCTCCGTCGCCAAGGAAAATATCGACCACCTGACTGCTCATTGCAACCAAATCCGGAAAACCATCGCCGTTCATATCTTCCAACCCGGTAAAACTGTAATCGCCACCTGCGGGCATGTTCACCGAAAAATCCATCCATTGCTCATCGATATCTGACCAGACAAATACTTTTGCACTGCCATCGCTGAGCACCAAAGAAAGGTCGGCTGCGCCATCGTTGTTTACATCATTGGTAGAAATTCCTCTAAAATTACCATAAGAGCCTACCGACGGCAACCCAAAATCGTTTTTAATAAAATTGCCCGTTCCATCACCGAAATAGACAGTACCAAACTCATGCGCCGCTGCAAAATCCAGGAACCCATCGTTGTTGAAATCAGCAAACTCCACCTGATTATTGCCATTGCCATTAAGAAATCCAAAACTTTGTTGCCAGGTGCCATCGCCCTGGTTGAGGTAAACATGCACGCCAGCCCCTCCGCCAAAGGAAATACTTACGAGGTCGAGATCGCCATCGTTGTCCACATCTCCAAAGTCAACTCCTGACATGCCCCAGGTCTCTCCATTGGTGGCCAGGCCAACGTCGTATGGTATCCAGTTTTGGCCGGTGCCATCGCCAAGTGCCACTTCAAGAATCTGATCGCCAAAGTTGGTAGAAGAGTAGTTGTGATGGATGCCGTACCCAACGTCTTTGTGTCCGTCGCCATTCACGTCGCCCACCACAATGGAGCCGTAGCCAAAATCACCGCTCATGTGGTTTTCAAAATTTCCATGACCGTCGCCAAGCCACACGATGATGCCATGTTGCGTGGTTCCGAAGTTGGGCGAGCCGTGATCGCCAACGGTGAGGATGTCGATATGGCCATCCATATTAATATCATCCATACTGAAACCGCAGGGACCCTTGTCAAATTCCGGTAATGCAAGGCCATTGGTAAGTCGTGTGTAGGAAAGTGGCTGGCCGAAAACCACGCCCACGTTTCCCAGGAAAAGGAGACAGATGAAAATGATTTTTTTCATAGCTTGAAGATTTTGAAGTTAGAAGTTAGAAATAAACGATGCGTGGTGAGTGATTAACCGGCAGTTGCGTTTCGATATTGCTCTTTGCGCTCCACTCCCAGCACCATGCGCCCAGCACCAGACCTTCATCACAACAGCTTTCCGTTCAGGATCACCTTGTCCACTTTATTAGCACCAAAATAATAAGGCATGTACGCCACTGACGGTATAGGATGGGTGATGAAAAGGTTGGCTTTTTTGCCGATGGCGATGGTTCCCAGTTCATGGCTAAGTCCCATGGCATAAGCGGTGTTGAGGGTGGTTGCGTTGATGGCTTCTTCGGGCGTGAGGCGGAAGAGGATGCATGCCATCGAAAGGATGAGCTGCATGTTGCCCGACGGCGAAGAGCCCGGATTGAAATCGCTGGCCATGGCTATGGGCAGTCCGGCATCGATCATTTTACGGGCCGGCGCCAGTTGCATATTAAGGAAAAATGCGGCTCCCGGCAAAATGGTCGGCATGGTATCGGAGCCAAGCAACGCCTGTATCTCAGCATCGCCGGTGAATTCGAGATGATCCACCGACAAGGCGCCATACTTTACGCCTACCTGTATGCCCCCGGAATAGTCGAGTTCGTTGGCATGAATCTTTGGCTGAAGCCCATATTTCATTCCGGCATTCAAGATGCGATCGGTATCTTCGACCGTAAAAAAGCCGCGATCACAAAACACGTCGATGTAGTCGGCCAACTCCTCGGAGGCCACCACGGGGATCATTTCATTAATAATCATATCCACATATTCCTCCTGCCGTTCCTTGTAAGCTAGCGGAACGGCATGAGCGCCCAGAAAAGTAGAAACAATGGTGAGTGGCGACAGTTCTTTGAGGCGACGGATGACGCGCAGCATCTTCAGTTCACTTTCGGTGGTGAGGCCATAACCGCTCTTGATCTCCACGGCGCCAGTTCCGTAGCGGGCAATTTCCTGCAGGCGACCGAGTGCATCTTTCGTAAGTTCTTCCTCCGACATCTCCTGCATTTTACGGGCACTATTGAGAATACCCCCACCCCGCTTTGCAATCTCCTCGTACGAAAGCCCTTTGATCTTATCAATGTATTCAATTTCGCGGCTGGCCGGATAGACCAGATGTGTGTGCGAATCGCAGAACGACGGAAAAACCATACCGCCGGCAGCATCTATTGTTTGATAATTGTTTTGACTTTGCAACTTAGGCAATTTCGACAAATCCGCCATCTTACCAAATGCATCAATCTTTCCGTCCGACAGGTAAATAAAGGCATCGTCGATGGTTTCCAATTCCAACATCTCCTTACCGGAAACCTTAAGACGCAACGAATTATCTACATTGACAAGGGTTTTGATGTTTCTAATCAGGATATTCATTTCTTAATTTATTGATGAGTTTTAAATTTTTTTAATAATTTTGCGCCTTTGAGCATTTAATTAATTACTGATTATCAATACTGTAAACGTTTAACTAATCGAAAATAAAAGCAAAACATGAAAAATCTTACTTCGAAAATGCTAAAGCCGCTATTGTTCGCCTTGTTGGCAATGATGCTGATAAGTGTGCAAACGCAGGCACAAAATTATGAAAAGTATTATGTTGACTACAGCTTGTATGTCAAATTTGTCGATTCATATGCACACAATTTACAGGTTGATGCTAATAAAACAGTAAACCTCACAGATGCCGCTTACTTTGCGGATTTCATCGCAGCCTACGATGTGCAATCCATCACCCGTCCTTTCGATTATCGTAACACGCACAAGTTACTTCAAACTTTCGAAATGAAACTGCGCGACCACAACCAGCTTGAAGCAGCCATTGTTGCTTTGGAACAACGCCCGGAAATAGAATATGCTGAAAAAGTACCGCTGCGATACACCGATTTCAAACCCAACGACACGCTTTACAACCTGGTGAGCGGCCTCAACAACTGGAACTGGCACCTTGATGTAATTCAGGCTGAACAAGCATGGGACATTACGCATGGCGATCCGGAAATAAAAGTAGCTATTGTGGACAATGCCGTATGGGCCGACCATCCTGACCTTGCTGACAAAATTGTGTTACAACGCGACGTGATTTACAATACGGGTAGTTCCAATCCACCTGCCGGTGGCAATCCTGCCGACTGGTCGCACGGAACGCACTGCTCCGGGCTGGCCACTGCCATCACCAACAACACCATAGGTGTTGCGGGCATTGGCTACAACACCAGCATCATTGCTGTAAAAGCTGCTAATAATAATAGTCCTAATGGTATTTACGGAGCGACTGGCATGTCGTGGGCAATGAACAATGGCGCCGATATCATCAGCATGTCATACGGCGGACCGGGATACAGCGCTACCGACCAAAACCTCATCAACGCCGGACACGACAACGGAATCGTTTTCGTAGCTGCTGCCGGTAACGACAACAACGCCCTATTGCATTATCCTTCGGCCTACAACCACGTGATTTCGGTTGCCGCTACCGACGAAAATGATAAAAAAGCCGATTTTTCCAATTTCAGTGTATCGGTAGATATTTCTGCCCCGGGCGGTTCGGGGACCAATGGCCCTTCAGGATTGCTGAGCACTACCTGGGATTACACCGTCCGCGGATATTACGATACTTATTCCGGCACCTCAATGGCTTGCCCTATGGTAGCCGGACTTTGCAGCCTTCTTCTTTCTATCAATCCTGACCTCACTCCCGATCAGGTAGAAGAAATTCTGAAGACCACTTCTGATAATATCGACGCTTTGAACCCCGATTATATTGGCCAGATTGGCGCAGGACGCATCAACGCATATCAGGCTGTGCTTGCTGTGCCATACACACCGGAAGTTAATTTTACCGCTGACATTCCTTTGATCACCCCCGGCTCGTCAGTTCATTTTAGTGATCTTTCTATGGGAATTCCTTCCTCCTGGAGTTGGACATTCGAAGGCGGCGTTCCTGCTACTTCCACCAGCCCCAATCCTACTGTTAGTTATGCTAATGCAGGTACTTTTGATGTAACGCTGCAAGTGACCAACGCCTTTGGATCATCAACGACCACAAAATCAGATTTTATTGAAGTCACCACCACCCCCGCGCCATACGTAATGTTTGCTGTAAACGACAGCAGCGCCTGCATCATGGAAGCGGTAATATTTGAAGACTTATCACTTTACCAACCCACCTCATGGCTATGGAATATTGAGCCAAGCGAGTTTGTATTCCTCGAAAATACTACCGCCACTTCGCAGAATCCGATCGTCGAATTTCTGGAGCCGGGCAACTACAGCGTCAGCCTAACAGCAACCAACGCCAATGGCAGCTATACTACTTCCTATATTGATTTCCTGAAAATTACAGGCATGGTGCTCCATTATGAAAGTGGATTTGAAGATGGTGAAGCTACGGACTTTGAACTCTTTGCAGGTTCCAAAGCCAGCATCAGTGTGGATAGCCGCGCTGCCAACACAGGAGCTTTTGGATTGCATTTTACCGGCTACACTGCGCTGCAAGGCTGGCAGGGCGGCCCTACCAATACAACCCCCGAACAAGCATGGAATGTTAATACCGACTTCCACTCTACAGCTTATGCCTGCAACGTGAATGCTACCGAATACGCCGGCGTTTATCTGACACTCGATCTGAAACAAACTTTTAGCCTGGGCAACACACTCTCATGGTTCAGAGTGCTAGTGAATGATACGGTACAGGTTCCCAACGTGGAAGGCGTATTGAATTTTACTCCCACAACCAACGAAGATCCTTTTGTCGAGCATAAATTTAATTTGCAACCCTGGGCCGGTTCATATTTTACGCTTTCGCTGAATGCAAGCTGCCGCCTGGTGGATAAATTCTTTAACGAAGGTGATAATGTTTTTGTGGATAATGTAAGTATCATGGGAAGTCTGGTAGGCGTGGAAGAGCCTGTAGCAGTGCCATTCGACATCACGGCGGTCTATCCAAATCCGGCCAAAGATAACATCACGGTAAGTTATTTTACCAATGCACAAACTCAGGTGCGGGTTCGGTTATCTTCCATCACCGGGCAGTTGGTTCACAATGCTGAATATAGCGCACACAACGGAAACAATACACTTACGATTGACGTATCACAACTCCCCCAGGGCGTGTATGTGATGACGGTGGAAAGCTCAAATGGCGTTACCACCAAGAAGATTGTTGTAGAATAATTTCACTGTTTTTTAATAAATAAAAAAGGCGCTCTCAGATTCATGGGAGCGCCTTTTTTTATTTCTAAAAAATCTCATTATCAAAGACCCCCTCTCACTCCCTCTGGAGGGGGAGGATGCCGTCGCACTGGCCATTGCTGCGGCTTGTGCGCCTAGTCTCTCTTTCCTCCAGCCGGCGTAGAAGAGTAGGAATGGGATCATAGAAATATGAAAAATCTCATTATCAAAAACCAATTCATCCCGGCAGTAGCTTGTTTAACATGACAGCGCCTTTATTCAAAAGCACTATTCATCATATTTGTTAATGATTCCCGATATTTCTTTTCTTCCTGATGCTTTCTGATATTTAACTATTTTTGTGACCTACACTTTCACAAAACACTTTATCACATTATTATGAAGAATTGGTTTTTACTGCTTTCGCTAATGCTGCTTTTCATGCAGATGGCTTTTGCTGGCAATCCGGTACCTTTCAAAAACGCCGAACTGGTAGCACACAACATTTATTTCGAACGAAGCTTTCAGCAACACCCCATCGACTTTGCTACGATTGCTGCCACTGACTTCCGAACCTTGCATGACAAAAATGGAGCTGATGCACTTTACATTTTTAATATGCAAAATGGTGGATTCGTCATCGTTCCGGCTGACGATGCTTTGCCTCCCGTGATCGGTTACGACCTTGAAGGAGTTTGTTCGGCTGCAGGCGAAAACACCAACTTTGATAACTTTTTGAATACATACGTGGATGAGATCGGCTACATTCGTAGCAACGATATCCAGGCAGAAGCAGCGATAAGCGCAGCATGGCAAAAATATTCAACTGAGGAGCCACTCACACTCTGCACTAAAAGCAACGAGCGGGGCATCTCGCCGCTGCTTATCAATTTGTGGAACCAGGGAAGTCCGTACAATATGTTTTGTCCGCCCGATGCGATGGGTCCCGGTGGACACGTGTATGCCGGATGTGTGGCTACGGCCATGTCGATGGTGATGCACTACTGGCGCTACCCGTTGCACGGAACCGGAAGCCATGGCTATAGCTGGGGAAGTTACGGTTACATCTTTGCCAACTTTGGCGAAACCGAATACATTTACAACAACATGCAGGAGTCGATGGACAATGAGATGACCGATATTGCATTGTTGCAGTTTCATTGTGGAGTGGCCGTAAATATGATGTACAGCCCCAGTGGTTCCGGCGCCTATAGCTGGGATGTTCCGGGTGCTCTAAAACAATATTTTGGATTTGCCAGTATTACTACTTTCAAACAAAAAGATGATTATTCCATGACAGGCTGGGTGGATGTGCTAAAAGGACAAATCGATGCCGGACAACCCATGTATTATTCGGGCTTCAGCAGTAGCGGCGGTCATGCCTTCGTCTGCGACGGCTACGATGACGCCAACCTTTTCCATTTCAACTTTGGCTGGAGTGGAAGCTCTAACGGTTTTTATACTTTGTATGACGTAGGCGGATTTAGCGGCGGACAGGGTGCTGTAATTAATTTTGTGCCCGCTGGTAATTATCCCTACAACTACACGGGTCAGCAACTGATCACTGGTAGTGCCGGCTCGATAGAAGATGGCAGCGGCCCCGTAGAAAACTACACTGCAGATAATGAAATAAGCTGGCTCATCTCACCACAATCACCAGAAGATTCTGTGTCGTCGATCACTTTGGAATTCAAACGCTTTGATCTTTCTGAAGACGATGAGCTGACAATTTATGATGGCGCCACGGCAAGTTCGTCCATTTTGGGGACATACACCGGAACCAACCTTCCTCCTACATTGAATAGTTCAGGCAATGAATTGCTACTGGTGTTTAAGAGTAATGCCGGTCCCACAGCAAATGGCTTTCTGGCCGAATACACTTCGCACCATCCTACCTGGTGCAAAAGTCTAACGATGCTCACCGAGCAAATGGGCGAAATCAGCGATGGTAGTTTGAACTTCAATTACGATCACAACAAAATGTGCAAATGGATGATCATGCCAACCGAACCAGGTGCCACCACCTTGCATTTTACGGCTTTCGATACTGAGCTTACCCACGACAAACTTTTGATCTATGATCAGGCTACCATGCAACTGCTGGCCGAATATTCGGGAAGCTATACCGCCGGCAATCTGCCTGCTCCTGTCACTTCGCCGAGCGGCAAATTTTATCTCATTTTTGTCACCGACAAAACCATTTCCGGTCAGGGATGGGATGCCTGGTACGCTCCCGAAACGGTGGGAATAAATCCGATACTTACCGGAACCAATGAGATGAGCCTTTTCCCAAATCCCGCTACCGATCAGGTTACCATTACTCTTCCAGCGACTTCTGCCAAAGCAGCGGTTACCGTTTACAGTCTGGATGGGAAGAAAGTGTTTGCTGGCGAGACGAACGGAAATAGCAATTACACTTTCAGCGTAGCCGATTTAAAACCCGGCATCTATGTGGTGATTGCCCGGGCTGGTGACACATTTTACCGCAAAGAGTTGGCAATTTATTAATAGCAAGGCTTCGTTTGCAAGGTTTAGTTGAAGAATTTTATCGCAAAAAGGGAGAAAACATTTGTTCGTTTGAAAATTAAAATTACTTTTGCAGCCGTTTTGAAACGAAAACGAGAGTTCTTCAACACCTATGGCCCGTTCGTCTAGCGGTTAGGACGCCAGGTTTTCATCCTGGTAGCAGGGGTTCGATTCCCCTACGGGCTACACTACTAAAATTAAACCCGTTGTTAATCAGTACCTTAACAGCGGGTTTTTTTGTGCGCTGCCGGAATAGCTGCCGGTTTAGGTAAAAGTTAGCATGAAAACGATGGGATTTTGGGAATTAGAAAATATTATCTTTGTGATAATTCCTGATTGAAAAATTAGGGGTTGAACGTTTAGCGGCTGGGGTGGTTCCTGGTCGCTTTTTTTATAGATGTTAGGTTTTGTTAGGTTTCGCTCTTGCCCAAATCATTTAACGGGCAACCCTTTTTAGTTTCGGAATTTCGGATTTAGAAAAGCATTGTCTATGTAACAGTTCCTGTGTCTGAAAGGTTGGGTTTTGAGCTGCTAACGATTAGGGGGATTCCCGGTGATCTCTTAAGTTTATTCTCTGGTGTGATATTATCCAATTCTTTTCTCTATTTTGAACCTAAACATAACTTCCTTCTTTGAACGCTTAACGTAGTAATCCTTTTCAATAAGCTCAATCT
>CAZTCX010000093.1:0-14061 GCA_964612515.1 uncultured Lentimicrobiaceae bacterium | reverse complement strand
AGGTGTCGAGCGGATTCGAACCGCTGTACGCGGTTTTGCAGACCGCTGCCTGACCGCTCGGCCACGACACCCTGAATTACTTTGGGAGTGCAAAGGTAAATCTTTTTGTGAAACAACAAGGGAATTTGTGCTTTCATTAGCTACTTTTTTAGCAGCGCGCTTGGCGCAAAAAGCGCTGTGCATGGCGAAAACAATTTATTCTCTTTGTCAGAATCATATAATTCCCGGGTTCGAAGTCCCACGAAAGGATGTAACACGGCAATGGATGCTGATTTGTCGTTAACAGTGGAAAGTCCGCCACGTTAAACCTTCATCATCAAAATTGGTTACATCTACAACAGGTGATGAAACGAAGATGAAAACAAAACCTATTTTTGAATCTTGTGGTTTGCCGGAACGAAGGATTTAACACAACAGAATCCTTTAAATGCTTGGCAAACGCTATTAAACCCATACGAAATTAAAATCTTGAAGCGGATGAAAAAAAGTTACTTGTTAATGGTAGCTGCCCTGGTACTTTTGCTGGCAACGGCAGCCTGCGAGCATCTGTTTGAGTATTCTCCTTATTCGTCGAACGTGCGCGACGAGCGACAAAATACACACAAAAAGAATCTCGAAATTCTGCACCGCATCGCGTCTGAAACCGCGGGTCGGGATACCTTTAAGATTGGTTTGATTTCCGACAGCCATACTTATTACAATAGTCTGGCGGAGATAATCGACCGCATAAACGATGAAGGAGATATCGACCTGGTGATTCATGGTGGCGACATGACCGATGGTGGAATGATAGCCGAGTACGACATTTTTCATCAACTGATGCACGACCTGAAGCCGCCTTATTTTACGGTGATTGGTAACCACGACTGCCTGGCCAACGGAAGGTTCATTTACAAGGATATGTTTGGCCCGGCGAATTACAGCTTTGATTTTAAAAATTGCAAGTTCATCTTCTTCAATGATATCACCTGGGAGCTTAACAATGCCGAGCCTGATTATCAGTGGCTCCTGAATGAGTTGCAAAACAGCACATATTCTGATCGTGTGTTTGTAATTGCACACATTCCACCGTGGGACGACCAGTTTACGCTACTCAACACCAACGCTTATCGTATGTTGATGGATTCTGGAAATGTTTCCATGTCGATTCATGGCCATCATCACGACCATTATTTTGGTAATTATTTCGGCGACAGAATCCCCTATCTGGTCATCGGTTCGCCGGGCAAAGACACCTGGTGCACACTCACCGTTACGCCCGATACGCTCATCCTCGAAACCAAAAAAATATGACGCGATGATGAAAAAGCTACACATTCCTACCTTTTTGTTTTTGATTATGATGCTCTTCATGGCTCCGGCGGCGGCTCAAGACACCATCATTCGCTACAAGCGGGTGCTGGTTCCCAACTACGTCAACTTTCAATATGCCGGCAACTATGGCGCCTACATCCTCGGCGCCGGTTATTATCTCAACCAGAAGCATACCCTGGAGCTGGTGGCGGGTTACGGTTATACATCCAAGCACAAAGCCGACAAGCGTATTCATAATGTTTTTGTAAAAGGCATTGTAGTGCCGGCGACTTTTGATCTTAACAAAGGATGGCTACTGGCACCGCAGATGGGCGTCACGCTCAGCCGCCAGTTTTCGGGTGCGGGCAATACTTTTGTACTGCTACCAAAAACCTTTCCCGATGGATATTATGCTCCCAATGCCATCAGGGTGCACCTGAACCTGGGCGTAAGGGTGAGGAAGCAATTGAAAGATTATACCTTTATCAAAGCCATCGACTTCTACGTCGAAACCACCACCAACGACCTCTATGTTTCGTATCTGATAAAAAGCAGGGAGGTGCAATTTCGCAACATTTTCAGCATGGCGTTGGGCATCAACATTATTATTTTTGAAAAAAATTGATTAACACACAG
This sequence comes from uncultured Lentimicrobiaceae bacterium, assembly GCA_964612515.1. GTDB lineage: Bacteria > Bacteroidota > Bacteroidia > Bacteroidales > 4484-276 > SABY01. The sequence continues at coordinate 12,132 of CAZTCX010000093.1, read as the reverse complement.
GTATTGCTTCTACCATTTTAGGCTAATTTTGTCTTTTTGTATTAAGATTTTAAAATGCGCATTTATCAATAATCGAGTTTTATGACTGAAAACAGGAATCCTGAAAGCGAGCAGCAAGGTGCTGAATCTCGCCCTGGCGGGTCGATAAATTTTATCGAAGCCATCATCAACGAAGACCTCAAACAAGGAAAAAACGACAACCGTGTGCACACGCGCTTTCCGCCGGAGCCCAACGGTTATCTTCATATCGGCCACGCCAAATCTATTTTACTAAATTATGGCTTAGCCAAAAGATACAACGGGAAATTCAATTTGCGCTTCGACGACACCAATCCCACCAAAGAGGAGCAGGAATATGTGGATTCCATCCTCGACGATGTAAAATGGCTTGGCGCCGATTGGGAAGACCGGCTTTTCTTTGCCAGCGATTATTTTGATCAGCTCTACGAGTGGGCAGAAAAAATCATCAGCGAGGGCAAAGCTTATGTTGACGATCAGTCGGCAGCCATTATTGCGCAACAGCGCGGCACCCCTACCCAACCGGGCATCGAAAGCCCGTTTCATGAGCGCAGCGTCGAAGAAAACCTCGATCTTTTCCGCCGCATGAAAGCCGGCGAATTCCGCGATGGCGAAAAGGTGCTACGTGCCAAAATAGACATGAGCTCGCCCAATATGCACATGCGTGATCCGGTGATGTACCGCATTTTGCACGCACACCACCACCGCACCGGCAACGAGTGGTGCATCTATCCGATGTACGACTGGGCGCACGGCGAATCCGATTATCTCGAGGGCATCACCCACAGCATCTGCACGCTCGAATTTGAGGTGCATCGTCCGCTCTACAACTGGTTTATTGATCAGATACAAACCGATGAATACCGTCCGCGACAGATCGAATTTGCACGCCTCAACATAACTTACACCGTGATGAGCAAGCGGAAGCTGCTGGAGCTGGTCAATGAAAAATATGTGGAAGGATGGGACGATCCGCGCATGCCGACCATTACGGGGCTGCGGCGCCGTGGCTATACGCCGGAGTCGTTGCGCATCTTTGCCGAAAAAGTAGGCGTTGCCAAACGCGATAACGTGATAGATGTGGCGCTGCTCGAACACAGCATTCGCGAGGATCTCAACCGCCATAGCCCACGCGTGATGGCTGTGATAAATCCGCTAAAAGTGGTCATCACCAATTACCCGCAACAACATGAGATGCTCACCCTCGAAAATAATCCCGAAGACCCGGAGAGCGGCACACGCGAAGTTCCCTTTTCGGGAACAGTTTTTATCGAGCGCGAAGATTTTATGATCGACCCACCGAAGAAGTTCTTCCGCCTGGGACCCGGTCTCGAAGTGCGGCTCAAGGGAGCTTACATCATCCGCTGTGAAGATTACAAAACTGACGACGAGGGAAATATTACGGAAGTGATTTGCACCTACGATCCCGAATCAAAAAGCGGTGCGGAAGGCAGTCACCGCAAAGTGAAAGGTACGCTCCACTGGGTTTCGGCGCCCCACGCCATCGACGCACAGGTGCGCATGTTCGACAGGCTCTTCCTGAGTGAAGACCCCGAAAATGTGCCAGAAGGTGAAGATTATAAGAAAAATCTTAACCCCGACTCGCTACAAATTCTGGAAGGTTGTAAAGTAGAACCCGGGCTAAAAGAAGCAAAACCTGGTGAGAAATTCCAGTTTCAGCGTCTTGGATATTTCTGTGTGGACAAACTCTCCTCACCCAGCAAACTTATCTTCAATCGCACGGTGCCGTTGCGCGATTCGTGGGCGCGCTCGCAGGGGTAACGCTGCCCCAAACCCTTGCAGGGTTTTGGCAAGTCTCGAACAGCGGAGCGGGTTCCTAAACCCTGCAGGGTTTCGATTGGCGTCTAACATCAAAGCGCTATCCTAAGCCCTTGCAGGATTTTCGCAAATCTCGATCAACGCTGCGGTTTGCAAAACCCTACAATGGTTCTACTACAAAAACAACCCGTTCCCAATGTCGTTATTCTGCTTACGTGTCTAAAAAACAACCCGCAATTTACAAACGAAACAAGATACCATGCAAATAATAGATGTAAAAGGCAAAGCCTGCCCCATGCCACTTATTGAAACCAAGAAGGCACTTGACCAGGCGACGGCAGGCGAGCCACTGCGTATCCTGCTCGACAGCGTTACTTCTGCTCGCAACGTAGCCACATTTTTGACAGATAATGATGTGGAATTTGAACAGACTACCACGGGCAACGAAATAGAAATTCGCATCAATGCAAAGGGTAAATCGTTGGCCGAAGTGGACGAAAAATCCTGGTGTGCCCCCGCAAACAACGACGGTAGTTATGTGGTGCTGATGGCCAAAGACCGCATCGGCGAAGGCTCTGCCGAACTGGGTGAAGCGCTGGCCGGCGCCATGATCAACGCACTGAAAGTTATGAAGCCGCTGCCGCAGAAAATTATCTTTATGAATTCCGGAATCCATCTGGTAACAAATGGATCACGGGTGCTCAACGATTTGAAAGCGCTTCAGGAAAAAGGTGTGGACATGCTGGTGTGTGGTGCGTGCCTCGATTATTTCGGAAAGATTGATGCGCTGGCCGTGGGACGCGTTTCCAACATGCTCGACATACTGCAAACGATGAAGGACGCCGGGAAAGTTTTAAATTTTTAATATGAATAAAATTGATCTTTTGACGCTTGTCGATCAGGGTGGCTGCTCCGCCAAACTTCCGGCCGAAGGGCTGGCAAAGGCGCTGGCCGGATTGCCAAAAATGGTTCATCCCAACCTGCTCGTGGATATCGAAACCCACGACGATGGCGGCGTGTATAAAATTACCGACGACTACGCACTGATACAAACCACCGACTTCTTCCCGCCCGTTTGTTCTGATGCTTATGATTTTGGTCAGGTGGCTGCAGCCAATGCGCTGAGCGATGTGTATGCCATGGGTGGCGAAGTGCTCACCGCCATGAATCTGATGCTCTTTCCGGAAGACCAGCCGCTGGAGGTGCTGGCAGAAATACTGCGCGGCGGCCAGGATAAAGTTGCCGAAGCCGGCGGCGTGATGATGGGCGGCCATACCATTACCGATGCTATTCCCAAATACGGGTTGGCCGTCACCGGCTTTGTACATCCCAATAAGATTATCACCAACTGCCATGCACGCCCCGGCGACGTGCTTATTCTCACCAAACCGCTTGGAACCGGCATCATCATCTCTGCCTGGAAAAACAAGCTTGTTAATGCAGAAATTTACCGTCAGGCTGTGGAGAGCATGAAGCAGCTCAACCGCGCAGGCAGCGCCATCATGCAACAATTGCAAGTGCGCACCGCCACCGATATTACCGGCTTCGGGCTGGCTGGCCATGCCCTCAAAATGGCGCAGGCTTCCGGGGTTTCGATGCGTTTTTACACCAACAAATTGCCGGTATTTGACGAAGTGCTGAACTTGATAGAAATGGGTGTGATTCCCGGTGCCGCTTTCCGCAACAAGGATTTTGCCGGCAGCCATTGTCACTTCGATGCCTCCATCGATTACAATCACAAAATGCTATTTTTTGATGCTCAAACTTCCGGCGGACTTATGATGTGCGTGGCACCAGAGAAGGTGGACGCTGCGTTGGAAGCATTACTTCGGGAAGGTTACCCGCATGCTGCCATGATAGGAGAAGTGATTGAGAAAAAAGAACATTCGTTACTAATCAGGTAAAATTCGAAGGAAATCAAAGAAAACTCAACTTTAATTAATAATTCAATGACATTGAATAAAAAAAAATCGCTTCGAACACTGATCACTGTATTTTTGGTAGCACTAATTCTTGGCGTCATACTTTATCCAAAAATTAAACCCATTTTTAATACAACAGATAGTTCAAATGCTGGTTCCGGAGCAATAGGTATGGCGGGTGGCGAGCCTTTGTTGGCGAGTGGATTTGTTATAGTCCCCACCCAAATGAATGAGCTTATTTATAGTACAGGTTCATTAATTCCTGATGAGGAGGTTGAGCTTGCATTCGAAGCATCGGGTAAGGTAGTTGGCATATTTTTTAAGGAAGGTACGCAAGTTAAAAAGGGGGAATTATTGGCAAAAATTAACGACAAGCCTTTGCAAGCTCAATTGCTTAAACTTCAAGCGCAACTAAAACTAACCAAGGAGCGTGAATTTCGCCAGAGTCAATTGCTTGAAAGGGATGCCATAAGCCGCGAGAGTTATGATCAGGTGGCTACCGAGCTTCAATCGCTTAATGCTGATATATTATTAATGGAAGCTCGAATCTCGGAAACTGAATTAAGGGCTCCGTTTGATGGTGTTGTGGGTTTGCGCATGGTAAGTGAAGGGGCTTTTGCTACCACCCAAACCAAAATAGTTCAATTGGTAAAAATTAGTCCGTTAAAAGTTGAGTTTTCAATACCTGAACGTTATGCGGGTGAAATTACTGCGGGCTTTCCCATATCATTTGATGTGGATGGAATAAAAAAGACATTCACCGCCAATGTTTACGCAGTGGCACCAAAGGTTGATATAAATACACGCACTATTGTAGTACGGGCAATTTATCCGAATGCAAATGGCGAATTAAAACCAGGTCGTTTTGCAAGCGTAAAAGCACTATTGTCACAAATTGATAATACCATTGCCGTACCCAGCCAGGCCATAATTCCTGAAATGGAAGGCGAAAAGGTTTTTATTTATAAAAATGGAAAAGCTGAAGAAGTTCGGGTGACATTGGGATTAAGAACCGAAGCGTTGGTGCAAATTCAGCAAGGTCTTGCTTTTGGTGATACGCTGCTTACAACGGCAATGTTGCAGTTGAGACACCAAATGCCTGTTAAACTTGATACCCTGGTTACCAATAAACCCTTCGTAAATAATTAAGCATGAGTTTATCGTCAGTAAGTATAAAAAGGCCCGTTTTAGCAACTGTATTTTCCATTGTTATTCTGCTGTTTGGCTTTATAGGGATGACTTACCTGGGGGTGCGGGAATTCCCCAGTGTCGATCCACCTATTATTTCCGTACGCACGTCATACCCCGGAGCCAATTCCGATGTAATTGAAACCCAAATTACAGAACCTTTGGAGCAGTCCATTAATGGCATTCAAGGGATTAGAACCCTTACAAGTAACAGTTGGCAAGGGCAAAGCAGTATTACGGTTGAGTTTGAACTATCGGTTGATATGGAATCGGCAGCAAATGATGTGCGCGACAAGGTAGCGCAAGCACAGCGTTTTTTACCCCGCGATTGCGATCCACCAACGGTATCAAAAGCTGATGCCGATGCAAACCCCATTATAATGATTGCGGTAAAAAGTTCGCAGCGCTCGCTGCTTGAACTTAGCGAAATTGCCGAATTAACCTTTAAGGAACAGTTGCAAACCATTTCAGGCGTAAGTGCAGTTAGTATTTGGGGTGAGAAAAGGTATGCCATGCGTATATGGCTCGACCCGAATAAACTGGCCGGATATCAAATGACGCCACTTGATGTTAGAAATGCGATACTTCGCGAAAACGTTGAACTACCTGCGGGCAGTATAGAGGGAACGAATACCGAACTTACCATAAGAGCTTTGGGTTTGCTGAGCACTCCGCAAGAGTTTAATAATTTGGTGTTACGGCAAAGTGGTGACCAGATAGTGCGCGTAAGCGATATTGGACGAGCAGAATTGGGTGCCGAGGATTTGCGCGGTATTCTAAAAATGAATGGCGTTCCCATGGTAGCAACCGTTGTTATTCCCCAGCCCGGTTCAAACCATATTGAAATTGTTGATGAAATTTATGAACGACTCAGATTTATTAAGAAAAACCTACCGGATGATGTTGATTATGAAATAGGTTTCGACAATACCGATTACATTCGTTCTTCAATTAATGAAGTTAAAAATACCATTTTCCTGGCCTTTCTTCTGGTTGTGGTAATTATATTTTTCTTTCTGCGCGACTGGCGTACCACGGTTATTCCCATATTGGTCATTCCGGTTTCGTTGATTGGTTCGTTTTTCATTATGTATATTGCCGGTTACACCATAAATGTACTCACCTTGCTGGCTATTGTACTCTCCATTGGCCTTGTGGTAGATGATGCCATTGTGATGATGGAGAATATTTACGTAAAAATAGAACAGGGCATGTCTCCTCTTGAGGCTGGGTTTAAGGGCTCAAACGAAATATTCTTTGCCATCATTTCTACTACCATTACGCTTGTTGCAGTATTTATACCTATCGTTTTTCTCGAAGGTATGACGGGTCGGTTATTCAGAGAATTTAGTGTTGTAATTGCCGGGTCAGTAATCATATCATCGTTTGTGGCATTAACCCTGACGCCCATGCTTTCAACCAAATTATTGAAAACAAGGAAAAAAAGGAGTAATGCTTACTATTTTACCGAGAAATATTTTGTTAAGCTTAATACAGCATATCAAAACTCACTCGATACTTTTCTTAAAAAGAAGTACCTAAGTTGGATGATACTGTTGACGTCCCTCTTGCTGATTTTCATTTTGTGGAAGAGTATTCCAGCCGAAATGGCTCCCCTTGAAGACCGATCGGGCATTGTACTAAGGATTAACTCGCAGGAAGGTTCTACCTACGAATTTAATCTTAGTTACCTTGAAGAAGTATTTGAAATGATTGATAAAAAGGTGCCGGAATCTGATAAAATAATTGGCAGATCGTGGGCAGGAGGGGGCTTTACCCGTATTTCGCTTACTGCACCTTCCGAAAGAAAAAGAACACAGCAGGAAATTGCAAAAGATGTAACTGCCGAGCTACGTAAGATGACCCGCTCGCGCACCAGTGTTATTCAACAATCAACGTTTGGAGGCAGGCGATCTGGCCAACCTGTACAATATGTAATTCAAGCTCCCAGTATTGAAAAATTAAGGGAGATCCTGCCCTCATTTATGAATCAGGTGAATAACAATCCAACATTTATAATGCCTGATGTGGATATGAAATTTACCAAGCCCGAATTGCAAATTGTAATCAGTCGCGATAAGGCAAATTTGCTGGGTGTTTCAACACAAAATATAGGTCAAACCCTGCAATTGGCGCTTAGCGGACAGCGCTTTGGCTATTTTATTATGAATGGCAAGCAGTACCAAATTTTAGGTGAAATGGCGCGCGAAGACCGCAACAAACCCCTCGATTTAAAATCGTTGTATGTCAAAAATGATAAGGGGTATATGGTTCAGCTCGACAATTTTGTGAAATTGCAAGAATCAACTGCGCCACCACAACTATTTCGATATAACCGTTTTGTTGCGGCCACCGTTTCTTCGGGATTGGCCGAAGGGAAAACCATTAGCCAGGGAATTGAAGAAATGGATAAAATTGCCGCCAATGTGTTGGATGATTCTTTTAGAACGGCCCTTTCGGGTGATTCAAAAGATTTTATGGAAAGTTCATCAAGTCTGATGTTCGCCTTCCTGTTGGCAATTGTGCTAATATTTTTAGTGCTGGCAGCTCAGTTCGAAAGTTTTAAAGACCCCATTATTATTATGATGACCGTTCCTTTAGCACTTACAGGAGCACTATTATTTATGTGGTATTTTAATACTACCATGAATATTTTTAGTCAAATTGGAATTATCATGTTGATTGGTTTGGTGTCGAAAAACGGAATTTTAATTGTGGAGTTTGCCAACCAACGTAAAGAGGCCGGATTAAACAAATTCGAAGCCATTCGATATTCTGCCGCAGCACGATTCCGACCTATTTTAATGACCAGCATGTCAACCATTCTTGGGATATTACCTTTGGCTTTAGGATTGGGCGAAGGAGCACAAAGCCGTGTATCTATGGGTGTTGCGGTGGTGGGTGGTTTGGTGCTGTCAACATTGTTAACTTTATATGTGGTACCTTCAATTTATCTTTCAATTTCTAGCGAATCAAAAAGTATTATTAATGAACCTATCAAACCTATTGAAAGTGCAGATGCTGAGAATATTTAATCGTTTTACGTTCTTAGTCCTTAGCCTATTATTTTTTAATAATATAGGGGCACAAGAGGTTTACGACCTTACACGTTGCATAAAAATTGGCCTGGAACAAAACTTTGCCTTGCAAGTGATTCGTAACAACGAACAAATTGCAACAAATAACTTTACCCGTGGAAACGCCGGTATGCTGCCAAAGGTAACGGCAAGTGGAGCGTATGGAGGTACCGTAAATTCAAGCACTCAAAATTACAGCGATGGCAGCGAGCTTACTGCACAAGGCGTTCATAACACCTACGGGTCGGCTGGTATTGATTTAGGCATGACAATTTTTAAAGGTTTTGAGGTACAAAAAACGTATAAAAAATTAGGCGAACAAAATGAGCTAAGCATGCTTAACACGCAAATGAATGTTGAAAATCTGGTAGCACAAATTGTAGCTGAATATAGCTTTTATGTCCAGCAACTTATTCAATATGAGAATTTGGCCTATGCCGTGTCCCTGTCGCGCGAACGCGCACGAATAGACGAACAGCGCTATCTGCTGGGAGGAGCTTCAAAAATGGACCTGTTGCAATCGTTGGTTTATCTTAATGCCGATAGTTCGAGGTACTCCCGCCAAACAACCGTGCTTAATTCATCGCAAATCAGACTGAATGTTCTTATGGCCTCCGAAAATTTGGGTGAAACCATTATACTCAAAGACACCCTTCTTCAAATTAATGAAAACCTACGCTACGACTCGTTACTTACTAACACACTCGCTTACAACACCGAACTGCAAATTGCTTCTAAATATCGGGTTATTTCCGAACTCGACTATAAAATAATAGAATCGCGTTCTTATCCTTACCTCTCCATGTCAACGGGCTATAATTATTTTTATAATGCTTATGAAAACAACGATTTGAGCAATCAACATGTCAGGGGTTTAAGCTATGGGCTTAACCTTGGAATTGATCTTTTTGATGGCTTCAACCGGAGAGCCGATAAAAGCAATGCCCGCATCGAAATTGAAAATAGAAAAATTCAGTACACTGAGGTAGAACAGGAAGTTAAAGCTGATTTATTAACGATGTTTTATGCTTATGAAAACAACATTCGACTGCTTCGAATTGAAGAACAAAACCTGGAGGTAGCGCGCGAAAATTTGGATATTGCTATCGAACGCTATAAACTTGGCGGGCTGGCAGGCCTTGAATTACGTGAAGTACAAAAGAGTTTGTTAGAAGCTGAGGAGCGGCTTTTATCGGTAAAATACCAAGCTAAAATTGCTGAAATTTCATTGCTTCAAATCTCCGGCAGCATTATGGATTATTTGTAAACACCGTTTGCTGTTGGTGTTTTAATGCGCTTGATCGCTGCTCAATTAGCAGATGATAATCACTGCTGTCCGGTTAAATATTTTATAAATGTACAAACCACACTATCGGTAGAACCTCCATGAGGTATTGAAGATTTGAGGGTTACTTTTGTGCTACAATACTAAATCGCCTACGGCGAATTCCGCGTAGCGGATAAAGTATTGTAGAATAAGGGTTTAATGTTTTCTCAAATTCCGCGTAGCGGATTGACAAGTTTTTGCCGGACAACAGTGGATGATAATATAAAAGTGAGATGCAATAATAATTCAGGATGGGGCAAAATGCCACACGGTGGCGGTATGAAATATTGGGGACTGCGGGCTACTTTCCTGTCCAGATACACCAAAGATTAAGTGGGGCAGAACGATTGATTTACCACTTAAATCCTCATCAAATATCCTTTGTTGGCGTTTTGTTCGTCCCAAACGGCTCGCACTTCGCGGTCGTCAAAAAAACGTATGGATATTTTTGCGTTACTCATAATTTTAATGTTATCTATTCTGTCTAGTTTTAATATTTTCATACAAATAGTATCATAATATTGCCTTTGCTTGAACCTAACGGTAAATTTTATGAGTAGTGGCAGATTGCGTGGCACTTTCCTATCAAACCGCTACTGAGTTTGAGCGGGCTACAAACCTTGATATTTGCCACTTTGCCTGCCATTACTTATACAAAGTGTTGTAAGAAGTACTTACCTCTAAAAGATCTCTTTTAACTTATCCTTCAATTCTTTACCTTTTAAATCTTTTGCAATAATCCTACCTGTTGGGTCTATTAAAAAGTTTGTAGGGACAAGAGTAACACCATATCTGGAACCAACATTTCCATATTCAGTATTTGAATCTTGTAATGAATACCATTTAATGAAAAACCTATCAGACGCTTCCTTCAAATCATCAATATTTTTGCCTCCTGCGATACTGATTATTTCTAAACCCTTTTCTTTATACTTTTCATACTCAGTTACAATATTTTTATTTTCTTCCACGCATCCTGGGCAACCTATTTTCCAGAACTCCAATAAAACAAACTTTCCCTGAAAATCCTTTAAACTAACTTTATTCCCAGTAATGTCTTGCAATGAAAAGTTCTCTGCTATATCCCCAACTTTAACTTCCTTACTAAGTTCCAGCCATTGAGCTATGGATTTCCCGTAATCAGATTCTTTAATTATTGGAGATAGGTTTTCATACAGTGTTTTAATTTCGGATTTTGGAAGCCCTGCCAAAAAGCCTTCTAAGATAAAAGCACTATAAAGATTATCAGGATTCTCTTTGATATAAAGTGCTCCAAACGATGTCCTTTCTTGAATTAAATCATCTTGCTGTTGCCCTAATGATTCGACTTTATCTCTATCTTGATTCTGCATTGCTTTCATCAGTTCTTTGGTTATGCTATCAAACTTAAGTTCCATTGGAAGTTTTGAATTAAAATAGTCGCTATGTTGCTTTTGTATTTCGCCTCCTATGACTTTGGCAAATTTTATTTCCCCCTTTTTGCCTGTTACCGATATGTCGGCATCTTCAATAAAAAGTAATAAAAATTCTTTTTCCGAACCTTCACCAATAAAAATTCCGTGGGGACTAACTTTTGTGCTTGAAGCTTCACAATGAAATTTGTTATTTACAATATAAGTGGTGTCTACTCCTTTATTAGTATCAAAGTTCAAAAGAACTACCTTTGTACTATCAGGGAAACCTTGAATTTTACCTGTAATTTTAATTTCATCATCTTTATTCATACAGGAATTTAGAGCCATTGAAAGAATAAAGGCATAAATAATCACTTTTCTCATTTTCATCTATTTTATTTGGTTATTGTATTGTTTACAACGTCTCTGTAAATACAATATTACGTTTATTTCTCCCTTACTACATTACAAAAGTTACACTTACACAGCCATTTTGGACGTGTATGTGTACCTTTTGCAGAAATTAATTTCATTACAAAATTAATAAAGCCTTCAGAAAACAAGCTTTTCATTTCACTGAATTTCGTTGACTGTTGAGAGCTGTTAACGTGAACCATATCTTTCGAGTATCATTTTAAGTAATTTATCCGACACTCTAAATCCATTTTTAACCAGCAAATGAATCAAGTCTAATGGATTTGATATCAAGCCTCGCATATTTGCAAGCAGTATGATACCAATGGTTCCAATTATGTCAATCTGTAATGCTTCTGCAATCTTTCTACCTTTTATTTCGTCAATTATCAAGGTTGAATTATCTATCTCAAGAGCTAAAGCAATAGAACTGGCTTCTCCACGATCAAGGCGTTTCTCCAACTCAATTTGTTTACTTCTATTCTTAACATCAGTTATTAGAATCCAATCAGGCAGCGGCTCTCCATATTCCTCGTCAACACTTTTTGTAATAATAATCTCATGAAATAAATCCTTTAAAAGATCAAGTTCACCAATCTTTGCCAATGCAATTAAACAGCTTGTATCTGAAATAATAATTCTACTCATCAACAATCTTTTCTAAATCCTCAATGGTTTCTCCAAATATTGATACTCCGTATTGACCAATTGTTTCGATAAATTCTCTTTTTGAAATGCCACCAACTTTGGCCGCCTGTCCTGACGATAAGATTCCTTTTTCAAAAAGATAAGCTGCAAGGTGCATCTTGAATTTATTTTCATCAACCGTATCTGGTATCTGAAGTGTTAACGTTTTCATATCAATCTCCTTTAATTAACTGTTTAGGATTAACGGTTTTTTCAACAGTATAGTTCTTAAAAAATCATCATAAAAGATTCATAGCCAAATTGCATGCTCCTACCGCAACTGCCGCAGGTAAAGCTGGATGGTATTTTCCAATCCCAGATAAAGC
>CAZTCX010000092.1:0-14134 GCA_964612515.1 uncultured Lentimicrobiaceae bacterium | reverse complement strand
TCTTTGACTTCGTTTACAAATGATTTCGCAGGCTTAAATGTGGGAATGTTGTGCGCAGGGATAATGATGGTAGTGTTTTTGGAGATGTTGCGTCCTGTCTTTTCTGCTCTCTTTTTAATAGTAAAACTACCGAAACCTCTGAGGTAAACGTTCTCGCCATTGGTCATTGAATTCTTGATCGACTCCATGAATGATTCAACTGTGGTTTGAACAACCAGTTTCTCAATTCCTGTCTTGTTTGCAATCTCTGCTACAATTTCTGCTTTTGTCATGATTCTATTTAATGTTTTGATTGTTAGATTTGTAAATAGGGGTGCAAATATAGATTATTTTTTTATCAGGCATCTTTTTACGAAATTTTTAAAAAAATGATTATCAATCAAATAGTACACGGGTTTTAGATTTTTAGATAATACACCTGATTTCTGTCCATATTCAGGATCAAGCTGTTGAATAAATAACAAATTACACATCATCAGCGTTTTAGCCAACTTACTCAAACTCATGCACTATGCCCGATATCCAACGATTGCTTACATGGTACCGCCAGCACATGCGCGATTTACCCTGGCGCCGGACCAGCGATCCATACAAAATCTGGCTTTCTGAAGTGATTTTACAACAGACACGCGTGGCGCAAGGTATGCAGTATTATCACGACTTCGTGGCGCGGTTTCCTACGGTGCAGGAGTTGGCTGCAGCCAATATTGATGAAGTTCTTCGGCTGTGGCAGGGATTGGGCTATTACACCCGTGCACGAAATTTACATGCTGCCGCACAAATTATTGTACAAAAGCATGGTGGCAAACTCCCCGACAATTACCACGATCTATTAAAGCTTCCCGGCATTGGACCTTACACAGCGGCAGCCATTGCCTCCATTGCTTTTGGTGAGCGGCAGCCTGCCATCGACGGAAACGTGATGCGGGTGGTGAGTCGCTTGTTTGCTGTCACGGAACCCATCGACAGCCCGGCAGGAAGCAGAATCATCCGAGAGCTGGTACAGCAACTCATGCCAACGGAATCGCCCGGCGATTTCAACGAAGCCATGATGGAGTTTGGTGCCTGCTATTGTACCCCGCTCAATCCCGACTGTAGCCGATGCATCTTTGCCAATAGTTGCGCAGCATTTCAGCAACAGCTTGTAAATAAACTCCCCATTAAAAAACCAAAACCGAAAATTCGCCATCGTACCTTTTATTATATGGTGGTACTTCATAAAAACTCAGAAGAGCCTTCAGTACTGCTCACAAAACGTGCTGCCGGCGACATCTGGCAGGGATTGTACACCTTTCCGGTAATTGAAACCCAAACGGAAATATCGCCGGAGCAACTACCTGATCTCGCCGAATGGAAAAGCATTTTACCCACCAACGATTTTGTTATTACGCACATTAGCAATCTATACACGCATCTTCTCACACACCAGCGGCTGCACGCCCGGTTTGTGGTAATCCAGGCAAATGGAGAGCTTCCGGTGAGCAATGATACAAATCTGCAATCGATCCGGCTGGATCAACTGCACAAGTTTGCAATACCGCGTCTCATCGACCGTTTCCTAACCGATTACTTTAAGTAATCTAAATGTTTAATTCCATAAAAAGATGGGTGATTATTGTAACTTTGCAATCTAAAATCCTAATTTTCAAACTTTAAATAATTGAAATCATGTCTGATAAAGTATTAGAAGTAGTAAAAGCCGGCGTAGTTACCGGTGACGACGTACAAAAGATTTTTGAGATAGCGCGGCGCAACCATTTTGCCATCCCCGCTGTAAATGTGGTAGGAACCAATTCGGTGAACGCAGTGATGGAAGCCGCCGTCAAAGCCAAGTCGCCGGTGATTATTCAGTTTTCTAATGGTGGTGCCGCTTTCTATGCCGGCAAAGGTCTCTCCAACGATAAGGAGCAAGCCGCCATCGCCGGAGCTGTGAGTGGGGCATTGCACATACACGAGATGGCAGTACTTTACGGCGTGCCGGTAATTCTGCATACTGACCACGCTGCTAAAAAATTACTCCCCTGGATTGATGGATTGCTCGACGCAGGTGAGAAATTCTACAAGCAACATGGCAAGCCGTTGTACAGCTCCCACATGCTCGACCTGAGCGAGGAGTCGCTTGAAGATAATATCGCCATCAGCAAAAAATATCTCGAGCGCATGAAGAAAATGGGAATGACCCTTGAGATTGAACTTGGTATCACCGGTGGAGAAGAGGACGGTGTGGACAATTCGGGCGTTGATAGCTCAAAACTCTATACGCAACCCGAAGAGGTAGCCTACGCTTACGAACAGCTCAAAACAATTAGCAATCGATTTACCATCGCTGCTGCCTTTGGCAACGTGCACGGAGTTTACAAGCCAGGCAACATAAAGCTGGAGCCGATAATCCTGAAAAATTCGCAGGAATACATCACCAAGAACTATCATACTGAGCCTAATCCTGTTGATTTTGTTTTCCATGGTGGGAGCGGTTCATCGCAGGAGCATATCCGCGAAGCCATCGGTTATGGTGTTGTTAAAATGAATATCGACACCGACACCCAATGGGCTGCCTGGGAAGGCGTGATGAATTATTACAAGAAAAACGAGCATTTCCTTCAGGGACAAATCGGAAACCCCGAAGGCGACGATAAACCCAACAAGAAATATTACGACCCGCGCAAGTGGCTGCGCGAAGCAGAGCAAAGCATAATCCGCCGTTTGGACATTGCCTTTGATGATCTCAACAGCAAAAATACGCTGTAGAATTTCCATTGGAACAGCAAACAAAAAACCCGCATCATTCGTTGATGCGGGTTTTTTGTTTGCTTTGAGGAAGTTAACAAAAGTGTACAAATTTTACTATGCCTCAGGTGTGAAGCGGCTAAGTGCTGAAACCCATCCTGGGCAGATCAATCCGGATGAGGTTTCTATCTATTTAATCAAAGTGTGAGGAAGACGCATCACGGAATCATCCGATAACTTACCTCATTGCGCTTCGGATCATACCAAACTATATGATTGTAATCGGCAAAAGACAAATTCTTAATTGTGTCATCTAAATCTTTTATTTCCTCATTGCTAAATATGCCACCTTCCACAATTCCCAAAAACCATCCCTGTTCCTGTTTTTTGTAAAGAAATTTGCAACTATTGTTTTGAGTGATTACATCGGTGAAGGCGAGATCATATTCAGCTTGAAGTTTTTCAAGGTTGATTTCCAATTTAGAATTTTCAATTGGAAGATAAAAAACCGAATCTTTGCAAAGATCAATAACGTTGCTGGCAAATTGATGGAAAATTAAACCGTGTGAAGATTTTGGAGTTAGGTAATTGTAATATCTTCCAGAATTTTGATGAAATTCTGGAATGCGATAATCCAAGAGTTTAGAAAAAACCAGGGTGTCCTTTTTAAACACAAAATCAGCCAGATATCGAAAGTCACCGTCAGAATAATCTGTAGGGGAAAGTGTAATGACCATGTCTCCCTGTTGATATGCCAAAGTAGGTTGACTTACTATTACATTCCACCGGTCAGGTACTGTGCTGTCATCAATAAAAACCCACCTTACATCGTAGCTGTCGAGGGCTATTTGTGCAATAAAAAGTTTCACCTTCACCCCCAGATTTCCATTATCCTGCATAAAAGCATAAGGGATTTGTACTAATACTAGCGCCCGCTGTGCATCAATATTTACAGCAGAAATTTCGGCTCTTGATTTTCCCACGCTTTCGAGCAGCTCTTGATGCGTGAGAAATTGATTCCTAAATTCCCCATTTTTATCAAAAAATTTATAGAGAACAAGAACATCTATTTTTTCTGGCGACAGGTAATAAAATGCACTGCCATTATAAACGAGCAGTTCCTGCATGGTTCTGTTAAAGGCGATAAAATTCTCATTATCGGCTAATAAGGTGACATTGTCAAAAGATAGTGTGTCAGGTAGTTCTACATCAGCATAATCAGTTATTTCGCCATTGATGAAACCAATGATTAGGGGGTAATTTCTTGAAAATTCTTTCATCTGACAGGAATACAACTCAACGCTATCATCCTGTAGATAAAAATAGGATAACTCCTGGTCACCAAGCGCGTGATACAAACTATCAGATTGAATAATTGTGTAATTGCTCGTTTTTACAGGATATTGCATCTGAAGGAAACGCCTGTATCGATTAAAGTTGCCCGGAAAAACTATCGTTATCCTGACATGCTCCACCAGCTTGTCAGTATAAATTTGTGCAGCATAACATTTTAAACATTCATGCGTGTTTATTTTGATGTAAGCTTCAGGTGTAGCTGATAAGCTATCCGTCCAACCTATCAAAACAATAATAGTAAGCAGGATTTTAAACATGAATAAAATGCCCTAAAGTGTTTAGTTTTCTGGGAAAAAATTAATCTTGTAATACTAAAACCGTCGAAATGATAAAAATTAAATTTCTCATAATTTTATGATTTAAATGAATAAAAATACTCTATTTTGCATAAAATGCATAAATAAGAAAAATATGTTGAAGATACTTGCTTATTTAAATTTTTTTAACTATTGCTTTACCCAAAATTGAAAAGCATGACATTAGAACCTCTATTATGATTGCTGTATCTTCTTTTCAACCGGTTTAAGAAGCGCTACAAGAAGATAAATCTTTCTTGCTTGATTTTCTTAAATTTGTAATTTCTACTCGGCCACGGCCATAATGCCACGTACCGGAATTTTGTCGAGTAGGGTGGTTACCTGGTTTTCTTCTTCGATGCCAGTGACCGTAAAAGTGAATAAGGTATTGCCAAAAACCAATTGCACATCGTAGCTTACCAATTGCTCTTCCTGCGCCGGCGTCTTGGTGAGGAGCGCCTTTTGGCCGTCAATTTTGATGCGCTTCTGGTTGGGATCAGAATTCAGAAAAACGGGCATAGCCAGCATTACGTTGATGGCGGACAAAAATGGCGAGTCGCTCATGATCTCTACTTCGGCGTGATTTACTTCGGCTTTGTAGTGGCGGCTTACAAACAATCCGGCAAAAGCTGTATTCATTCCGGTAACGTTGTCTTCTTCGGCAACGGCGTTCATGTCGCCCAGTTGCTGCGGCATCATCTCAAGGATGTCGCGCCCGATGGCCTGGTTGATACCGCTAAGTGCCTGTTGCAGCTTAAAGCGTGCATCTTCCAGATTTCCACTTTTGTAGGCACCGGAAGCTTCGTCGAGCAAGGCCGGAACCTCCTGGCTACGTGCTTGCAGCACCACCATTAATACAATCGAAAGTATGAGGGTTATTTTTTTCATTGTTCGCCAAGCTCCTTTTTAATGTTTTCAATGTTGATTTCTTTGGATGAATCCATCATCTCGTTTTCGTCGGCATAATTGATGCCTTCGGTTACCAGTATCGACGACTGTCCGAAAGGCACGCTGAGCGTGTATCCCGAATTTTCATCGTATTCGAGCACTGCCCGTTTCCCGTCAAAAGTAACGACCTTGTGGTTGTCGTCGCTGCTGGAAGTGGCATACATCCCGCCTGAAGAAAGATATAAGTTGGCCGCCGTAAGCAAGGCTGCTTCATTACCGACGGTAACTTTAAACTGCTTATCGCCTTTGCGGTAGGTGCGCTCAATCATCAAACCCACAAATCCTATCCCGCTGCTGGATACATTATCTTCGTCTTTAACAGCAGACAATCCGTTGATGGATTCGGGGAGACCCTTCAGGATTTTTTCGCCAATTTCCATTTCTATACCAAGAATGGCCTGTCGCAGACCAAACCGGGCATCGCTGTATTTCTTGTTTCCAAAAGCCGCATCGGCCTGGCCTATGTTTGCCAGCACATCGGGTGCTTCGGTGGTGAGGCCGGCGCCCTTAGTATTGGAAGGGCGGTTGGCGTCGTTGCTGCCACTACGGCCGGTGGTACCTTGGCCTTGGTTTCCAGAGCCTTGTTTTTGATCGGGACCGAAAACCTGTTCTACGGCTTTGTCTTCGGCCTTTTCTTTGAGCTTTCTTATTAAACTGCCCTGCCCGTATGTGGGCTGCCAGGCAAAGCATCCTGCCAGAAGCAGCAGGAATGCGAATTTACTTAGTGTTTTCATAACTTGTAATTTTTGATGACTTTGCGAAAGTAGATAATCTCATTTAAAAACAGCTACTTCATATTATTATTTCTTTATTAAAAAAACAGAGCTTGCCGCAATATGAAAGCGTTTTACGAATGTCTTTCATCGATTTGACTCGAGTATTTTAGAAAGTTCTTGCTGACCTGCAAAATAAACTTTAGTACATTTGTTAAAATTTACAGCATACTCATCTATAATTACATCAAATAATGAAAAATGTTTTACTAACAATGCTTTTTTTGTGTGGCGTCCTGGTCGGCTTTGGTCAACCTGCTGCTTTTGACCTGCGCAATGTGAACGGCGTAAACTACGTCACCAGTGTAAAAAATCAGCAAGGCGGAACTTGCTGGACGCACGGTGCCTATTCGGCAATGGAAGGCAACCTGCTGATGACAGGAGCCTGGGCAACTGC
This sequence comes from uncultured Lentimicrobiaceae bacterium, assembly GCA_964612515.1. GTDB lineage: Bacteria > Bacteroidota > Bacteroidia > Bacteroidales > 4484-276 > SABY01. The sequence goes on along the minus strand of CAZTCX010000092.1, from coordinate 7,637 downwards.
CGGCGAAACCGGCGAACCCAACCTTGCCGAGTACCACCTCGATTGGTGGAACGGTTTTAACCAACACAACAACGATGATATTAATCCTCCATCGGGCAGCGGCCTGGAAGTACATCAGGGCGGCGACTACCGCGTTACCAGCGCTTACCTTTCACGCAACGAGGGATCGGTGCGCGATATTGACGCGCCATCATACAACACCCCGCCATCGCGCACCAGCGACACTTATCATTATTATTATCCGCGCCATATCGAGTGGTACACCATGGATGCAAATCTTAATGGTATCAATGTGATCAAAAATAAAATAATGGAATTTGGTGTGCTGGGCACCTGTATGTGTTACAGCGGAAGCTATATGAGCAACTACGTTCATTATCAGCCGCCCAGCAGCAACGAAGAACCCAACCATGCCGTGGCAATTGTTGGCTGGGACGACAGTAAAGTGACGCAGGCTCCACTACCGGGCGCCTGGATTGTGAAAAACTCCTGGGGCGGCTCATGGGGATTGAGCGGTTACTTCTGGATTTCTTATTATGACAAACATGCCTGCCGCGAACCACAGATGGGAGCCATCTCTTTTCAGGATGTAGAGCCATTACAATACGAGCACACCTATTATCACGACTACCACGGCTGGCGCGATACCAAGACCGGAACCAGTGAAGCATTCAACGTTTTTACCGCTGATGGCGCTCAGATTCTCAAAGCAGTAAGTTTCTTCACCGCTGCGCATAATGTGGACTATGTCGTAAAAATCTATGGTGGCTTTACAGGTGGAAATTTAGAAAACCTTCGCTCGACACAAGCCGGACATTTTGACTATTCAGGCTTTCATACCGTCGATCTTAGTCAGGCCGTTAATCTTACTGCGGGGCAAAATTTCTATGTTTATCTGAGCCTTTCTGACGGCGGCCACCCTTACGACCGGACGAGTGACGTCCCGGTGCTGTTGGGCGCGAAGTACCGCACCATTGTGGAATCGACTGCCCAACCCGGACAGAGTTTTTATAATAATGGAAAGTCGTGGAATGATTTTTATGATTACAACGATCCTTCCGGATTTCAGCATACCGGCAACTTCTGTATAAAAGCGCTGACGGTTGACGGACAAATGACGTTGCCTTCAACCTTCGACCTGCGCAACGTGAATGGCGTAAACTATGTCACCACAGTTAAAAACCAACAAGGCGGCACGTGCTGGACGCATGGCTCTTATGCTTCGATGGAAGGTAATATGCTGATGACCGGCAACTGGGCTGATGCCGGCGAAACGGGCGAGCCTGCCTTGGCTGAATATCACCTCGACTGGTGGAACGGCTTCAACGATCATTACAACGAAGACCTCAATCCTCCATCGGGCAGCGGACTGGAAGTACATCAGGGTGGCGACTACCGCGTTACCACCGCTTACCTTTCACGTGGCGAAGGCGCTACCCGTGAAATAGACGGCAGCACGTATGCTAATCCGCCGGCACGCAACCTCGACACCTATCACAAATATTATCCGCATGATGTGGAGTGGTATGTGGCTGGGCCTAATCTGGAAAATCTCGATTTGCTCAAAACCAAAATAATGCAATATGGTGTGATGGCTACCTGCATGTGCTACGACGGCGCATTTATTTCGGGCACAAATCATTACCAACCGCCTACAAGCACCATGCTGCCCAATCACTCGGTCGCCATTGTAGGATGGGATGACAGCAAAGTAACGCAGGCTCCGCAGCCTGGCGCCTGGATTGTGAAAAACTCATGGGGCAGCAGTTGGGGTCAAAGTGGATATTTCTGGATTTCGTACTACGACAAATGGGCCGGCCAGGAACCACAGATGGGCGCCATATCTTTTATTGATGTGGATCTGATGGAATATACCCAAATTTATTACCACGACTACCATGGCTGGCGCGACCAACTGGAAACCGCAACCGAAGCTTTCAATGCTTTTACGGCTGTTTCGGGAGACGTGATTTCGGCAGTCAACTTTTTCACTGCGGCGGATAACGTAAGCTATACCGTTAAAATCTATGATGATTTTAATAATGGAGAATTGCAAAATCTGCTTTCCTCACAATCCGGATTTTATGCCCACACCGGCTTGCATACGGTGGATCTGGATACACCGGTTGAAGTGAGTCAGGGTGATGATTTTTACGTTTACGTAAGCTTGTCTGACGGAGGCCATCCCTACGATCGCACCAGCGACGTACCCGTACTTCTGGGCGCAAGTTATCGCACCATCGTCGAATCTACTGCTGCCGAAGGCGAGAGCTATTACAAATCAGGCAACACCTGGCTCGACTTTTATAATTACAACGATCCTTCCGGATTCCAGCATACCGGCAACTTCTGTATCAAAGCGCTGGCGCAAACCTCTTACGCCATGAATATGGGCAACATCGAGATTTCCGACCCACAAGGCAATGGGAACGGACGCCTCGATCCAGGCGAAACCGTGGATGTGAAAATCACCATCAAAAATGGTGGAATCTTCGACGTAACACAACTTACAGCACAATATACTACCGGCGATCCTTTTGTAACCATCAACAGTGGCACCGCCACATTACAAACCGTTGGGCCCGGACAATCGCAAGTGGTGGTTTTCAATATCACTGCCAGCGCGGCTACGCCTACGAGCCACAACATTTCAGGTGAACTAAACATAGGATGCACCAGTAATAGCAACACACAACAATATACTTTTGATGTGGATATCCTGGCTGGAGCCGATGTGGAAGACTTCGAAACGGGCGACTTCTCGCAACACAATTGGGAACTGTCGGGCAGCAGCAACTGGACGATTGTCAATAGTGGCGCCTGGGAAGGAACCTACGCTGCACGTTCAGGGGTTACCAATAACCAGCAGCAGAGCGTACTTAGCATTACTATGGACGTCACGGCTGCCGGAACCATTTCGTTCTATCGGAAAGTTTCGAGCGAAAACAACTACGACTGGCTGAGATTTTTTATTGATAACACCAAACTTGGCGAATGGTCGGGTGAAGAGGCCTGGGCGATGGAAAGCTACAATGTTAGCCCCGGGCAGCACACTTTTAAGTGGTTGTATGTCAAAGATCAATCCGTAGCATCGGGCAGCGACTGTGGCTGGATCGACTACATCATCTTCCCGCCGGTAGAAGCAGCACTTCCTGTTATACACCAGGCTATCAATCTGCCACAAGGCTGGAGCGGAATATCGAGCTATCTGATGCCGGTAGATGCCAACGTCACAAATATCTTTGAAAGTCTGGGCGACGATCTGATCATCCTTCAGGATATGCAACATGCCTGGTGGCCAGCCGCCGGCGTGAACACCTTAGGCCTGTGGAACTCGCAGCAGGGTTACAAGATAAAACTTGCACAGCAGGCAGCCTTTAGTCTCTCAGGTTATGATATGCTGGGCAGCGATTTGTTACTGAACGAGGGCTGGAATCTGATGCCAGTGATTACTAACAGCGACGTGCCATGCAGCGATTTGTTTGGCAGTATGGGAAGCGATCTTGTGGTAGTAAAAGAAGTAGCAGGCACAAATTTGTATTGGCCTTCGTTCCAAATCAACACGCTCGATCATCTTACTCCTGGAAAATCTTATCTGGTGAAAACCACTGCCGACAACACCATTACTTTCCCGGCCAATAAGCGCACGCCGATGGTAAGTGAAGGTTCCGCCGAAACCCGAAGCGTTACACCTACCGGAACCTCACATTTGGTGGTGATTACTGCACAAGCTCTGGGCAATTGTAACGTAACTATATACCCCGGCGATAAATTTGTAGCGATGGATGATCAGTGGCATGTACTTGGCGAGGTAACCATTTCTGATCCAGCAAAGGATCATGTATTGGTAATATTTGGAAATGACAGTACGGATACAAACTCGAATGGATACGTGAATGGAGAACTCATTAAAATTTACCTGGATGAATGGCCGATATCGATGCCTGCATCAATCGATTATGATAGTGAATTCCCGAATACAGGAAACTATGCTGATGAAGGCCTATCAAAGATCAATTGGATGGTACTTTACACCGACATTACTGAGCAGCAGCAGGCTGCCGTGCAGTTGTGGCCCAACCCGGCACATGGTCAGGTTTCGATAGCCGGCCTGCCGCAGGGAAAAGCCACGCTTGAAGTTCTCGATCTGAAAGGCGTTCAGGTGCTGCAAACCAGCATCGACGGCAGCCAAAGCATAGATGTTTCGCAGCTTCCGGCTGGCGTTTACGTGGCGCGCATCCGCACCAGCGACTTCACCGTTCAGCGTAAGCTGATCATTCAATAATTTGATTTTAATATTAAAAAAATAAAAACCTCCGCTGTTGCAAATGGCGGGGGTTTTTTTTGTTGTCTTGAAGAAATATTTTCAAAATCTTTCTTTGGCGGGGGTTTTTTATTTTAGTCCCTTTATTTTAATATGTACTTTTGATGTAAAAAAGATTGGATTATCAAATTCATTATCAACAATCAAATCTATTAATCATGAAAAGAAAAACCTTTCTCCTCGCCATGCTTTTTGCAGCAATAAGCACTGCTTCCTTTGCACAGGAAAATCCACAACATTTCCAACTGGAAAAAAGTCCTTCTTCCAGGCATTTTGTTAAGCACGAATTTCAGAATAATCAACGTGCTGAGGCTGATGCTGCTGGTGAATTTCCCAGGCTGCACACCGGTAAGCAAAGCGATCTTTGGAAAAACGGACAAAATACTGATGAACTGGTGTATCTGTGTGACAGTGCATTTAGCTACGCTTCCAACAGCGATTGTTATAAATATATCTACACCCGCGATACCAATGGCAGGTTGTTTACAACGCATAACCAATTTCGGAGGTTAGGATACGAAGCTTGGGCAGACGGCCGGAAGGACATAAATACTTACGACGCTTCCGGAAACAGGATTTCAGAGTTACGTCAGATTTGGCACTCTGAAATCAGTGCTTGGGTAAACTACTGGAAATACAGCTTTACCTACGATGCTTCCGGAAACAGGCTTTCGGAGCTACGTCAGAATTGGCACATCGGAAACAGCGCTTGGGTAAACGACCAGAATTACAGCTATACCTACGATGCTTTCGGAAACAGGCTTTCGGAGCTACGTCAGAATTGGTTTACCGAAATCATCGGTTGGGAAAACGACTATAAATACTGCTACACCTACGATGCGGTAGGAAACTTGCACTCGGAGCTTCAACTTAATTGGTACACCGAAATTGGAACTTGGAAAAACGATACGAAATACAGCTACACCTATGATGTTTCAGGAAACCTACTTTTGGTGCTGCAACAGCCTTGGGATATCGAAACCAGCGCTTGGCTTAACTTTGATAAATACAGCTACACCTACGATGCTTCTGGAAACTTGCTTTCGGATCTTGAGGAGTATTGGGACAGAGGAAACGGCGTTTGGGTAAAATACTTTAAAGACAGCTACACCTACGATGCTTCCGGAAACTTGCTAACGGAGCTAACGGATTATTGGGAAACCGAAATCGGTGCTTGGCGAAACACCGCGAAAATCAGCAATACCTATGATGACTCAGGAAACATGCTTTTGCGGCTTTATGAGCTGTGGAACACTGAAATCGGCGCTTTGGTAAACGCTTGGAAATATGACTATACCTATGATTATGACAACAGAAAAGTAACCGGTTCAACTTACAAATGGTCAGAAGAATGGATACCTGCTTATAGTCTAATTGTTCTTTCTGTATTTAATAATAATCTGTTTAGTGATATTCACATCCACAAGGCAGAGGCTTATTACTCGTCATACGTGTCTGCCATTGGTGATGAAGCTGGCAATGAAAATGAATCCGCCTCCTTTTGCAGCCCCAACCCGGCAAATGACCAGATTATTGTTAGCAATCCTTACCAAAAAGATGCAAGCCTGAAAGTTTATGCGATGGACGGTAAGCAGGTGAAAACCGAGCAGCTCATTGCTGGACAAAATCAACTGTGGATTTCGAATCTCACGCCCGGCATTTATGTTTTTGTGATTCAATCAGGAAATGCAATGATTCAGAATAAAGTAGTGGTTTATTAAAGATTCATTTAGGATAATCCGAATCAGGATTTATTAGGTAGAACTTTTGACCGTCAAGAGTTCTCCCTTTCTTTTTAAAACCACTGATGTTCAGCTAAAATTTGTTAATCCGCTACGCGGAAGTTATTATAACGATAAACCTACTATTCTACAATACTTTATCCGCTACGCGGAATTCGCCGTAGGCGATGTAGTATTGTAGCATATTAGTAACTCCCCAAATCTTCAATACCTCGTAGAGGTTTAACCGGTTGTGGGTTGTAGTCATTTATAAAATTTTTAACCGGTCATTAGTGATGTTTTTTAGGGAGGACTTTGTAAAAGGCTTAGCCACCAAAAGTTCTCCCTTTCTTTTTAAAACAAGCTATGCAGTTGTTTTCCGTGATTATTTCAAATAGCTATCGAAGAAAGTAGCGATTTTCTCGAAGAGGTGCACGCGGGCTTTGCCGCCCATGTTGTGTCCGGCGCCGGGATAAACGAAATATTCTACCTGCTTGCCAGCGTCGATGGCTGCGTCGAGAAACATCAGGCTGTTTTGCCACATCACCACCGGATCGTTGGTTCCATGGATCATCAACAGGTGTCCGTCGATCTGATCGGCATAGTTGAGCAGGCTGGATTTGCTGTAGCCTTCGGGGTTTTGCATGGGGGTATCCATGTAGCGCTCGCCATACATCGCTTCGTACCATTTCCAGTCGATAACCGGGCCGCCGGCGCACGCAGCTTCGAAGATTCCCGGGTGGCGCAAAAACATCGACATCGTCATAAAACCGCCATAGCTCCAGCCATCTATGCCCATGCGCTCCTGATCAACATACGGCAACGATTGCAGGTATTCCACGCCTTTCATCTGGTCGGCCATCTCATTTTCGCCACATTGCCTGTGGATAACGCTTTCAAATTCGAAGCCGCGGTAGGCCGAGCCACGGTTGTCGAGCGTAAAAACCACATAACCTTTCTGCGCCATCAGGTTGAGCCAAAAGCCAGCGCCACCCGTCCACGACTTATCGATGAGCTGGGCATGCGGGCCGCCATAAACATAAACCAATGCGGGATATTTTTTGGCAGGATCAAAACCCACAGGTTTTATCAGCCGGCACCAGAGATCGGTTCGGCCATCGTCGGCTTTGAGCGAAAAGATATCCATCTCGCCCACGGCATAATCCTTCCACGGGTTTTCATCCTGCAAAAGTGTTTCCACAGTATTTCCATCCCTGTCCAAAAGATAATAAGCGCGCGCCAAGTCGGGGCTGCTGAAAATGTCGATAAAATTCTTCATGCCCTCGGATGCGATGATGGCATGAACGCCTTCCTGCTGGGTGAGGCGCGTGGTGCGACCCTTTTCAATGGTGGTTGCGTAAAGCTGGCGCTCCAAAGGGCTGGCGGCGGTTGACTCGTAATAAACCGTTTTGGCTTCGCTGTCGAAACCCAGCAGGTCGGTTACTTCCCACTTCCCGCTGGTGATCTGGCGGATTAGCTTGCCGTCGGTTTGGTAAAGATAAAGGTGGTCCCATCCGTCGCGGCGGCTCTGCCAGATAAACTTATGTGCATCACCGGGCAAGAAATAAAGGTTGTGCTGTGGCTCAACATAC
>CAZTCX010000091.1:0-14279 GCA_964612515.1 uncultured Lentimicrobiaceae bacterium | reverse complement strand
GCGACCTGAACGTTCGCGCCGACTTCTCCATCCGCAACAACAAAACCATCCTGCGCCGTATCGACGAGGACATCAACCAGGTATCGTCAGGGCAACAGGTACTTTCCATCAACACCTCGGCTGATTACATGGTCAATCAACGTTTGAATATCCGGCTCTTCTTCGACAAGGTCATCAACAACCCATACGTATCTTCACAATACCGCAACTCCACCACCAACGGTGGCATTAGCCTGCGCTTTACGCTGGCACAATAAAAACGGGAATCCAAAGAAATTTTCGGTTTATCAAATTGTCAAAAATCTGGCCTTCAAACGAGGCTGCGGTGGCTGAGCTTGTCGAAGCACTCGTCCTTTCTATTTCCATAGGTTTTGGCTATTGAAGTTTAGAAAACAATGAAGCAGGCAATCCATTAGAAATAGATACTGCTTTGGCTGTGATGGTGCGGTGGTTGAACGTTGGTGGCTGAGCGTAGTCGAACCAAGCCGAACCGAGTCGAAGCCAGCCTATGCTGAATTGTGTCGAATCAATTGAATGGAAATCATTATTTCCAGACGCATGCAATACATCTCTGCAAGATTATCAATATTAAAAACCTTCCAGGATAGCTTTGTATTTGTCCAGCTTTTGTTCTTGTGTAAGGCTAAGGTCATAATCTGTGATCGCGTTTAGCCAGTCGCCATACATAACGTTGGGAAAAACGATGAAACGGCTGCCAAATGCATCTTTCAGGCTGTCAGTAACTTCGGCACGGCGCGCGGTACTTGGATTTCCATCAAAAGCTGCAGCAAAATCAACCAGATTATCGCCAAACAACATCACGATTTGATATTTTTCGAGCACGCTTTGACGACGGGGCTCTTTGGATGATTCTTCCATGAGGAGCAGCAGATGACTGCTATCGGCAGGAGCAATACCCAGCTTTTGAAGATTTTCATGTGTCGGCACGCGGTATTTCTCGCGTCTGTTAGAAATGTAAAATACCTGCACACCTTTGTCCATCACGGATTTTAAAAAATCCACTGCCCCCGGGAGGGCTTTGGCGCTGGCGGCATACATCCAGGCATCCCAGCCATGAGGGTAAGGGAGCGAATCGAGAATGCTTTGCGCTTCGAACGGGCTGTTGTCGAGCACTGTTTCGTCAAGGTCAAGCACAATGGCAAGCCTGCTAAGATCAGTAGCTGTGTCGTAAATATCCTGCATGTTACGATGGGCAATATTGTATGCCTGCAGACACAATGCTTGAAACTCTGCCGACTGCTGCGGATAAAGTGTAGCCGCAAGCAGATAATCGTTGCTGCTCTTATCAGATTCAGTAACAGGCTGTGGTTGGTTACAGGAAGTAATCAGCGTTAAAAAAATAATTCCCAAGATAAAAAATGGATGTTTTTTCATTTGATAAAAAGTTATCGTTTAATAAAATAAGTTTTGAATGACAAAACCAAACAGGGCGCAAAGATATTCACTTTGCCGATCAAAACTTTACCTTTGTCACTTCTAACAGTATGGACATTTAAAGATGAAAATGAACACCTTCCCTACCCTGCAATGGACAGCCAATAGCTTTGCCAGCAGCACTTCCGACCGAAGACTCCTCGACATTTTATTTCCTGCCGAAGCCTCTGCAGAAGCACAGAAATTCCACCATCAGATTCCCGGCTTCGAAGCCACGCCACTGCGACGGCTTTCGGCACTTGCTGCCAGAATCGGAGTGAAAGAAATTCTTGTAAAAGATGAATCGCAGCGTATGGGCTTAAATGCTTTCAAAGTTCTTGGCGGCTCCTTCGCCATTTACAAACGATTGCAACAAATGCACGGAAAGGGGGATTCGCTCAGTTTTGATGAAATACGCAGCACAAACCTTTACGCAGGTCGGGAACCTTTGGTTTTTGTGGCTGCCACCGACGGCAACCACGGCATGGGTGTGGCCTGGGCTTCGCGTGAACTTGGCTATCCTGCCATTATATACGTGCATCAGCATACCAGCCGTGCGCGCATCGAGGCCATTAAGCGGCAGGGAGCGGGCGTGGTAGTAGTGCCCGGAACCTACGACGACGCGGTGCGACAAGCAGGAGCCGATGCCAAAGAAAATGGCTGGCAGGTGATTTCGGATACTTCCTGGGAAGGCTACGAAGAAATACCCCGCTGGGTGATGCAGGGCTACACCACCATGCTTTCCGAAGCTCAGCAACAGATGAAAACTGAAGGTCTCCACAAGCCAACACACGTTTTTGTTCAAGGCGGCGTGGGAGCGTTAGCGGCAGCCGTAGTTGGATTTTTCAAGCAACTTTATTATGATAATCCGCCACGATTTGTGGTGGTGGAGCCAGAAGCAGCAGCCTGTCTCTTTAGTTCATCACGCATCGCCGACGGACTACCACATAGCTTTCCCGGCGAGCTTGATACCATCATGGCCGGCCTGGCTTGTGGCGATCCCAGCCCACTGGCGTGGAATATCCTGCGCGACTATGCCAATGTTTTTGCAGCCTGTCCTGACTATACAACAGCACGCGGAATGCGTGTTTACGGCGCTCCAACCGGCAGCGACCCACGCGTGATTTCGGGCGAATCAGGAGCGGTAACGCTCGGAGCCTTGCTGACGATAATGGAGCCCGCCTATGCGGCTTTGCGCCAGAAGCTTGGTTTGGATAATGATTCGCAGATTCTACTTATCAATACCGAGGGCGACACCGATCCGGAAGATTATCTGAAGATAGTGTGGGATGGAAAATTTCCGTTACCGGAAAAACCGGAGAATATTTAACGAAAGTGGAAATGCCCAATTTGTGCGTCTCTGCAATCTAATCTCTATTTTCGCTTTCATGAAGCGTCTCTTCGATGAGCATGGTAAAAAGCTCGGTTAGCGTGATGCCCGCTTCGGCAGCCATCTTGGGAACGATGCTTTCATGGGTGAGGCCGGGAACCGTATTGATTTCTATAAAATAAAGCTGGTCGCTTTTCGCGGAATAAATATAATCGGCACGAACCACACCTTTGCAATTGAGCTTTTGATAAACCAAACGGGAAGTGTCGGCAATGCGCTCTGCCAGAGCATCTGGAATAGGTGCCGGCACCAGCTCTGTAGCCAGCGACGGATCGTATTTGGCTTCGAAATCGAAAAATTCATTCTTACTAACGACTTCGCACAAAGGAAGCACCATCAGCTTACCGCTGCGACGAAGTACGCCGCATGTAAACTCGCGTCCTTCCACATACGCTTCGATAAGAATTTCGGTGTCTTCGGCAAAAGCCTTTTTGATGGCAGGCAAAAGGTCTCCGGCATGTTTCACCTTACTCATCCCCACACTCGATCCGCCGGCATTGGGTTTTACAAAAACAGGAAGAGTGAGCTGCTGCAAAATCTCATCAGCATCTAACCGATCGTTGGCAAAAAGATGCATCGAACGCGCGGTAAGCACGCCATAGGAAGCCACAACGCGATTGCAGTAATTTTTATTAAAAGTAAGCGCCGAAATCAGCGAACCTGAAGCAGTGAATGGAATGCCGAGCATCTCAAAATAAGCTGGCAGCAGGCCATTTTCGCCAGGCGTGCCGTGGATTGCGCAAAAAACACAGTCGAAATGGATACGCCCCGCTGGCAGCGGCAAGCTGAAATCATTTTTATCAATAAACACCTTCCCATCGCTACTTTGATAAAACCATTCGCTTCCGCGGATTTGGATGAGGTAGGTATCGTATTTCTGGGAATCGAGCATTTCGGCTACCACAGAGCCGCTTTTTATCGAAATATCATATTCGCCTGAATCGCCACCGGCAATAACGGCTATCGTTTTTTTTGTCATCACACAATCATTTTTTAAAGCGCGCAAATGTAACAAAATGCAGCTTTTTAATGAAAATTCAAATAATTATAGCGTTTTATCCATGACTGAGAGGTATTCTTTTATTGATACACGTCCGTCTTTTCAGACCTCATCCCCGACCTCTCTCCTGCCGGGCTTTATGGGAGTGCGCTGAACGGAGCGTTTCGTTTGGGCTTTCCCACAATGCCACGAAAGTGAGCTCCCTTCGCCGAATCGGGGAAGGACCGGGGATGGGGCATTGAGGGAGCGGATACTGTGTTGTCAGCCGTGATATGGGAAAAGCCAACCTTTTACCCACTGTCCAAAACCCATTTATCTGCTATCTTTGCCCCATTGTAACTGCAATAAAAGCGGGCATTAGCAGTTATTAATCTTTAAAAAAAATAGCGTTTTTTTATTCATAACGAAAAGGGGTTGAAGGCCTCAGGCCATCACAAAAAAGTATGCGCGTAACTACGTTTTTAAAAAGCAAAATTTTCCTTAAAAATCTGGGATTAGCACTGGTAGCTCTGGCTGTGCTGATTTGGATCGTGATGGGATCTATTAATTTATACACGCGCCACGGGCAAAAAATCAAGGTGCCGATGTTTACAGGACTGCATGTCACGCAGCTCAGCGAGCATGATCAGGCCAACGATTTTGAATTTATCATCATCGACTCCATTTATGACGACAATTACAACAAAGGCGAAGTTGTACTCCAAAACCCCTACCCCGGCGCCACAGTAAAACGCGGACGCAAAATCTACGTCACCATCGTAGCCACCGCTCCCGAAATGGTGAAGATGCCCAACCTCCGCGATCTGTCGCTGCGTCAGGCTGTAAATCAGCTCAAGATTGCCGGATTACAGGCAGGCACGCTCACATACGAAACTAATTTTGCGCGCAACGCCGTGCTCGATCAGCAGCTCGACGGCGTCACCATCACGCCCGGTACTGAGGTGACGAAAGGTACGCACATCGACCTTACCCTGGGCACCGGACTCAACGATAAGAAAACCAATGTGCCATCTTTAATTGGGATGACTTTGCAGCAAGCCTCTGAGGCAATCCTCAATGCTTCGCTTAATATGGGCAGGGTAAAATATTTAGACGGCAGCAGCAACGACCCCATGCGTGTTTATGCACAGCAACCCGACTGGCGCGAAACGGAATGGGCCGATATGGGATCACCAGTTGCACTGTGGCTGCGTTCCGATGAGTTTTACGATTTCGATTCGCTCTTGCAATCGATAAATAATCCACCGGAAATCATCGATGAAATTATTAATCAGGAAGAAGAACCTACAGAATGAAGTATTTTTTTATTTCCATATTGATATCTCTTTTAGCCGTTAATCTGCAGGCACAGGAAATCCTGACGGGATTGCCCGTGAATCCGGCAGTGAAGCAGGCGGCACTTTTGGATTGGAAATCTTTAGAACAAAACAATTTAAAATCTTCCAAACTGGAGGTACCGCAGGCTGTGAATCTGCCTTTCTTCGACGACTTCAAGCAGAAGGGCATCTTTCCTGACACCGCACGGTGGATGAACAAGGACGTTTATATCAACAGCGATTTTTCCTTGTTTCCGCCTTCGTGGGGCGTTGCCACTTTCGATGCCATCGATAGCAAGGGTAACATTTATGGCGATGCCAATCCATTGCAATTCATAGCTGACCAGCTCATCTCGCGTCCCATTCGGCTCGACTCTATATTTTCGCCATCAGCAAAAGCACTTTCGCCCAACGACTCGGTTTATCTAAGCTTTTATTTTCAGCCGGAAGGTACCGGTAACGACCCACAACCGCAAGATTCGCTGGTGCTCGACTTCGGTTTCTACACCGGTAATTTTACCTACAGCCATGTTGATTCCACCACTGTTTTGATGGATATTTATGGTGTGGATACTATCTTCCCCGGCGACACGCTATTTTCGCCCTGCGACTTTACCTGGGGAATGCGCATCCACGACACGCTCTTTCTCGGCGACTATGTGACGCTACCCTGTGATTCGGTACTTATTCCAGAAACCTCCTGGCATCGCGTTTGGGGAGTGCCCGGCAGCACTCTCAATGAGTTTCTTGCAGCGAATGATTCACAATATTTCAAACAAGTATTTATCCCCATTGTAGATTCGATATGGTTTAGAAACGATTTTCAGTTTCGACTGATGAACTACGCCAGTATTGCCAGCGATAACCTGCAGAGCTGGCAGAGCAACTGCGATTACTGGAACGTGGATTACATCGTGCTGGACCGTAACCGCAGCCGCCTCGACACTACGCACCGGGATGTTACCTTTTCGCAGCGGGCGCCTTCATTTCTCAAAGAGTTTCAAAGCATGCCTTTCTATCAATATAGCGACGATCCGGTAGAGGCACTAAATGGAATGTTCGACATGTACATCAGCAACCTCGACAACGGGAACCAAACAGTGCAATATACCTATGAAGTTTATAATGATCTGGGACAACTTGAGTTTGGCTACGATGCCGGGAACGGTGACCTGCGGCCTTTCAATGTAAGCGGCTTTTCTGATTACGTCAACTTTGCCTTTCCGCCTGTGAATGGTGTTTTCCCGCCTTTCGGAAACCGCGACAGCATCTATTTCGACATACGGCACCACCTGAAAGGAGACCCTGTGTTAGGTCTGGGCGATACCATGAGCTTCCGCCAGAAGTTTTATAACTATTACGCCTACGACGATGGCACTGCCGAGTTTGGCTACGGCCTCACTCCTGCCGGATCGCAACTGGCTTATCAGTTTACGCTCAACCGCCGGGATACGCTGCGAGCTGTCGATTTTTATTTTAATAAAACACTCAAAGCTGCCAACCAACAATATTTCACTTTGGCAGTGTGGAACGACCTGGAGGGTCAGCCGGGCGACATCATTTACTCAAAAGAACGCCACAAGCCACAGTTTTCAGACAGCCTATACCAATTTTATCGCATACCGATCGACGAACTGCTGCCGGTACAGGGAACTATTTATGTCGGATGGATTCAGGATACACCGAACAACCTCAACGTAGGCTTTGATGCTAACAATGACGTGAGCAAGCATATTTTTTATAATACCACCGGAACCTGGACTACCTCCAGCTATCAGGGAGCGCTAATGATACGCCCGGTATTGGGCAAATTACCAATTAACCGGCCTGACACAAAGTCAACCCCCATCGATTTATTCCGTATTGCACCCAACCCAAGTTATGACGGACAGATAAAAATTAAGTTTCTGAACTATCCCAACTATACCAACAAGCCGGGATTTGTACTGCCAAAAGAGGATGAGCTTTCGCAAATCAAAGTGTTGGTGTATAATCTTATGGGGCAGCGCGTTTACGAAGGAAATTACCGACCAACTATTGATCTCTCTCATTTGCACAATGGCTTTTACATCGTTCGGCTAATCGATCCGGTAAAAGGACGCGATATGTCAGAAAAGTTGCAGATACTTAAGTGATTTTTTCGTTGGTGGAGATCAGGTTAAGCGAGAGGTTGCAAAAGGCTGTTGCAAAAGGCTGTTGCAAAATCTTGTGTTGAACAAATGGTTTAATGAGCTGATCGAAAGAAAGTCAATAATCTGAAAACAGAAACCCAGTAAATATGCGCGAAACAATCCCCGCCTCCGCCGACGAACAGGAAGATCAGGAAGAACTTTTTGAACATTACCGCATCATTTCCGACCCGGGGCAAGGAGCCATGCGGCTTGATAAATTCCTCTTTAACCGCCTGGAAAACATCTCGCGCAACAAAATCCAAAATGCGGCAAAAGCCGGTAACATCCTGGTAAACGACCATCCCCAAAAGCCCAATTATAAAATCCGTCCCAACGATATCATCAGCATCGTGTTGCCACAGCCAGTGCAGGATTTTGAACTTGTCGCTGAAAACCTGCCTGTCGATATCGTTTATGAAGACGACGATGTACTTGTCGTAAATAAAACTGCGGGCATGGTGGTTCATCCCGGGCACGGCAACTACACCGGAACCTTACTCAACGCGCTGGCATATTATTTCAAAGACCAGCCGGAAATAGTGCCGGCGCTGGTGCATCGTATCGACAAAGACACGTCAGGGCTGCTGCTGGTAGGGAAAAATGAGCTGGCACAAACGATTCTGGGCAAGCAGTTTTTCGATCATGCCATCCATCGGGAATACCTGGCGCTGGTGTGGGGCGATTTTGATGTAGCCGAAGGAACCATCACCGGCAATCTCGGACGCAACCCCGACAACCGTTTGCAGATGTTTGTTTTTGCCGATGAAAGCCAGGGCAAGCATGCTGTCACACATTATAAAGTGGTCGAGCGCTTTGGCTACGTCACGCTGCTAAGCTGCCGCCTCGAAACAGGGCGCACACACCAGATCAGAGCGCACATGAAATTTATTGGTCATCCAATCTTCAACGACGAGCGCTACGGCGGCGACAAAATCCTGAAAGGCACCACCTTTACAAAGTATAAACAGTTCGTCGAAAACTGCCGCCAACTGCTACCACGCCAGGCACTTCACGCACGTTCGCTGGGATTTGTGCATCCTACCTCCCATCGCATAATGCGCTTCGAATCCGATTTGCCCGCAGATATGCAGCAAACCATCGACAAATGGCGCAACTACGCCAAACATCTTGGAGAGAGCGGCGAATAGCAAAAAAAAAGCCCGCTTCTATGAAGCAGGCCTTTTTTACTTAAAGTATTAAGAAAGATGATTACGCAACTTTAACGTTGATCGCATTCAGTCCTTTTTTACCTTCTGTAACGTCAAACTCGACAACGTCGCCTTCCTGGACTTCATCCACCAGGCCGGTAGCGTGTACAAAGTATTCTTTTTTCGAGTCATCCTCGACAATAAATCCAAAACCTTTGGATTCATTGAAAAATTTTACTGTTCCTTTTCTCATTGTAATGAATGTAATGTAATTGTAATTGTAATGATTTAATTTAAAAACGTTGCAAAAGTATATTATTTAATAATACAACAACATTTTATTTTTTAATTTTTCTTAAAGCCGGGTTACAGGCTTGAGCGGGCATCATAACACTTTTGTGGGTCTTAGCTCAACTAACCGTGACCTGCCCAACCAAATCTAATTTACCGCTGTGATTTGAGAATTAGAGATTTAGAAATTTAACTGAGATGATATCCCTGCCGGTTCATTTCGCGGGCAGTGTGTTGCACGTATTCATCGGCAAGCAGGGGGTAATCCCAGCATCCAAGCGAGTGAAAGATATTGCCACCAAACCCGGTTTTAAATTTATAGAGCCCGCTCATGGGATGATTTACGTCGGCACCGGGAGAAACACCAAACATATCGTACTCTACGCAGCCATGCTCCTGCGCCAGATTTATGGCGTACCATTGCAAGGCATAGGTTGGCATCAAATTGCGATGCATAGAAGATGAAGCGCCGTATAAATAAGAGCAGCGCCGACCTGCCATAACCAGAAACATAGCAGCCAGCGGCAATCCGTTAAATTCAGCAATCAGCAATTTCACCTTCACCGAATCTTTGTCAGGACGTGTGGCAAGCACAGTTTTGAAATAGTCGATGTCGTTGAGGAAGATACCGTTGCGGCTGGTGGTCTCCAGGTAGAGTTGGTTCCAAATTTCAATTTCATCGATGCCAGCAGTACGAACCTGCACGCCTTTGCGCTCCGAAAGCTTGATGTTGTAGCGTGTCTTTGGCTTCATTGCGCTAAGCAATTTATCGGGCTCCTTTTTGAGATCGAGAAAAATGGTGTTGCTGGGCAGAATATTGGTAGGCGCTTTTCGCAAGTTCCATTTTACCGTATTGTAATTGAGACGCATTTCCTGAATCCGGTTGTTCGGAGGTCCCAACCAGCTTCCTTTTTTATCAAAAAACGAATCCTCCGCAGCCCACGGCGACTGCCACAACAGATCGTAACGAATCATAACGCACGATGGTGGCAGGTAGGATCGCAAACTCTCCGAAAGCTCTTCAAGGAAAGCTCCCTGGTTTTCGGACAGCGGCTCCAGCTCCGGCCCGTAGGGAACATAGGCGTAGGTGTGGCTTCTGTTGATGGGTTGAAGGATTACCAATAGATCCGCCGGGACTTTGGCAGAAGGAGTTCCGGCTTCGTGGAGTTCGCTTTGCGGCAGCTTATAATCGAGTGCCAGCGTATGATATCCCAGATTCTGCTTTACGTCCGACCAATAGGCCGTTTGCTGCAGAATGGGTGTGTCGAACAGGTGTTCGGTATCTTTTTGAAAAACCTCACTAATCATGCCCGTGCCCTTTCGTGGTGAAACATTTCCTTTTTATTGAAAAACAGGCAAATATACCATAAAGGGCGCTGATTCTGGCAATCGCAACATTTTGTAATGAGTGGAACGCATCGTGTTTAAAACAGGAAGCACCCCCACCCACTCGTACTTACTACTTACTTTATTACGCGCCATGCCCACCCTGCAGGATTTTATTTCTCGTCCCAGAGGCTGTCGGAGGTATAGGGTGCGCCTTTTATGTACCAAAAGCTTCCGCTGACGTAACGAAAATGGCGGTCGAGCTGTTCGATTTTCAGCATCTCATCAGCAGTGAGTTCAAAGTCGATGGCTTTTAGGTTTTCGATAATTCGCTCCTTATGCACCGATTTTGGGATGACAATGGTGCCACGTGCAATCGCCCAGTTGATGAGCACCTGTGCCGGCGTCATGCCGTGGTTGCTGGCTACCTCATTGATAATGGGATTTTCGAGCAGGCTGGGTTCGTTGTCGCCTTTCATCGACGGGTGACGGTCGCGGGAGCCTAATGGCGCGTAGGCTGTGAGCAGGACGCCGTTATCATTGCACCAGTGAAGCATTTTTTCCTGTTGTAAATATGGATGCAGCTCTATCTGGTTGAGTTCCGGTTTTATGTTGGCTCCCTTCATCAACTTTTTGAGTTTTTCGATGCTAAAATTAGAAACACCAATGTGGCGTGCCAGTCCGTGATTTACTGCCTGCTCCATACCAAGCCAGGTTTCGCTCAGGGGCAGCTCGTCAGGCGACAAAATATCTTCGCCTTTTTTGGGGAAAACAACATCATTTTTAAGTGCTACCGGCCAATGGATCAGATAAAGATCGAGGTAGTCCAGCCTTAGGTCGGTAAGCGTCGATTTGATTGCGGGCAGCACCTGATCGGCATGGTGCATATTGTTCCAAAGTTTGGAAGTGATAAAAAGTTCGTGACGATGCACGATGCCAGTGCTAAAGAGATGATCGAGTGCCAGACCAATTTCGCGTTCGTTGCCATAAATTGGCGCACAATCGATGTGGCGGTAGCCGGCTTTCACAGCGTCTATCACCGCCTGATACACTTCGCCCGGCTCCGATTTCCAGGTGCCCAGCCCCAGCATCGGGATAGTGTCGTTGTTTTTGAAACTTAATGTTTTCATGACGTTTTTATTTTGTAGATTAATAAGTAAGGCTTTTATAAAAGATAAAACATTAACACAGGCAATGCCTTAAAGTTTAGCCGCATCAGGTGCCTGTGATGGTAAGTGTGACATTTTACGCAGCTTTCTGTTTACATAAAAAACTGAGAAAAGCGCTGCCGTCCAGTTGATAGCTACAAGTCCCCACCAGATGGCTGTTAGCTCCAGCTTCATCACCCACGAAAATATCCCGAAAAGCGTAATAGGCATCACCACCTGCCTGAATAAACCAATCCACACGGCAAACATTGGTTTTTTCATTCCTTGCAACACGGCCACTGAAACGTTCAGCAGCACATAACTATTAAACATCAGCACAGCTATTTTGAGATACGTAGCGCCAATGTCGGTTACGTGATCATCGGCGGTGAAAAACCGCACGAGCAGGTCGCTGAGCAGAAACACCCACACCATGCCTGCGCTCATGATGATAGCACCATATTTTAAACTTTTGCGATAAGCCTCATGAACCCGTTCGTAATGGCCGGCACCAAAATTTTGCCCGACAATGGCCAGCACTGCTATGTTGAGGCCGATGGTAGGCAACAGCGCAATCTGTTCGATGCGGGTAGCGATGCCATAAGCTGCCACGCCGTCGTTGCCATAGCCGCTGATAAACCAGGTGATGATGAATATTCCGATGGCGATGGTCATCATATTGAGGCTGGCGGGAAATCCCTGCCGTGCAATTTCTCTGAAATATTCCTTTCGCGGGATGAAATACTGTGGACGGATGCGGATAAACAACTCGGTACGACTGACGCGGTAGCCCATGTAAAGCAATCCGGCGGCCTGGATGAGTACGGTAGAGAGCGCAATACCCTGGATACCCATGGCTGGAATCGGCCCCCAGCCAAACAATAGCAGCGGGTCGAACCCAATATTGAGGATGCTGCCAGCTACCAGCACATTGCGATACGAATGGGCATCGCCACGCGACGAAAGGATACCGTTGAGGATTCCGTTGAGCAAAAAGGTGACGGTAGAAATCAGGATCACATTCATATAGTCGAGCGCAAGCTGCAGATATTCGCCGCTGGCATTCATAAACCGGAAAAGATAAGGTACCACCAGATAGCCAACCACGCTCAGCACCAGCGAGAGCAGAAAACCAAAGGTGATGGCCTGCTGGGCGTACATGCGCGCCTGTCGTTCGTCGCGCCGGCCAAGCGCGTTGGCGATCAGGGCGGTGGTGCCGGTGCCGATGCCCATGCCCACCGACAGGATGATGAAAAATACCGGAAACGAGATGGCAAGCCCGGCCTGCGCCAGCGTTGAAATCATGCCGGCATACCAGGTATCCACCACATTAAACATGGTATTAAAAAAGAAACCCACGCTGGTGGGGATGGCCAGCTTACGGATAAGCAGCGGAATGGGTGTATTGGTAAATTCGAGCCGTGGGGGCATTAAATGTTTGTTGGTTGAGTTCTGTTAAAAAATTTTGCTGATGAATTTTCAATCATGGTTAAACCCGCTGAGCGGGCAAATGTTCGTGAGGGGTGGTCAAGGATTGAGAATTTTATTTAAAAACATTGTCGTACTTTTGCGAAGATCAATACCTATTGGGAAATGGAAAATGACAATGTAAACGAACCTTTGGGAGCATACAATAAATCGTTATCGATAGGCAATTATTTTGAAGACTTTATTAAAAGTAGGATTTCTGCAGGCCGGTATAAAAACGCTGATGAAGTAGTCCGTGCAGGATTGAGACTTTTAGAGGAAGAAGAGAACAAAGTCATTGCTTTAAAAGCAGCGATCGAGGAAGGGATAGAGAGCGGAATAGCTCACGATTTCAACCCAGAGTCGCATTTAGGAAGCTTAAAAGCTAAAAAAGGCTTGAATGGCTAAGTATAGTTTAACGAATAAGGCAGTTGCTGATTTGTCTCAGATTTGGAATTATACATCCGACAGATAGTCTGAAAATCAAGCAAACAAATACTACAAAATGCTCCTGGACAACTACATCGAATTAGCATCAAATCCTGAATTAGGTAAGGATTACTTTATGGTAACAGATAATTTATTGGGATTTAGAGCAGGCCGACACATAATTTTTTATCACAGAATCAAAGAAGGTGAAATTGTAATTATCAGGATTCTGCATGAGCATATGGATTTAAAAAATCGATTAACAGATAAATAGCATTACTATAAAATGGCTTTGATGATTGCTGGTTCGATGCTTGTCGCAGCCTTTCCGTATTCCTTCCCACCTCATTTTAACGTTTCCATGTCCTCCTCTCCCGAACAATGGAAAGTTGTTCTCCGGGAGTAACATTCTGCGGTCAGCCAATTGTCTTGCCTTGTGTCCTTAAAACACAAAATGAAAAATTGAGGAAATGCTCTCCCCAATGAAATAGTTTACTATTTTTGGCTTCGAATAAAATTATCATTCTGGCAAATGAGGAACCCGGTTATCACATTGGCTAATGACACACACCACGACCCATCAGTGGTGAGCCTGATTTTCGAGAAGGATTTTAGTCTCAGCTGCCAGCAATGCTCAGGACACGAAAGTTCGAAAACCACGGAAATCTACAACCCATTGCCAATGCTGCTCTTGCAAAAATCAAAAGCCCATTAGATCATTTTATTGACTCTAAAACTAATAATATCAATAAGATACAAAAATGAAGATAATAATAAATATAGTTAACTTAACTTTACACAGACGTTACCGCCAAGTGTAAAAAAAGACATAAACAGCAGACAATTTGCTATTAAAAGACAAAGAAATAAAAACCAAATAATGAACAGCCAACGCACAAAACAACACATTTGCAAACCGCACAAGCCGACACACGACCAAGGTTTGCAAAAGAGCTGTTTTCTTGCCGACGCACCCACTGAGTTAAGTATCTTTGGGTTTTTAATTAACAGACTGAAAATATAGAATGGCAAAAAAGAACGGAAACGATAAACCGATAGAAGTTACCCTTTGGGAAGCAGCGAATAAATTGAGAGGAAGCGTTGAGCCTGCTGAATACAAACACGTAGTTTTAGGACTGATTTTCTTAAAGTTTGCAAG